>CANGXD010000193.1 GCA_947457545.1 Gemmatimonadaceae bacterium
CCGTCTGGAGCGCGCGGTACTGCTCGTCATCGAGGTGCCGCCGCAGCGCGGCCGTGAAGATCGGCGTCTCGAGGAAGCGCATGGAGAACTATACGCCATTGGCGCACTGCGCGCCAGAGTGAGCACCGCCCGGTCGGTCGGCATAACGCGGGCTTCTGCTGCGGGCGATCAAATAAATCGCGAGCGTAGCGAGCTCCCGAGTCGCCCGACTGCAGCAAGCATCGTTACGCGGCGCTCGCGTCGATCTCCTCGATCCGCACCTGCGGGAGGCTCGCCACGGTTGCCGCATGTTCGATGGTCATACTCACCAGATTGCCCGCCTTGTCGAGATCGACATAGACGTTCTCGCTGATCTCGCGCGTCTCTTCCACCTCGGCGTTCGAAAACTCCAGCAGCGCCGTGTCGGTATCCTTGAAGTACTTCACATTCATGGCTCGAACCTGCGGTCGAAGAAGGCGTTGTGGACCGTGAGCGCATCCGGGAGCAGCACCACCCGCAGGTACCGTCCCACCTCTGAAATGTAGGCCCATCGGCGAATCCGGCCATCCCCCTGCACGGACTCGGCCACCGGATGCTCGATGGCCTGCACGATCCATTCGTCCCGAATCGCGGCGCGATCGGCTCGAGTCCGGGTGTACGCGAAGTAGTCGGTGGTCTTGAACGTGGACATTCTCAGTCAAGCGGCGTAACGAGCATTAGCCTGCAGGCGATCACTGCAGCCAGCGCGTTATACAGCGTCAATCTGCAGCCTAAACCAGAGCGATTCGCATCGATGCCATGGTCGGATCTCATTGCCAAGGCGTCGCTTACGCCGCAGAGACGTAATTGGGCACTCCGAATTAGCCTGCAGATAATGCAGTCTAACATTCAGTTGCGCCGAGGGTTCCGCAAGCGGGAGGCATCGCTCGCCGCGACTGTGCGCGTCCCTGATTGCGGCCGCTCTGTTGGACCGCCAGTTCGTGGCCTTGAGAGTTCGGGAAGATCCAAGGGACTCTTCACGCCGAGCCCCCCGCGGTTGAGGACGTGGGTATACAACATCGTGGTGGATACGTCCCGATGTCCCAGCAACTCCTGCACAGTGCGGATATCGTAGCCGGCTTCGAGCAGATGGGTCGCAAAGGAATGCCGGAACGTATGGCACCCGACGCGCTGCGTCGTACCCGTGCGCCGCGCCGCCTCAGCGACCGCCCGCTGCAAAGCTGTTGGATGCACATGGTGCGTACGCCGCTGCTTGGCCTCGGCATCCCAATAGTTGCGCGATGCGGGAAATACCCACCACCACCCGGGATTTCGCACGGCGCCCATGGCCTTCGTCCCCACGGCCAGCGGCAAGGGTACATACCCGCCCCCGCGCGCCGCGCGCTGTTGCATTACCAGCCGGACGGCAGCGAGATGCGCACGCATCGGCGCCACAAGACTGGCAGGCAACATGGTCACCCGATCACGAGCACCCTTTCCCTGTCGCACCCGAATTTCGCCGCGATCGAGGTCCACATCTTTGACTCGCAACGCGCAACACTCCATCAGGCGGATTCCCGATCCATAGAGCAACGAGGCCATGAGCCACGGGATGCCGTCCATGGCCCCGAGGACCGCAGCCACCGCCGCTCGGGACAACACATTCGGCAGTACATGCGGCCGTTTCGCCGGGGCAATGCCCGTCACGGTGGGCAACGGCTGCTCCAACACGTCGCGATAGAGAAACTGGAGGGCCGCCAGCGCCTGATTCTGCGTGGACACCGCCACGCCTCGCGCAGTGGCCAGATGCGAGAGAAAGTCCCGCACGGCGGATGGCGAGAGCTCGGCCGGATGCCGACGCCCGTGAAAGTTCACGTACGCGACAATCCACCGTACATACACCTGCACCGTGCGCGGACTGTACCGCCGCACGGCCGCGCGGTCGCGCACCAACAACAAGAGGCGTGAAGACGTCATGCATCATCATGCATCCGTCTCCACGCCTCTCTGTCATCATCACAACGCGCATCGTCTCACGACAACGCGCGCCACAGCTCCAACAAGACTACTTCGTGCGGTCGCGGCGCACCTGCACCCGCAAACCCTTGATCTTGGTATTCTTGAGCGCGGTGATCACCTCGTCCGCCATCGCCTCCGGCACATCGACCGTGCTGAAGTTGTCGGCGATCTGAATGGCGCCAATGTGCTCCGAGTCCAACCCGGCCTCGTTCGCGATCGCACCCACGAGATCGCCCGGACGCATCTTGAGCTTGCGGCCGGCACCGATCCACAACGTCGCCGCCGTCCAGCCGGTCTCACGACGCGGCTTCTTGCCGCGAGAAGCACCAGCCCCACCTTCCGCGCGCGGCGGACGGCGATCGCTGCTGCCTTCACGCGAGAAACGCTCGCCACCGCGCGAATCGCCGCGCGACTCGCCACGCGACTCGCCACCACGGCTCTCGCCACGGTCGAACCGCTCGCGCGGCTCACGCGCCGTCACCGCCGGGATCTCGTCCTCGCCACCGTCACGCGCCGCGACCAGCTTCACCGCCGCCGCCGCTACGTCCATCACGTCGAACTCGCCCGCCAACGCTTCCACGATGCCGCGGAAGCTCTCGAGGCCGCCCTCGATGATGGCTTCACGCAACGTCATCTTCACCAGCTCCTGACGGTGCGCACGCAGATCGGCCACGGTGGGCACCTGCGCAATGTCGATCTTCTGGCTCGTCTGACGCTCGATGTTGCGCAGCAACCGGTGCTCACGCGGCTCGGCCAATGTAATGGCCACGCCCTCGCGACCCGCACGGCCGGTGCGGCCAATACGGTGCACATACGTTTCGGCGTCTGCCGGCACATCGAAGTTCACCACGTGGCTCACGTGCTTCACATCGAGGCCGCGCGCCGCCACGTCGGTGGCAATGAGCAGATCCACCTTCTTGGCGCGGAACTTCTGCATCACGCGGTCGCGCTGGTCCTGCGACAACCCGCCGTGCAACGACTCCGCACGCAGCCCGCGCGCCGAGAGCGTTTCGCTCAGCTCGTCCACTTCGGTCCGCGTACGGCAGAACACGATGGCGCTGGTGGGCTGCTCGATATCGAGCACCCGCGCCAACGCCGGCATCTTGTGCGCGCGGCTCACCACGTACGCCACCTGACGCACCCGGGCCACCGCGCCCTCGGCCAACACCTCACGCTCCACCGTGACATGCTCGGGGTCACGCAGATACTTGCGCGCGATCCCGGCAATGCGCGGCGGCAACGTGGCCGAGAAGAGACAGGTCTGCTTGCTCTCCGGCGTCGCGTCGAGAATGGCCTCGAGTTCGTCGGCGAAGCCCATGTCGAGCATTTCGTCGGCTTCGTCGAGCACCACCGCCTGCAACGTGCCCAGCTTGAGCGTGTTGCGCTTGATATGGTCGAGCGCACGACCCGGCGTCGCGATCACGACGTCAACGCCGCGCTTGAGGGCGCGGATCTGCAACTCCATGCTCGCACCGCCGTAGACGGCGAGCGCGTGCAAGCCGAGCGGCTTGCCGTACCGATGCACCGCCTCGGCCACCTGCATGGCCAGCTCGCGGGTCGGGACCAGAATGAGGACCGACGGCGCCCCGTTGGCAGCCTTATATCCGGCGCCGATACGGGTGAGCAACGGCAGCGAAAAGGCGGCCGTCTTGCCGGTGCCCGTGGCGGCCTGCGCGAGTACATCGCGACCGGCCAACAGGGGCGGAATGGAAGCCCGCTGTACGGGCGTGGGTTCTTCGTATCCGAGAGCCGAAAGGGCCTCGGCAATGCGCGGGTCAACACCCAGAGCGGCGAAACCGTTGGAACTGCCGGTTCCGGAACTATCCTGCTGATCGTGCTCGGTGTTCGCGCGGATCGGCGCTGCAGACGAGCGCACGTCCGTTTTGGTCATGGTTTTCTCCTGTAGCCCTCAAATATATCACACTGGGCCCCCGAGTGGCGAAATTATCCACATGAGCACCTCCACCGACCTCCCCTTCGAGGTCCGTCACAGCGCCATCCAGGGCGCCGGCGGCTTCGCCACACGCCCGATCCCGGCCGGCGTCCGCATTGTCGAGTACGCCGGCGAACGACTCAGCCCCGCCGAGGCGGAGGCGCGCTACCCCGATATTCCCGGCGAGCGGCACCACACCTACCTGTTCGCGATCGACGACGAGGTGGTCATCGATGCAGCGGTCGACGGCAACGAGGCGCGCTTTCTCAATCACTCCTGCGCCCCCAACTGCGACGCCGTTATCGAAGACGGCCGCATCTGGATCGAATCCATTCACGACATCGAAGTCGGCGAAGAGCTCGTCTACGACTACGCCTACATGCTCGCCGAACGGCACACGCCCGCCGCCAAGAAGCGATTCCCCTGCTTCTGCGGCGCGATCACCTGCCGCGGGACCATCCTGGCCAAGAAGCGCTGATCGTCACCCTGCGCCATCGCCGCGCGGCGTACTAACTTGCCTCCGTACTCTTACGGAGATCGTACCATGCGTTTCATGCTCGCCGCCGCGTTGCTCGCGGCCGTTACGGCCACCGCCTGCGCCCGCACTCAGCAGGAAGCCCCGGTCGCGGCGGCCGTGCCCATCGCCGCCGCCGCAGGTGCCGCCCCCGCCGCACCCACCCCGCGCCGGCAGCCGGTCAGCCCCATGAAGATGGACACCGTGCGTCGAGACGCGGTGGCCACGCTGCTGGCCACCCTCAAGGGGCGTGAGAACGAACCCGCCGGCGTGGTCTTCAAGAACGTGAAGCTGCACAAGGACATGCCGGTCCGAGAGTTCCTCAGCATGATGGACGAGCAGTACGGACGCGGCCTCGGCTTCACCTGCGTCAATTGCCACATGGACAACGGCGACTACGCGAGCGACGAACGCAAGAACAAGGTCATCGCCCGGCAGATGGAGCGCATGCAGCGCGATATCGACAGCAAGTACATCGCCAAGGTCAAGGAACTCGACGACCCGCGCCCCAAGACCACCTGCGTCATGTGCCACCGCGGCACGCCGCACATGCCGAACACGATGGAAGTCCCCACCGCGCCGGTCCCGCAGCGCAAGCGCGGCTAAGCGGTCAGTGCCGTCGACATGACGACGTCGTGCTGTTCGTCGGAGCCCAGCCAAAAGGTCTGGGCTCCGACGCGTTCGAAGCCCTGCTTTTCGTAGAAGCGGATCGCCTTCGCGTTGCGCTCCCACACTCCGAGCCAGAGCACATCGCCCTGCCAAGCCCGCGCAACGCCGCGCGCCGCCTCCATGAACGACGCTGCGACACCGCGCCCATGCCAGCGCTGGTCGAGGTAGAAGCGCTCGAGCTCCACCGGGTGCGCCGCCGCAACCGCGGCGTGCGGCGCGCTGTCCAATAGCGACGCATACGCGATGAGCACGCCGTCTGCCTCCATCAAGAGGCACACACGCCGAGCGTCCTCGAGCTCGGCCTGCTGCTTCGCCGGCGAAAACGCCTGGGCGAGATACACGGCCATGTCCTCCGGCGTATTGTCCGCCGCGAACGTGTCGTGAAACACGCGGCGCGCGAACGCGCTGAGTGCGGGGGCGTCGTGTACGGCTGCGCGACGGACCGAAACACCTGGTTGACGCATAGGGCTCCTGAGATCTGAGTGCTGAGCGTCAGACGAAGACAAGAGAGCCGAGAATCGAGTTCCGGATAGGTGTGAGAGTTCAGCAACGCAGCCGTGAGCAGCGAGGACCCGCGGATGGCGGTGTCTGTCCTTTCACTGCTGCGTTAGCCGTGAGCAGTGAGGACCCGCAGCCGGCGGTGTCTGTCCTCTCACCGCTGCGTTGCTCGATTCTCACCCCTATCAAAGACTCAGTTCTGATCTCTGAGCCTCTCCCTATCAGCTCTCCAAGCCTGAGATCTCACCGCTCACCGCTCGCACGGTGTGGGGGCGGATGGCGTTGTTGCCGTATCCCAACGCGTTCCACACAATGCGCTCGGGCTGCACGGCCCCACTCGCGTCGGTCGCGCGACTGCGCAGCGTGACTTCACCCGGTGGAAGCGAGACGGAGAGTTCGAACGGGGTCCACGCATAGGCCGACGCCGCCTGCCCCACGGTGGCGCGATGCCACTGATCGTTGACCGCCACATCCACGTTCGTGATGGCGCCGCTCCCCGACCACGCCCAACCGCGTACCACCGTGTCGGCCGACGAGTCGGCATACGGTGCCGGCTGCACGATCATCGATTTCACCAGCGCGCGCGTGACGGGCGTTGTCGTGCCATTCACGTCGTACACGTAGCGCTTCGACTGGAAGTAGCCCGTGAACGGTGTCGTGCGCACCTCGAGCGCCGTGAGCCACTTCACGCTCGCCATGCCGTACCAGTTGGGCACCAGCAATCGCAGCGGCGCCCCGTGATGGGCCGTGAGTGGGACGCCGTCCATGTGCGTGGCCACGAGCGTATCGGGATGACGCGCCACATCCAGCGGCAACGCGCGCTCGAAGCGCACCTCACCCACCGCATCGTCGCGCGGCCCCGCGTCGGCTCCCACCGCGAGCAGCTCGAGGGCGTCGTCGTGCAGCCCGGCGCGATCGAGCAATGCGGCCAGCGACACGCCACTCCATCGCGTGGTACTCACGGCGCCGTATTTCCACGGCTCACCGGTGGGTACGGGGTCCATACCCAACCGCCAGTTCCCCGCACACTCCATCGTGGCCAGCACGGTGTGCATGGGCAACGCGGCGATCTCGCGCAGCGACAACGTGAATGGCGTACGTACCGCGCCGCGTACCGCCAGCTCCCACGCGTCATGCGCCAGCGGCATCTCGAAATTGCTGCGCACGTACACACTTTCACGCGGCGTGACCGCGAGGGGCAGCACGCTGGTCGGCGTTTCGGCGCACAGCGGATGCACGCGCACGACATCG
>CANGXD010000194.1 GCA_947457545.1 Gemmatimonadaceae bacterium
GGCGCATGCCACGCGGACGGTTGGCATACCAGCCGTAGTACCGCGTGGTGACGTGGCCCTGGTCGGGGATGTGCACCAGCACCCGGGCCAGGAACTCGAGCGGGTCGGCGGTCTCGGTGCCCGCCGTCGGACCATCCGACTTGTCCGACCGGTACGTCACCGCCTTGGCGGCTCGGTCGTAGGTCAGCCGTTCGAGTGCGACCGGATTCCGCGCGCAGTACCGGGCGAGTCGGGCGGTCCGCTCGCAACAGAAGCTGGCGTTGAAGCTGTAGGCCGGCGCCCCGACGGTCGCTTCGACGATCCCGCGCAACCGTCCGTCCACGCGCAATCGCACCGGCGCACGAGTGGAGGTCGTCGCCGTCACATACCCCGGCAGTGTGGCGCCCTCGGTCTGCGGCGCGCGCCACAGGAGAAACTCGGTTTCCGCGTACGCGACCGGGATCTCGATGCGGACGCCGCCCCCCGGCGCCAGGCCGCGGGGGCCAATCGTGAAGACGTACTGGACGGTGTGAAGCCCCCCGGCGTCGACGGAGTCCGGGGTGATCGCGACCCGTGCGACCTGCGCGGACACCGATGCCCCGGAGAGCAGCAGCGCGACGGCGGCGCTCCAGAAACTCTTCATGCGCGACCTCCTTCATGGGATGCGCAACGGCATGGGCGCGTCCACGCGCCCGTCGTCCGCACGCCGACAGATGCAACGGTACTTGATGCCAACCTACGGCGGGGCGATCCGCCACGGAATCCGCGCCGCAGGCCCGCGTGATCCGCAACGGGTGGCCCGTGGATCAGGTGCGGTACGTTGCGGTGTGACCGAGTCTTTGCCCGCAATGAACTCCCGTGTCCGGAACGGCGAATCCTCCATCAGACCCTGCGAGAACGTCACGTTCCATGGGCAGCAGCTCTGGGAGATGTGTCGGTATAACCGTTTTTCGGTCACGCTCGGCACGGGGCGCGGAATCTCAGTACGGCAGCGGCAATAGGGCGCAGCCGCAACATGGAGTCCAGGCACTACCGCGCGCCCTACGCTCCGGACCCCTTCGTCAGTACGTGTGCCGGGTCCGTGCAGTCGCCAGCATCGCCTGTGGATCCGCTGTTGTAGTCATATGCGATCGGATATACTCCAGCATGAACCCGGTGCACCTCCTCCGCCTCACCGCCGGCCGGACCCAACAGGACCTCGCCACACTGGCGGCGACCTCGCAGTCCGCGATCGCTGCCTACGAAGGGGACCGCAAGAGCCCGACCTGGCGTACCGTGGAGCGGCTGGCACAGGCGGCCGGCTTCGAGGTCGATGTGCGGATCGTGCCCCCGCTCACACGTGAGGAGCGGCGCTCGCTGCTGCTCCATGAAGCCGTCGCCGCGCGACTCCGTGCGGAGCCCGAGGCCGTGCTGTCCCGCGCACGCGCCTCGCTGGCCCGGATGCGAGCGTTGCATCCCGGCGCTCGCCTGCTGTTCGACGAATGGCAGTGCCTCCTGCGTCGCCCGCTCGAGGCGCTCCTCCCGGTGCTGACCGATCCCACGCCGTGGGCTCGGGAACTCCGCCACGTGACGCCGTTCACCGGCGTGCTGTCGGCGGCCGAACGCGCCCAGGTCTATCACGCGTTCGCACAGCGTGAACGCTCGGGCGCGTCGGACGACACCGTGTCACTGGACCAGGCGTCATGACGCGTGAACAGTTCGAACACGCGATTCGCGCTGCGGGGGCGGTGCTCGGCGTCACGGAACTGCTCGTGATCGGCAGCCAGGCGGTGCACGGCAGCATGACCGGACCGTTGCCGATCGAAGCAGCACGCTCGGTGGAGGTCGATGTCGCCGTACGAGGCGACGTCGAGGGACGGCTGGCAGACCTGATCGACGGGTCGATCGGTGAAGCGTCCATGTTTCATGACACCTTTGGGTACTACGCACAGGGCGTCGTTGAATCCACGGCGCGGTTGCCGGATGGGTGGCAGGCGCGGCTCGTGCCGTTCGACACACCGGGCACGCGTGGCGTCACAGCCTGGTGTCTCGAGCTTCACGACCTGTGGGTCTCCAAGGCGGTGGCTGGGCGTGAGAAGGACCGCGAGTTCTGCCGGGCGCTCGTGCAGCGTGGGGTGGTGATGCGTGACGTCCTCACGGAGCGACTCGACTCGGTGCTGGCGCTCGATCCCCGCGTCCGCAGCACGGCACTCGCGTGGATCACCGCGTGACCGACGGACTGCGCGCCACACTCCAGCAGACCCTCGGCGACCGCTACCGCCTCGAGCGCGAGCTCGGCCAGGGCGGCATGGCCACGGTCTACCTCGCCCACGACCGGAAGCACGACCGCCCGGTCGCGATCAAGGTGCTGCGTGATGACGTGGCGCAGTCGGTCGGCCGCGAGCGCTTCCTGCGCGAGATCCAGCTGGCGGCGAAGCTGAGCCATCCGCACATCCTGCCGCTCTACGACTCGGGCGACGCCGACGGCACGCTGTTCTACGTGATGCCGGTGGTGCAGGGGCAGTCGCTGCGCGAGCAGCTCGAGACCAAGCGCCAGCTCCCGATCGCCGACGCCGTGCGCATCGCGAGCGAGGTGGCCGGCGCGCTCGATCACGCGCATCGCCTGGGCATCATCCATCGGGACATCAAGCCCGAGAACATCATGCTGCAGGACGGCCATGTGCTGGTGGCCGATTTCGGCATCGGCAAGGCGATCAGCGATGCGCCAGGCGACACCCTGACCCAGGTGGGCATGAGCGTCGGCACGCCGGCCTACATGAGCCCTGAGCAGGCGGTCGGTGAAGAGGTGGACGGGCGCAGTGATCTCTACAGTCTGGGGTGCGTTCTGTACGAGATGCTGGTCGGCGAGCCGCCGTTCACGGGGCCGACGGTGCAGGCGGTGATCGCCAAGCGCTTCGTGCAGACGCCAGCCGACGTCATGGCCCTGCGAGAGGGCGTGCCACGCGCGGTGGCGCGAGCGCTGCAGCAGGCGCTCGCGCGCACACCGATCGATCGCTTCGAGACGACGGCGCTGTTCGCCAGTGTCCTCACCGTGACCGAGGTGCAACGGGACGGGACGGCCCCACCGGAGAAGTCGCTGGCCGTGTTGCCGTTCACGAGTCTCAGTCGCGACCCCGAGGACGAGTTCTTCGCCGATGGCGTGACGGAGGAGATCCTGAATGCGCTGGCCCAGATCCCAGGACTCAAGGTCCCCGGGCGGAGTTCGAGCTTCTCGTTCAAGGGGAAGAACGAGGATGTGCGATCGGTCGGTGCCAAGCTCGGTGTGGCCACGATCCTCGAAGGGACGCTGCGGCGCGCGGGAAGTCGGCTGCGCATCACGGTCCAGTTGATTGATGCGTCCGACGGCTACCAGCTCTGGTCGGAGCGCTATGAGCGCGTGATCGAGGACGTGTTCGCGGTGCAGGACGAGATTGCCGCGACGATCGCCGAGCGGTTGCGGCTCTCTCTGGCAGTCGGGCGCAGTGCGTCAACGGGCCGCCCGCCGACCACGAACATGGCGGCGTACGAGCTGTACCTGAAGGGACGCGCGCTTCTCTACCGGCGCGGGCGCAGTATCCTCGAGGCGCTCGAGTGCTTCAAGGACGCGGTGGCACTCGATGGCGAGTACGCGCAGGCGTGGGCGGGGCTCGCCGACGGATACACGACTTCCGCGTACTCGGGCTTTGGTCCAGCGCGAACCGCCATGCCGCTGGCGCTCGATGCCGCACGCCGGGCGCTGGTGCTCGACCCTGACCTCGCCGAGGCACACTGCGCGCTCGCCTGCGCCACGATGCTGTATGAGCGCGATTATGCGCTCGCGGAACGCGAGTTCACCCGGGCGCTGGCATTGAATCCGAACTACCCGCAGGCGCGGGCGTGGTACGGCCTCTTCCTGCTGCAGTGGGTGTCGGGGCGTGATGCCGAAGCGGAAGCGGAACTGACCCGACTCTACGAGCTTGATCCACTCTCCAGCTACGCCAACGTCATCCTCGGCTTCTCCAGCATCTCGGCCGGACGCTACGAGGCCGCCGTGAACCACTCGCGCCGGGGAGTCGAGCTCGATCCGGCGTCGTTCCTCGCGCACTTTTCCCTCCTCGTCGCGATCACCTGTGCCGCTCGGTATGAAGAGGCTGTCGGGGTCGGCGAGCGGCTCCTGACGATGTCCGCGCGCCATGCGTGGGCGGTGGCCCATCTGGTGTCGACCTATGTCGCGTGGGGCAAGCCGGAGCAGGCGCGGGCCTTGTACCACGAACTCGTGGAGCGGAGCGCGACGACGTACGTGCAGCCGTCGATGTTGTGCCTGGCAGCCGCCGGTGTGATTGGCGTCGACGAGGGCCTCGCGCTCGCCGGCCAGGCTGTCGCCGACCGGGACCCGTTCATCGTCATGCTCGCGCGCACCTGGCCGCTGTTTGGCACGTTGCGCGCGGACCCGCGGTTCGGTGCACTGTTGCGCGAGATCGGATTGCCAAACCTGGAGCCCCTGACGTGAGCGAGGGATTCCGACGTCGTGCCGGACGAGACGCCGCCGCGACCTGCCCCCCATGCTACTGCGACACCGCGCCAAATGAGTGACATCGTCGGCCGCCTGGCTGCCGCGCTTGCGGACCGCTACCGCCTCGACCGCGAGCTCGGTCAGGGCGGCATGGCCACCGTGTACCTCGCGCATGATCTCAAGCACGATCGTGACGTTGCGATCAAGGTGCTCCGCGACGACGTCGCGCAGACGGTCGGCGCCGAGCGGTTCTTGCGCGAAATCCGGATGGCAGCGCGGCTCAGTCATCCGCACATCCTGCCGCTTTTCGACTCGGGGCAGGTCGATGACGCGCTGTACTACGTCATGCCAGTGGTGCGCGGCGAATCGCTGCGCGACCGGCTGGATCGCGAGCGCATGCTGCCGGTGGCCGACGCAGTGCGCATCGCCAGCGAGGTGGCCGGGGCGCTGGAGCACGCGCACCGGAGCGGTGTGGTTCACCGGGACATCAAGCCCGACAACATCCTGTTGCAGGACGGGCATGCGCTGGTGGCGGACTTCGGCATCGGCAAGGCACTGGAGTCGGTCGATGCCGAGACGGCGACGCAGACCGGCGTCAGTGTTGGGACGCCGGCCTACATGAGTCCCGAGCAGGCGTCCGGTGAAGCCGTGGATGGTCGCAGCGACATCTATTCGCTCGGGTGTGTGTTGTACGAGATGCTGGTCGGCGAGCAACCGTTCACCGGTCCGACAGTGATGGCCGTCATCGCCAAGCGATTCGTGCAGGCCCCCGCCGACGTGACGGCGCTTCGCGACGGTGTCTCGCGTCCGGTCGCCAACGTCGTGGCGAAAGCCCTCGCGCGTGCGCCGATGGATCGCTACGACACCGCGGCCCTCTTCGTGGCATCGCTGACCGACGTGGCGAGTGTCCCCGGCGTGACGACACGTCCTGCGCCGCCGGCACAGTCGCTGGCGGTGATGCCGTTCGTCAATCGCAGCGGCGATGCCGACAATCAGTTCTTTTCCGATGGCCTCAGCGAAGACCTGATCAATGCGCTGACGGCACACGCCGGCCTCCACGTCGCGTCGCGTACCTCGGCGTTCCGGTTTCGCGGCAGTGAACTGGATATTCGTGACATCGGTGAGCAGCTGAATGTCGCGTGGGTGCTGGAAGGCAGTGTACGGCGCGCCGGCCCCAAGCTCCGTGTGACGGCACAGCTGGTGAATGCCGCGACGGGCTTTCAGCTCTGGTCCGAACGCTACGACCGCGAGATGACGGACGTGTTCGAGATTCAGGACGAAATTGTCGGATCGATCGTCGGGGCGCTGGTGCCGGCACTGCTGGCGAGTGGCGCGCCGGCGACGACCGCTGCGGTGCGTCGGCCGACGGACAACCTCGAGGCGTACGAACTGTACCTGAAGGGTCGCTCCTTCTGGCATCAGCGATCGCCGGCCACGGTGCGTGTTGCGATCCAGTGCTTCGAACAGGCGATCGCGCTCGATCCCAACTATGCCCTCGCCTACTGCGGCCTCGCCGATTGCTATGGCATCCTGCGCGTCTATGGATGGACGCGCGCCGAGGACAATCGGGACAAGGCGGCGGCCGCGGTCGCACGCGCGATGGAGCTCGACCCCGGACTGGCCGAGGCGAACTTCTCGCTGGCGTTCTACACGTTCTACTTCGAGCGCCGATGGCGTGATGCGGAGCGCCACTTTGCGCGCGCCCGCGAACTTGGCCCGCGCGTCTCGCTCCATCATCTGTATTCGGCACTGTACTACGCCATCGAGACGTCGCCCGCCGAGATTCACCGTCATGCGCAGGTCGCCAGTGACTTGGATCCCCTGTCGCCATTCGTACAGGCGCTGCAATCCACGGCGTACTGGATCGTCGGCGAGTTCGAGACATCGGAGCGGCTCGCGGCGCACGCGCTGGAGCTGCAGGGTGACTACCTGCTCGGACTGTGGGCGCATGGGGTCGCGCTCACTGGACTCGGCCGGCACGCGGAGGGTATTCGACGGCTCGAGCAGTCGGTGGCCATGTCGCGCGCACCATTCTTCGTGTCGATTCTCGGGCTCGCCCTGGCGCGCGGTGGACGTGTGGCGGAGGCCCGGCAGCTTCTGGCCGAACTTGACGAGCGCGCGTCACGAGGCGAGTTCATTCCAGCCTTCAGTCGGCTCGCCGTGCACGTGGGTCTCGGCGACATGGATGGTGTGCGCCGGGAATTGACGATGGCGGTGGCGGAGGTGACGCCGCCGTTCAGTCTCTGGGTTTCGAGCGGGCCGTACCTCGCGGCGTTCCGGTCGGACCCTGAGGTCGCACGCTTGCTCGATGCGTGGGATCGCGGGGACGACCCCGGTGCGGCGCCCTGAGCGGCGGCCTGTGTGAACAGGA
>CANGXD010000195.1 GCA_947457545.1 Gemmatimonadaceae bacterium
CGAGATCTCCGTTGTTCGCACTGTGTCCGCCGCCGCGCACCTTCATGGTGAGCATCGCGCGCGCCAGATCGGTGAGGCCATGCACCCGCGCGTAGATCGTGAACTCCTGGTTCTTGAGATCCGTAGGCGCGGCGAGAAAACCTCGCTGCGTGCGCCACGTGAACTGCTGCGCGGCATCGCTCGCCTGAATGTGCAGCCGGCTCGTGACACCGGTGCCGCCGCTCGAGTACGCGAGCGGATACGACGGCAGATTCCAGAAGCGAATCCCACCGTCCACACCGGCCGTCGCGGTCGTTCCCTTTTCGATCACGAGCCGCGCGGTGCGATTCGGATCGCTGGTCCCGAGGCGGAACGACGCGCCCGGCGCCGAGGGGAAGAGCATCTGCACCCCGTCGGCATCGACATCGCTCGGCGCCGGAGCGATCGTGGCCGTGGAGGACGCGGCACCGGAGCAGGCTACGGTGATGGCGATCGCGCCGACCCGGAGGAGGCGAGGCAGAAGGTCAGGCATGAAGAGAGGCTATACGTGGACTCAGCACACCGGTCGCGCATCGGGATGGGCACTACGATCGGGGTCGCTGGAGTATACGGTTCGATCACGCGCCTCGCGCTGGCGCACACTGTGGGTGGGCGTAAGGTTAGTGGCCATAGACGGTGCGACCAACCCAACCTTCAGACGCGCGGATTTGCAGATGCGCCTACTTCTTGCGGTGCTTCTCAGTGGCTTGCTCCTGGCGCCCACCCTTCACGCGCAGCCGGCGGCCGACGAGGGCGGAGCGTTGGCAACGGTTCGCACGTTCATTCGGGCGAATGAGACAGCCAACCTCGACCTCATGGTGAGTACCTTCGCCGAGGAGGCGACGCTATTCATGCCCGGGGGTGATGCACCATATCGGCTGACGGGGAAGCCGCAGATTCGGGAGGCGTTCGCGGCAATATTCGGTCGCAGGTCCGGGCCGATCACCATTACACCGGCTGCCGTGACCGCGCAGATGTTTGGCGACATGGCCATCGTCACGGCGCACCTGCGCGATGTGCCTCCTGCTCCAATCAAGGAACCGCTCTCATTCGCAAGACGGACGTTCGTCCTGCATCGCGAGGGCGATAGGTGGCTCATCGTACACCATCATGCGTCGAACTTTCAGTGGAACCCACCTGCGGGTTGATCAGCTCGTTACAGACGCTCGTGTTGCGGCGCGGGTGTCCACGGCCCGCGACTGTGGCCCGCGCGCGCACGAAAAGGGGCGGAAGCTCAGCGATGCTGAGAGCTTCCGCCCCTCTTTGTTCGGCTAGGCGTCGTCAGGATTTTGCAGTTACAGCGAGCGGTTTCAGTTCGCGCCGCTGCCCTGTTCAACGAATCGTTTACGGCGTCCGGCGAGCAACGATACCGATCGGGTCATCAACTGGCAACGTTACAGCGCCGCCGCGGCGCCTTTCGTGACATTGTGCCCGCGCTCCGCGTAGTTGGCATCCATCCACGCCCGGTAGCTTCCGTCCATTACTCCACGCCACCACGCCTCGTTCGCCAAATACCACTCGACGGTACGGCGCAGCCCCGTCATGAGCGACTCTGCCGGCTCGAAGCCCAGCATCGACGCGATCTTGGTGGGATCGATCGCGTAGCGCCGGTCGTGACCCGGCCGGTCCTGTACATGCGCGATGAGCGCGGCGCATGGCGTGCCGCGCGCCGCAGGGCAGTCGGGGAAGCGCGCCGCCAGTGACGCATCTGCAGCGAACTCGGCGTCGAGCAACGTGCAGACGTGCTGCACGATATCGATGTTCACATGCTCCGCGCGCCCACCCACGTTGAACGTCTCGCCGGCGACATCGGCCTCGAGGATCTTGGCGATCGCCACGCAGTGATCTTCCACGAACAACCAATCGCGCACCTGTTGGCCATCGCCGTACACCGGCAGCGCCTTGCCGTGCAGCGCATTGACGATCAGCAGCGGAATGAGCTTCTCGGGAAAGTGGTACGGCCCGTAGTTGTTGGAGCAGTTGCTGATCGTGGCCGGCATGCCGTAGGTGTGCACATAGGCGCGCACGAGGTGATCACTGCCCGCCTTACTGGCGGCGTACGGCGAGCTGGGGGCGTACGCGGTCGTTTCGCTGAACGCGGGATCGGTGGGCGTGAGCGTCCCATACACTTCATCGGTGGACACATGATGAAAGCGCACGCCACCCTTCCACTGGCCATCCACACACCATGCGCGGCGGGCCGCGTCGAGCAGCGTGTGGGTCCCGATGACATTCGTCTTCACGAACGCCCCCGGGTCGGCAATTGAGCGATCCACGTGCGACTCGGCCGCAAAGTGCACCACCGTATCGATGTCATGCTCGGCCATCAGCGTCGAGACCAGCGTCGCGTCGCAAATGTCTCCGTGTACGAAGGTCACCGCTCCTGCTTCGATGAGCGACGCAATGGTCGCGCGGTTCCCCGCGTAGGTGAGGGCGTCGAGCACCACCACCAGATCGGTCGGTCGCGTGCGCGCCCAGTAGTGGACGAAGTTGCCACCGATGAAGCCCGCGCCACCGGTGATGAGCAGACGGCGCCGCTGGCGATGCGCAGCCGGCGCCCCGGCGGCGGAGTCGTGTGGTCGGGATGAAAACTTCATTGCTGGGCAACTCTTGTTCGTTAGACATCTGGCACGCACCGTCTCATCTTTCGGCCATGACCGCAAAACATTACACGCTGATTGACCCAGACGGAAACGAAGTGCTCAGTCTCGAACCGGGCACGCTTGGCGGGAACCGCAAGCGGAAGATCTATGGGCGCCTCGACTGCCGGAGCGCGATCGGCTCGCTCCCTACGGGATATGCGAAGCATCGGGTCTTCTTCGCCGACGAGGCGACCGCGATCGCGGCCGGCTACCGACCGTGCGAAACGTGCATGCAGGCGGAGTACGGCATCTGGGTTGAGGAAGCCATGCGTTCGGGGCGCCTGTAGCGTGGCGCGCCCGGCGTCACCTGGTAGCCACCTCACACATCTCATGCGCCCTCGCCGTCTCGCCGTGCTCAGTGGTCTCGCGGGGCTACTCGGCGCTCAGCCTGCCATGTCGCAACCCGCCGCATCGGCGCGCGCGTCAGCGTCAACGGCAGCATCTACTGCGGCCTTCGACAGCATCGTACGCGCCGAAGTCGCGCAGCGTCAGTTTTCCGGCGTCGTGTTGGTGGCGGAGCAAGGCAAAACCGTGTTTCAGGCCGCGGTGGGATTGGCCGGCGCAAACGCGCCGATGACTGAGGATGCGCGCTTCCGACTCGCATCGATCACCAAGGCGTTTGCCGCAGTACTCGTCATGCAATTGGTGGAAGCACAGCGACTCCGCGAATCGTCGACTATTGCCGAGGTGCTACCCGACCTGAAAATCCCGCGCGCCGAGCAGATCACCGTGCACGTTTTGCTGCTGCACCGCGCCGGGTCTCCCGAAGAGCCGGACGCGCTGTACGCCACGCAGCGCAGCGCACGGGCCATGGTACTGGAGACGGCGAAGCTGCCGTATCGCCCCTATGGCGAGTTCGCCTATGCCAATCTCGACTACCTCGTGCTCCAGCTGATGATCGAGAAGATCACCGGCAAACCCTTCGCGGCCGTGCTGCAGGAGCGCATTCTCACGCCACTCGGTATGACGCACACCGGCATGGCGTCGCGCGCCGGCACCGGCATCGTGCAAGGCTATCTCGCAGACTCCACCGGCCGCCTCACGCCCGAGCCGTCGGACTATGTCGAGAATGCCGGCGCCGCGGGCGCGATGTACGGCGCCGTGGCGGACCTACTGCGCTTTGATCAGGCACTCTACGGCGAACGATTGCTCAAGAAGGCGAGTATCGCCGAGATGTACACGTCGCACCCCGAGCTCGGCTATGTGGCCTATGGGAGCTGGGTGTACGACTACTATTTTCTCCCGAGTTCACCGCGCGTGGTGGAACGGCGTGGCCGATCGTTCGGCTTCAATCACACGTTCATTCGCCTGCCCGGCATCAACAAGACCTTGATCATTCTCAGCAACACGGATCGCTTCGATCCCGACACGTTCGGGAAGCTCGACAGTTTCAAGGACCGATTGATCAAGGCGTTGGTGGAGCGGCCGTAGTTGATAAAGGGAGTGCCGCCCCGTAGGCCGCCTCACTGAAACCCACCAGCGGTGCCCCAGACACGCCCGTCAGCACCGGCCGCTTGATCAGACTCGGGTTGGCGACCATCAGCGCGATTGCTTTGGCTTCATTCAGGTCGGCTTTGTCCGCAGCATCCAGCCCGCGGAAGGTCGTGCCCGCCCGGTTGAGCAGTTTCTCCCAGCCGACGGATGTCGCCCACGTGCGAAGCGTCGCTGCATCAATGCCCGCGACCTTGTAGTCGTGAAACGCGTACGCGACGCCGCGTGCATCGAGCCAGGCGCGGGCCTTCTTCATGGTGTCGCAGTTGCGGATGCCGTACAGAGTCATAGTCATCGCTTGGGAGGTCTCATGACGCGTTGCAATGGGAAGGTCAACCGACGCGCCTCCTCAGCGCAAGTCAGCCACGTCCGCGGCGTCTGCTGAGACCCACCGTTTGTTGGGCATTCAGCGTTAGACATTCCGTTCAGCCCGTCGTAGTCTTCATGGATGACGCCCTGTTCGAAATCACGTACGCTGACGCGACGCTGCTCTGTCGGCCTTACGATCCTCGCGCTCCTTGCCGCGCGTTCGGTGCGCGCACAGTCCGCGCAAGTTCCCGAGCCCACCGAGGCAACGAGACGCCACCTGGTGGCCCGGCGTGCCCTCGCAAAAATCGTGATTGACGGGCGTTTGGATGAAGCGAGCTGGCAAGCGGCACCTGTCGCCGGCGATTTCTTTCAGGTGCGGCCGGACTTCAACACGACCACGAAGTATCCCAGCGAAGTCCGCGTGCTGTATGACGACGAATATCTATATGTGGGGGCGTTCAACCGTGACAGTGCGGGGCTGCAATCGCTCCGACTGCCCGATTTGCGTCGCGATTTCGAACCGCCCGAAACCGATGTCTTTGGCGTGACCTTCGGACCACTTGGCGATCATCGCACCGCTCTGCAGTTCCAGGTGACGCCCATGGGCTCGCAGGGCGACGTGCAGGCGTTCGATGGTGGCGATGTGTCCAACTTCAACTGGGACGCCTTATGGCGTGTCCGGACCACCCGCGCCGACAGCGGATGGATTGCCGAAATGGCGATTCCGTGGCAGTCGCTGCGCTACGCGCCGGGGCTCACGTCGTGGGACGTCAACTTCGTCCGCAATACGCGTCGCGTTGCGCAGTGGAGCGCGTGGATGCCGTATCCACGGCAGTTCTCGTCCTGGCGACTCACCTTTGGCGGCGTGCTCGACTCGTTGGCGCCACCCCCTCCGCGGGCGAACGTGCGGATTCGCCCGTATGCCCTTGGACAACGCACAACCGATCGCACGCGCGGCGCGTTCAATGGCACGCTCGGCGATGTCGGCGGTGAAGTGATTTGGGCCCCCACGGCGAACAGTCTGCTCGAAGCGACGGCCAATACCGATTTTGCCCAGGCGGATGTCGATCGACAGGTGGTGAATCTGACGCGCTTCAGCGTGTTCTTTCCCGAACGTCGACAGTTCTTCTTGGAGAACGCCGACCTCTTGAGCGCTGGTGGTTTGACTGGTCGTTACATCGTGCAGCCCTTCTTCTCGCGCCGCATCGGTTTGGCCGATGACGGCACGCTCTTGCCTATCGATGGTGGCGTTCGGTACGCGTATCGTACCGGCAGAACGACGGCTGGTGCTTTGGCCATGCGACAGGCGGCCATCGGTGATCAAGGCGCCACGAACTTTGCTGTCGCGCGCGGCAGTCAATTTTTTGGACGCGCCACTCGCCTCGGCGCGACCGTGGCGCTTCGTGATGGCCAAACGGCCGATGGGCTGGGCACACAGAACGTGGTGACCGCCTTCGATGCGTTCACGCGGCTCGGGGAGCAGAACCAGCTCTCGGGCATGTTCTCGACCTCCACCGTTGACGGGCGAACGGGGATCGCGGCCACCTATGGGCTCTCGCACGCGACCCCCGATTTCGCCGCGGGCGTTACGGGGGCGTTGGTCACCAGGGACTACCAACCGCAAACCGGTTTCGTGTCTCGTCCCAATGTGTTGATGACCGGTCCGTTCGTCTCGTTCACGGCGCAGCCGCGTTGGCTGCCGAAGAACGTCGTGTGGCTTCGCCATGGACCCACGGCCATCGCTTATCAAGACCCGACCACGTTCGTGTTGCAAGAAGGGCAGCTGGCGTACTCGGGTGAACTGTTGTTTCGCAACGGCGCGAGCATTGCCCCGTCGGTGGAGCAGAACTATCAGCGTCCGCTGGCGCCGGTGGTCTTGTTCCCGAATGTGCGCATCGCGCCGGGCACGCATGACTACGCGCGGGTTGGCCTGGTGCTTCGCAGCGATCAGAGTGCCCGGTTTGCCGCAACGGGCATCGTGTCGGCGGGTGATTTCTTTGACGGCTCGCTCGAGCGGGTCGAGCTGTCGTCACGCTGGTCACCCAGTCCCTACGTCGTGCTGCGCGGCGCCTACGAAGTGAATCGGTTGCGGTCGCTCGGCACTCGCGATTCCAGTTTCGTTACGCATCTCGCGGGCCCCGAGCTCCGCATCTTTCTCAACCCGCGCGTGCAATGGAGCGCGTTCTATCAGTACAACACCGCAGTCGAGCGCGGGACACTCAACGCGCGATTCAGTTGGGAGTTCGCGCCGCTGTCGTTTCTGTACGTGGTGTACAACGATCGGCAGGCGGTGCTCAATGGCAACACGCCAACGGCACGGTCCCTGATCGTGAAACTGAGTTGGCTGCGGCAGATGTAA
>CANGXD010000196.1 GCA_947457545.1 Gemmatimonadaceae bacterium
AGCCACTCGTTGGCAAACGCTTCGCCGTGTTCTTCGACGCGTTCGCGGAAGTGATCGGGATCGACGAGCAACATCGTGAGCGGCTGACCATAGCGCCGCGCACGCGCCACTTCGCTCTGCGCCACATCGAAGAAGGCCCGGCGCGCCGACACACCCGTGAGATAGTCGGTCGTACTCGAGGCATCGTCGCGCAGGCGCTCCTCGAGCTTGCGGCGCTCCGACACGTCGTGTGAAACCACGGAGAAGCCGACCGCCTCACCCGATGCATCACGCAACGCGGTGACGAGCGTCGTGGCCCAGAACGTCGTGCCATCCTGCCGCTGCCGATAGCCTTCTTCTTCGCACCAGCCATTGCGACCGGCGAGCGCCAAGGTGTCTTCGAGATACGATGGGCCACCATGATCGGGCGGGAGCAGCGCGGTCATGCGCTGTCCCACGATGGCGGAGCTGTTCCACTGGTGCACACGTTCGGCCGCTGCGCTCCAGCTGTCCACCACGCCGGCTTTGTCGACGGTGTAAATGGCGTACTCGCGCACCGCCGTTTCCACGGCGCCCAACCGCTGCTCGAGTCGCGACACCAACCCGCGCGCCGACGCCAATGACGACGCGTCGGTCGCCACGGCGATGATGCGCCCCGTCGACACCTTGACCAGCGAGAGAAAGACGCCGCTGTGCTGACCGGGGGCAAGCAGTTCGAGGTTGTCGACGATGATGCCGCGTGGCCCATCAAACCCGCGCACACGCGCCGGTAAATCAGGCGCGACCGCGCTCAACGTGTTGAACAGATCTTCGAGCGACCCCGAACTGGTGAACGGGGTGAGCAGGCGCCGCGCCGCAAGGTTTGCGACTTCCACCCGGCCGGAGTCGTCGACCTCGACAAGCCCCACCGGAGAGAGCAGAAACAGATCGAGCAGCGCCTCTGGTGTCACGCGTCGCCCTCGGCCACCGGTGCCTTCTCGGCAACCACCGGCAGCGCGCGGGTGCGAACTTCCTCGAGTACGCGCTCGAGGAACGCGTCCTGCGAAAGGATGTCCTGCTTCTTGCCACCGCCGCGGGCACGCAGCGCGACCGTGTGCTCCTCGGCTTCACGACGCCCGATGACGCACATGTACGGCACCTTCTCCACTTCGCCTTCGCGCACGCGGTAGTTGAGCGTTTCGTTGCGCGCATCGAGCGTGGCGCGGATGCCGTGCGCCTTGAGCCGGGTCACGAGCGCCTGCGCGTGCTCGTTGTAATCGATGGCGATGGGAATGACGCGCACCTGTTCCGGCGCAAGCCACACCGGGAACGCGCCACCAAAGTGTTCGATGAGAATGGCGATGAACCGTTCGAACGATCCACTCACGGCGCGGTGAATGACCACCGGACGGTGCGGCGCGTTGTCTTCGCCGGTGTAGGTGAGGTCGAAGCGTTCCGGCGCGTTGTAGTCGAGCTGGATGGTGCCCAGCTGCCACGCGCGGCCAATGCTGTCGGTGACGTCGAAGTCGATCTTGGGGCCGTAGAACGCGCCGTCCCCTTCCTTCATCTCGTACTCGCGCCCTGTGCTTTCGAGCGCGGCACGCAGTGCGCCCTCGGCTCGATCCCACAGCTCGTCGCTGCCGATACGCTGCTCGGGACGCGTCGCGAACTTGAGTCGCGCCGTGAGCCCGAACGTGTCGTAGTACGAAAGAATAAAGTCCATGAGGAACTTCACTTCGCTTTCGATCTGATCTTCGCGCAGGTACACGTGGCAGTCGTCCTGCGAGAACTGACGCACACGCGTGAGACCGGACAGCGCCCCCGACAGCTCGTTGCGGTGCAGCACGTCGAAAGTCACGAAGCGCACCGGAAGTTCGCGGTACGAATGTTTCTCGGACGCGTACAGCACATGGTGCGACGGGCAGTTCATGGGCTTGAGCGACATGTCGTGCTCCCCCGTCTCGTTGTCGAGCACGAGGAACATGTTCTCCTTGTACTTGCCCCAGTGTCCCGACTGCTCCCACAGCTTCTTGTTGTACAGCAGCGGCGTCTTGATTTCCTGGAACGCTTCCTTCTGTCGCTCACGCACGAAGCCTTCGAGCGTGTTGTACAGCGTGGTGCCCTTGGGCGTCCAGAAGGCCGCGCCGGGTGCCTGCGGGAAGATCTGGAACAGGCCGAGCGATTTGCCGAGGACGCGGTGGTCGCGCTTTTTGGCTTCCTCGAGGTTGTGCAGGTGCGTCTCGAGTTCGTCCTTCTTGAAGAAGGCCGTCGCGTAGATGCGCTGCAGCATCTGGCGCTTCACATCGCCGCGCCAGTAGGCGCCGGCGGTGTGCAGCAGCTTGAAGTGCTTGAGGTGCGACGTGTCGGGCACGTGCGGACCGCGGCACAAGTCGATGAACGGGCCGTCGGTATACGTGGAGATGACTTCGTCGGTGCCTTCGAAATCGGCGAGACGCTCGAGCTTGAGCGGGTCATCGGCAAAGCGCACCTTCGCTTCGTCCAGCGAGACTTCCTCGCGCACGAACGGGTACTTCTCCGCGACGACTTTCTTCATCTCGGCTTCGAACGCCGCGAGGTCTTCCGGCGTGAAGGGCGTTTCGACTTCGAAGTCGTAATAGAAGCCGTCGTCGATAGCGGGACCGAAGCCGATCTTGGCATCGGGACGCAACCGGCGCACCGCCGTCGCCAGAATGTGCGCCCCCGAGTGCCGGAGCACGCCCAACGCGCGCGGGTCCTTGTCGGTGATGACCACGAAGGCGCCACTCGTGCGCAGCGGGGTCATGAGATCCTGCACTTCCCCATCGACGGCGACGGCCACGGAGGCCTGCAGCAGTCGGGCACCAATGCTGCCCACGACATCACGGGCGAGCGTTCCGGGAGCGACCTCGCGGGTCGAACCATCGGGGAGGGTCAGTACGATCGAAGCGTCAGCACCAGCGGAGGACGGACCGGCAATCATCGGACGGGACAGCAAAAGGATTCAAGCCAGGTGTGGTGCACGCCGACACGGCGGGCAGCACGAGGACGCACGGCTACGGTCCGTGGCAGTCGACCTCGCTCGACAGGATGGGGCAAGTTATCCTTGCCAGAGGACTTACGCCAAGACATCCGCGCCCATCGGTGGGTACGGCAGGCACAATGCGAGGCTGGAAACCATGGGACGAGGACGACGCACGGGGAGTTCGGCGTCAAAGCAGCTGCTATTGGTGGCACTGGGCGCGGTCGCGGGCCTGGCCATTGGGATGGCCATCGCCGACCGGGCCGGCGGCGTGGAAGGGCTGCTCCGCCGCAAGAGCAGCCGGCGGCAGCGCCGGCATCGTGACGACGGCTGGCGCGGCGACGAACGTCGGTCCCAGTCCTTCGACGAGGTCGAGGACGACGATTCGGAACTCGCCCCCGAGGCGATTTCCCACCTGCACCTTCGCGGTCGCTATCCGGAGCCCACGAGCCGCTCGTCACACCCGTCCGAACGGTACCGGCCGGCGCCGAGCCAGCCAGCCACGACCGTCCCCGCCGGCGCCGACCCGCATGAGCTCGAGGAGCGTGTGCTGGAGGTCTTCCGCAACGACCTGCTGCTGGCCGAGCGGACCATCGACATTGGCGCCGACGACGACGGCGTGATCGAGCTGACCGGCTGGGTGGAAAGCGCCAAGGAAGCCGATTACGCGGTCGTGCTGGCCAAGGGAGTGCCGGACGTGCGGGCGGTGGTGAGCACGCTGGTAGTGGCTCCCTAGAAGCGGTTCGGGCGAACTGCGGAGGGTCCGGCGGTTTACTGGCCCCGGCACTAGCCCTCAGGGGGAAGAACGCAAGAGCACAGGGTAAAGCGCGGTTTGGTCTACCGGGAACTACGGTTCGGGCGTTTGCGAACGGCACCGCGCTTCCTCCTGCCCCCTTGCGTTCTTCCCCCTGAGGGCTTGTGCCGGCGGCGGTAAACTGCCGGACCAAACCCACCGCAGTTCGGTTATCTTTACAGGCTATGACCTGGCCTGATTCCGCTCTTCCGACGACGTACGACGCTGCCGCCACCGAGGCGACTTGGTACCCCACTTGGACCGAACACGGGGTGTTCACCGCCGACCCGGCCCGGGCCGCGACGCGGGAACCGTTCGTGATCGTCATTCCGCCGCCCAACGTGACGGCGGTCCTGCACATGGGCCACGGGCTCAACAACACCGTGCAGGACGTGCTCATCCGCTGGCGCCGCATGGCCGGCGACGAAGCGCTCTGGGTACCGGGCACCGACCACGCCGGGATTGCCACGCAGAACGTCGTCGAGAAGCAGCTGGCCGCGGAAGGCAAGACGCGCTTCGACCTGGGCCGTGAGCCGTTCGTGCAGAGGGTCGCCGAGTTCGTCGACAAGACCGGCGGCGAAATTCTGAATCAGCTCAAGTCCATCGGCGCCAGCGCCGACTGGTCGCGCACGGCGTACACCTTCTCCCCCGAGCTCTCCCGCTCGGTGCGCGAAACGTTCGTGCGCCTGCACGAAGACGGACTGGTGTACAAGGGGCATCGTGTCATTCACTGGTGCCCGCGCTGCGGCACCAGCTTGTCGGACGAAGAAGCCGAGTTCACCGACACGAACGGCAAGCTGTATCACCTGCGCTATGCGCTCGCCAACGACGCGTCGCAGTTCATCACGGTGGCCACCACGCGTCCGGAAACGATGCTCGGCGACGTGGCCGTGGCCGTGAACCCCGACGACGAGCGCTATCAGGCGCTCATCGGTCAGGAAGTGATCCTGCCGCTCAACGGCGTGCGCATCCCCATTGTGGGCGACAGCTATACCGATCCCACCTTCGGATCGGGCGCGGTGAAGATCACGCCGGCGCACGACGCCAACGACTTCGAGGTGGGCAAGCGTCATCAGCTGGCGATGCCCGTCATCATCGACGCCGAAGGGTTCGTGCGCGAAGTGGAAGGGGCGGCCGGACGTGTCCCCGCGGAGCTCTCGGGGCTCGATCGCTTCGCCGCCCGCAAGGCCATCGTGCAGCTGCTCGAGGCCGCCGGTGCGCTGGTGAAAATCGAGAACCACGCGCACAGCGTGCGGCATTGCTACCGCTGCGACACGGTGGTGGAGCCGCGCCTGTCCGATCAGTGGTTCGTGAAGATGCAGCCGCTCGCCGACAAGGCGCTCGCCGCACTGCGCACCGGTGAGCTGCGAATTCTCCCGGAGCGTTGGGAAGCGGTGTACGTGAACTGGCTCGAAGGGATTCGCGACTGGAACATCTCGCGCCAGATCTGGTGGGGCCACCGCGTGCCGGTGTGGTACTGCGAAAGCTCGTGCGGCGAAACGCCTATCGTGTCGCGCACCGATGTCACGCAGTGCCCCGGCTGCAGCGGTAGCGTGCGTCAGGACGAAGACGTCCTCGACACCTGGTTCTCCAGCTGGTTGTGGCCTTTCAGCACGCTCGGCTGGCCCGAAAAGACGCCCGATCTCAAGGCGTTCTATCCGGGCGATGTGCTCGTGACCGCTCCGGAAATTCTGTTCTTCTGGGTGGCCCGCATGGTGATGAGCGGCTGCTGGTTCCTGGATAAGGCGCCGTTCCACACCGTGTATCTGCACGGTACCGTGCGTGACATGCAGCATCGCAAGATGTCGAAGTCGCTGGGCAACGGCATCGATCCGCTCGACGTCGTGAAGCTTTACGGCGCCGACGCGCTGCGTTGGACGATGGTGGCGGGGCTCGGCCTTGGTGTCGACATCATGCTCGACCCCAACGATCTCGAAAAGTCGTTCTCTCCCGGGCGCAACTTCTGCACGAAGCTCTGGAACATCGGACGCTTCCTGTTGTCGCGCGTGGGCACCGATCCGGTGGCCCCCGTGTCCTCGCTCGACCGTGCGCAACTCGCACCGGCCGACCGCTGGATTCTCGAACGGCTCGATATCGCGATCGCCGATTGCGACGCCGCGCTGGGACCGGCACGACCGTCGACGGCGGAGCATTGGGCGGAGCTCGAGCGCGGGCGCGGTCTGCGCCTCTCCGAGTACGCCGAAGCCGCTCGCCGGTTCGTGTGGAACGAACTAGCCGACTGGTATCTCGAAAGCATCAAGCCGCGGCTCGCGGCCGAAGGCACCGCCGACCGCGAAGTCGCGCGGGCCGTGCTGGCACACGCCTTCGACGGCGCGCTCCGCCTGCTGCACCCCATCGTCCCGTTCATCACCGAAGAACTGTGGCAGAAGCTGCCGCAGACGCCCCAGGGGACGTTCCTGGCGCAGGCCGCGTGGCCCGTGCACAGTGGCGAGCCCGCCGGCGCCGGCGCCGGCTTCGAAATGGTCCGCGAATCGGTGGCGGCGATCAGACAGGTCCGTGCGGAGTACAACGTGAATCCGGGTGCGTGGGTGGACGCCGTGCTGGTGGCCACCGCAGACACGCAGGACATGCTGGCGCTGCAGGCCGACACGGTGGGCTCGCTCGCGCGCGCGAAGGTGCGCGTCGAAACGAGCAACCCGGGTGGGGCGGCGGCGCAGGTGTTGCTCTCCGGCGGCATCGAACTCGTCGTGCCGCTGGCCGGCATGGTCGATCTCGAGAAGGAGAAGCAGCGCTTGGACACGGAAATCGTTCAGCTCGACAAGCAGCTCACCGCACTCGACGCGCGGTTGGCCAACGAAGGATTCGTGTCGAAGGCCAAGCCGCAGGTGGTCGAGGCCGAGCGCGCCAAGGCCACCGAATGGCGTACGCGTCTGACGCAGCTGCGCGACAAGCGCACGTCACTCGGCGCGTGAGCCTGACCGTGCGTCATCACGCCGTGGCCGGCGCCCTGCTCCGTCTTGCCATGGTCGGCGCGGGGCTGGTAGTCGGTACGGCGTGCGCCAATCAGGCGCT
>CANGXD010000197.1 GCA_947457545.1 Gemmatimonadaceae bacterium
AACGACATCGTCAGATCGCTCAGCTCCGTGTCGCGTCCGACGAAATGCTTGTCGGTCACGAGAGCGACGGAGCGCCGACGCGCGGGCTGTTCGACAAAGCGTTTGCGCAGCACGCTGGCAGGAAGACGGATATCACCCGTGCCTGTACCGAGATCTGCGAGATAGCGATCGAGAATCCCCACCGCCTCCGCTTTCGACCCCGTCATCGCGACGCATTCGGCCAAGCCGAGCGTACCATCTTCATTCAGCGGATCGAGCTGTAGCAGCCACCGTGCGACAATCTGCATGCCGCTCCAATCGGCACGCTCGCGACGCGCCCGCAGCACATCGGCGAGCACGCGTCGGATGTCGCCGTGCAACTCCTCTCGCGTCTGATCAAGCCATTCGCGCAGTTCCGGTGTCGGGGCGTTGATTCCGGGAAGAAACAGTCCGTACGGTTCGGCGCCATGCGTGACGTCGCGCTCGAACAGCTCCACCGTGGGCGTAAGCGCAAACGTCCGCTGCAGCTGCGCTCCGTCCAAACACACCATGTCACCACGCAACGCCGTGCGTACGCCCATACCGCGCAACTTGTACAGCGCCTGCCGGAGATTGCCGCGCTGCCGCGCCTCTTCCTGATCGGGCCACAGCTCCCGCAAGAGCTGATCCCGACGCACCGACATCTGCGGCGAATACGCCAGGCGCAGCACGAGCATGCACAGCAGCGCGCTCTGCATCGTCAACTGCTGCGTGCCGATAACGATGCACGCGTCGCCGAGTGTCCGGAGTGTGATCGGCACGTCGACGGCGTGGGCCAACGCGGCGTCGTCCGCGTACTCTACCGGCCTGCCGGATGTGGCATAGAGCGATGGCTGACCATCGACGCGTGGCGTGTACATGTTGGCCAATCCAGCAGCGGACGAGAGGGGGGTCGGCATGAGCGGGCAAGGCGCGAGTGCAAAGGAGATCGCGGACGCCGACGAACATCTCGTCCCACTGTCATCTCGCCGTCATCTGCGAAGCCTCCCAATGGTATCGTCCACCTCAGGATGCTCGCATCCCAAAAGTTGGCACGGCGGGAGGGTGACAGACGCACGACGGGCGGTGTCCCCGAAGGAACACCGCCCGTGAAATACCGCGCGAAATGACGCGGGTCGTTCAGTCCGGCTCAGGGCAATTCGATGAGCGACTCGGTCGGAATGCCGTCTGCTTCCGCCTGGAAATTCACCACCAGGCGGTGACGCAGCACCGACTTCGCCACGCTCTTCACATCGGCAATGTCCGGCATCGCGCGACCGTCCATCGCCGCACGCGCTTTCGCGCCGAGTACGAGGTACTGCGATGCACGCGGACCGGCGCCCCAGCTCACGTACTTCTTGACCTTCGCCGTCGCTTCTGGCGCGTCGGGCCGCGTGCTGCGTACCAACGCCACCGCATACGACACGAGACTCGGCGGCGCCGGCAACCGGCGCACGAGTCGCTGCAGCTTGAGCAGCTCTTCACCACCCAGCACCGGCGTGATCTTCCCCTGCGTATCACCCGTGGTGGAGCGGACGATCTGCTCCTCCTCCTCACGCGTGGGATAGCCGATGTTCAGCTCGAACATGAAGCGGTCCAGCTGCGCTTCGGGAAGCGGATACGTGCCTTCCTGTTCCACCGGGTTCTGCGTGGCGAGCACGAAGAAGGGACGCGGCAAATCGTAGGTGCGACCTGCCACGGTGACGGTACGTTCCTGCATCGCCTGCAGCAGTGCGGCCTGCGTCTTTGGTGGGGCTCGGTTGATTTCGTCGGCAAGGACCATGTTCCCGAACACCGGACCGGGCGCGAAGCGGAATGCGCGCTTTCCCGTGCCAGGCTCTTCTTCCATGAGCTCAGTGCCGGTGATGTCACTCGGCATGAGATCGGGCGTGAATTGCACGCGCGAGAAGGTCAGGTCGAGTGCTTGTGCGACGGTCTGCACGAGCAGCGTTTTGGCGAGCCCCGGGACGCCGACCAGCACGGCATGTCCGCCGGCCAGCAGTGCCGTGACGAGATCGTCGACCACATGGTGCTGCCCTACGATGCGCTGCGCGATCTGCTGCGTGAGCTGCGTGCGTGCCTGAGCAAGTCGCTCGAGCAGCGCAATGTCGTTCGCGTCGGGAGACGAAGTCTCTGAAGCCGAAGTCACAGGCGTGGGTTGGAAGGTCGTGGCAGCACGGGAGCCTGCAAACAATAACGGACGCCGTCGGGCGTCCGTTGTGCGTGTGACCTAGAAAGTAGCGCGCGAATCCGTGTCGCGCGATTGCTGCGTGCGTCGCGTGCGTTTATCGCAACGCGAAATCGACGCGCTGGCGTACGGGGTAGTTGTCGCTGTTGAGCTGCGCGACGAGGGTGTAGCGTCCCGGAGCAGGCGGCTCCCACCGTTCGTCGTACACCGTGGAGTCGTGCGCATCGAGCAGGCGGTTGCGCATGCCCTGCGTGAACATCCGTCCCTCGCTCCAGCGCCATACTTCGTGTCCCACGCTGTCGAGCACCGCGAAGTCGTGCGTGCGCCCGTCGGGGAAGAGCAGTTCGACTCGCTTGCCCGATTCGTTGGCCACTTCGATGGCGAACCGAACCGTTCCCTTGGCGGTATCGACCATCACGTGCGACGTGATTCCCGCGTCCTTTCCTGCTTTTGGACGAGCGCTCGCGACGGGGCTCGGCGTTCGCGGACCACACGCGAAAACGAGCCCGGCAGCTGCCAGCAGTGGAACGGTGATGCGCGAAAGCATCAGGGTATGGGGCGAAATGTCGGGGGAGCGATGCCACAGCGCGAATCCGTAGGCCCTGCATACGGTTGGACGATCTGGCATCACATTTCGATACTCAGCCACGTTATCGACGGGTACTCGGACTGTCAATAGTGGATTTACATGAGCACGTCGCGCTAAGTGACAGTGGGTCTTGGCGTTTGGCCGGTTCGGACCGATGTCGGGATATGTTCGGTTTCGGTCAAAAAGTACGCTTGCGAAAAATTTCACAAGCCTCTAGCTTCCGCCCCCGAATGGATGAAACACCCAAAAATCCCATGCGTGATTCCAAGCCACCGAAAGGACTGCAGGACGGCGAGGTGTCACCGTGGGCGTTGGCCGGGCTCGGTATGCAGCTCTGCGTGTCCATCCTGCTGTTCGTGTGGGTCGGCGGGTGGCTCGACCGGCGGCTCGGTACGGCGCCGTTGTTCCTGTTGGGCGGCGTGCTGGTTGGCGGGGGCGGCACATTCTACTTGAGTTACCGGCGACTTACGTCACCGCGTAACTCGCACCATCACACCAACGACTCGACACCCAAATCATGACGGGAAACGCCATGCCGACGGGGCCGGTCGTTGCACCGATGGGAATGCTGCGGTCGCTGCTGGGCTTTACGGCGGCGCAGGGCACCATCGTGGTCGTCAGTGCCTTCATCATGCAGCGGTTCATCTGGACCGACGCGGCGTCGGTGCAGTCGGTCCAGGCCAGTGCGTGGCTGGCAGTTGTCGTACAGACGTTCACCTTCGCCATTGCGCGACTCGTTGCGCGGCAGCAGGTGATTGCGGGATGGGGCTTGGGCGTGTTGCTGCGCTTTGCCTCAGTAGCGTTCTGGGCGTTCCTCGGGATCAAGGCGCTCGGGTTGGTTGAAGGGCCGGCGCTGTTGTCGCTGGTGCTGTTCTACTTCGTCTCGACACTCGTCGAGCCGCTCTTCCTGAACTGATTACTTCCCGGATGCAGTCGATGATCCGTTCGTTGTCCCGCCTCGCTTGTGTTGCCTTGCTCGTGCTCGCGCCGCTTTCGGTGCGTGCGCAGGAGCACGCGGCTACCACCGAGCACGCTGCCGCGCCGGCGGCCGATGCGCCGGTCGATTTCATCACGCCGCACATCACCGACGGCCGTCATCTCGAAATCCCGTGGCCCAACTCGCACCTGGCCAAGGAAATCGAACTGCCGCAGTGGGCCCCCGTACACATCGGCCCCGTGACGCTCGACCTGTCGCCCACCAAGCATGTGGTGTTCATGCTCATGGCGGCCACGGTCGTGGCGCTGCTGCTCATCACCGCCGGCAACGCGTCGCAGAAGCAGCATGCCACCGAGGGCCGCTCGCGCGGCTTCGCGGGAGCCATCGAGGCCATGGCGCTGTATCTCCGCAACGAAGTCGTGCTCCCCAATGTGGGGCACCATGGAGAAGGGTTCGTGCCGTTCGCACTCACCCTCTTCTTCTTCATTCTCGTCTGCAATCTGTTCGGCATGCTGCCGTGGGGCGCCACGGCCACGGGTAATGTGTCGGTGACTGCCACGCTCGCCATCGTCACGGCCATCGTGGTGGAAGTCGCGGGTATCCGCGCCAACGGCCTCGGCTACCTGAACACGATTTTCTACTGGAACAAGGATCTGCCGATCGTCATGCGCGTCCTGATGTTCTTCGTCATGACGCCGGTCGAAATCGTCGGCAAGCTTTCCAAGCCGTTCGCGCTCACCATTCGTTTGTTTGCCAACATGACCGCCGGGCACATCGTGCTCCTGGCCATCATGGGGCTGATCTTCTCGTTCAAGAGCTGGGCGATCACGCCGGTGCCGGTGCTCATGGCCACCGCGATCAGCATGCTCGAACTGTTCGTCGCGTTCCTGCAGGCGTTCATCTTTACGCTCCTGGCCAGCGTGTTCATCGGACAGATCCGGGAAGCGCACCACTAGGAGCAGTCGAGAGTTAGGGTTTTCAGTTTTCAAACGATCGCTGCGCTTCTCCCAATGCAGTGATCATGTAGCCGGTCGAGCGACCGGTGATCTCCGCTGAACCTTCGGGTTCGTTGGCGGAACACGCGGACCAGAGTGTCCGTCGGGAGTGAAGGACCAACACGACTTTCTTTTTGGAGTTATACGATGGAAATCATGGGTCTCCTGCAGGCTGCTGCCCCGGTTGTTCAGGATCCGAAGGGCATGGCGATGATCGGCGCTGGCATTGCCGCCGGTGGCGCGGTGATCGGCGCTGGCATGGGTATCGGCCGCATCGGTGGTTCGGCGGTTGAAGGCATGGCGCGTCAGCCCGAAGTGGCCGGCCGCATCCAGACGGCTGCGCTCATCCTGGCCGCCCTCATCGAAGGCGCCGCGCTGTTCGGCGTCGTGATCGGCTATTCGATCCAGGGCAAGATCACGTTCTGATCTGATCGCGTGCGGGGCGTCCGACCGGGCGCCCCGCCGCACTCTCTTTCTTCGTGGACTCTTCCATGTTCGCTTTTTCTGCCCGCCGTGCTGGCGTGCTTGCTGCCTCGCTGATGCTTTCAGCGACCCCCGCGTTCGCCAACGAAGCGGCCGAAGGCCCGGTCGATCTCCTCGCGCCGGCCACCGGCGTGATGGCGTGGACGCTGGTCATCTTCGTGCTGTTGCTCGTCGTGCTCTCCAAGTTCGCCTTCAAGCCGCTCTTCGCTGCCGTCGAGGCGCGTGAAAAGGCGCTCGAAGACGCGATCGAGGGCGCCAAGCGCGATCGCGCCGAATCCGAGCAGTTGCTCGCGCAGCAGCGCGCACAGCTCGAGAACGCGCGCAACGAAGCGCAGCAGATCATCGCCGAAAGCCGCGCGACGGCCGAAAAGATGCGCGCCGATCTCGTCGCGCAGACCAAGCAGCAGCAGGAAGAGATGATCGAGCAGGCTCGCCGCACCATCGAAGGCGAGAAGTCGGCCGCCATTGCCGACCTTCGCCGCGAAGCGGTCGACCTGGCCATCGCGGGCGCCTCGCGCGTCATCGAGCAGAACCTCGACTCGACGGGCAACCGTCAGATCGTCGAGAGCTTCCTCGCATCGCTCGACGGCAAGGCGGCTCGCTGATGCCCGCCGGCGTGCAGGGCGAATCCGTCGCCCGTAATTACGCCGAGGCGTTGCTTACCCTCGCTCGCAAGGCCGAAGACGCCGCGGGCTGGGGTGGCATGCTCCGTCAGGTCGCGACCGCCATTCGCAGTGACGTCACGCTCAGCCGCTTCCTCGAGTCGCCGCGCATCAGCGCTGACGCCAAGTCGATGGTGCTCAGCAAGGCGCTCACCGACCGCGTGCCGCGTCTGTTCCTGCGCTTCCTCGAGCAGCTCGTCAAGAACCGTCGGCAGATGCTCATTCCGACCATCGCCGACGAGTACGACACGCTGCTCGACGCCTCCGAGGGCATCGTGCACGCCCGCGTCACCGTGGCGCGTGCCACGAGCGACGAGGACACGGCCATGATCGCGCAGCGGTTGTCCAAGATCGTCGGCAAGACCGTCGTGCCGCACGTGAACATCGATCCCAGCATCATCGGTGGCGTGGTCGTCCGCATGGGCGACACCGTCATGGACGGCTCGGTGCGCCGCAAGCTCGGCAAGCTGCGCCGCCGTATGGGCACGGGACGCGCGTAAGACTGGCGACCCTGTTTCACGTGACACCAATTGCGGGGAGTGCCTCACCATCGGTGACGCACTCCCCGTTTTGCTTTCGGAGCTGTGCCATGCGTCGTTGCATCAAGGCAATCGAACGAGCCGTCGCGGCCGTCGCGGTCATTGCGAGCGCCGCGACCAGCGCGTCCGCGCAGACGCTCCCCAACCAGGGCGCCAGCGCGCCGCGCGTGCCGGTACGCGCGCCGACTACGCCGCCCGGGGGCGATACCACCGGCTACTGGCAGCAGCGCGCCGACTACCAGATCACCGCCACGCTCGACGAAACGCGAGGCCTGCTGCGGGCCACGGGCACGTTGCACTATGT
>CANGXD010000198.1 GCA_947457545.1 Gemmatimonadaceae bacterium
GAGTGAAACGCCACTTCACGACGCGCCACGTCTTCGAGCGCCTCGCGCAGCGGCTTGATCGCATCACGCGCCGGCATCGTGGCGATCCAGTCCATGAACGCGTTCGTCTCTTCCGCGCAAATGGTTTCGGCGTGCGGGACGGCATCCTTCCGCATCACTTCGGCCGATAGCACCGGCTGATGCAACGTATCGAGATCGATGAGCGTGACGCCGGCTTCGTCGGCAACCGCCGGATCGATGTTGCGCGGCACGCTCAAATCCATCATGAGCAGCGCGTAGCCACTGGCTGCACAGGCTTCACGTGCCCGCGTGAGTGCGGCCGCCTCGAGCACGGGGACTTCGCTGCCCGTGGCGACGATGACGACATCGGCCATGGCCGCTTCGACATGCAACGTGTCGAACGCGGCCGCGCGACCGCCCACCATGCCGGCGAGGCTCTGTGCATTCTGCAGCGTGCGGTTCACGACGACGATATCGCGTGCCCCGAGCTTGTGCAGCTGTTTCGCCGAACGGGCACCGGTCTTGCCAGCACCAATGACCACACACCGCGCGTTCTCGAGATTGCCAAAGCGCTGTGCCGCCGTAATCGCGGCCTCAGCCCCAACCGAATTACGGCCAGCAGTGAGCGACGTTTCCGTCTGTACCCGCTTGCCGGCACGCAGCGCCGTTTCGAAGAGGCGATGCAGCACCGGCCCCGCCGCCTGTCCGCGTGACGCCCGCTTGTAGGCGGCCTTGAGCTGGCCAAGGATCTGCCCGTCGCCAAGGACCTGCGATTCGAGACCGGAGGCGATGCGGACCACGTGCTCCGCCGCGTCCTTGCCGACGCGTCGGGTGGCGGTGGTCAGCAACTGATCACCTTCGGACCGCGTGCGCATCCACCGGCGAGCGAGCACCTGAACGGAGCGTTCGATGACCCCAGGGTCGTCGCTGTCCACCCAGGCGTACAGCTCCGTGCGATTGCACGTGGAGATGAGCGCGGATTCGGTGATTACTTCGGTGCGCGCCGTGCGATACAACTGCGTGAGGCGCTCTTCCGAGAGATGGAAGCGCTCACGAGTGGCCACGTCGGCGTGACGAAAATCGATGGCGATCGAGATCAGCATCGGGGAGGGGATGCGGGATCGTGAATCAAGCGGGCGCGAGCCCGGCGAGATGCGCCAGGTTCTTGAAGAAAATGCGAACGTGAGACAGGGGCTTCGCGACGACCAGCTGCTTGCGCATGTAGCCGTCGAACGTCAACTGCTGCACATCACGGTCACGGCAGATCGCCACGAAGCGCTCACGCCGATTGTCGGTGCTGTACCAGAAACTCTGCATCACATCGAGTACGAAGAACACGGGGCCGTGCATCTTCATGAATTGCCGGCGCGCCTGCTTGAGCGCCGATGCCTTCCCCGTCTGCAACGCTTGTTCGACCGCGTCCGCAGCGAGGCGGCCACCGGTCATGGCGTAGAAGATGCCTTCTCCGCTCGCCGGCGCTACCACCCCGGCCGCATCTCCCGCAATTACCACGTCCCGGCCGTTGTCCCAGCGGGGGAGCGGCTTGATGGGAATGGGCGCGCCTTCCTTCCGGATGGTCTCGAGCTTGTCCATCCCGGTGTCGGCCCGGAGCTTGGTGACCGCTTCCTTGAGGCCAAAGCCCTTCTGGAGCGTCCCCGTGCCAATCGAGGTCGTCGCGCCGTGCGGGAACACCCAGGCGTAGAAATCGGGGGAGAGCGGGGCGTTGTAGTACACATCGACCCGGTCGTGCCCGAACGCCTCGCTGTCCACCGTGGGCGACTTCACGATCTCGTGGTAGGCAAACACGTGCTTGATCTTGTGCGAGCCCGGAATGCACTGACGGGCAATGGGCGACAGCGCGCCGTCGGCCCCGACGACGAACTTCGCGCGCACCGTGCGCGTCGCGCCGTGGCGCGAACGGCCTTCGGTGTACGAGAGAATCGCCGTGCCATCGGTGTCACGCGAGAACTGCGTGAAGGCGCCCGTGCGGCGGGTGGCGCCGGCGGCGGCGGCGCGGTTGCGCAGCCACTCGTCGAACACATCGCGGTCCACCATACCAACGAAGCCGTCACCCACGGGAATGTCGACCCGCTTGGCCGTCGGCGAGATCACACGGGCGGTGTTCACGCGCGCCACGAGCAGCGACTGGGGAATGCTGAAGTCGCGGAGCAATTGCGGAGGCACGGCACCGCCACACGGTTTGGTCCGCCACGCGCGATCGAGCAACAAGACCTTGCGGCCGGCGCAGGCCAGATCGTGCGCCGCAGTGGCGCCGGCAGGGCCACCACCTACCACGACGACATCGAACAGTTCCCCGTCCTGATAGGGGGCACCGCTTTCTTCGGGAGTCAAGTCGTTCAGCTGCTCGTTCATGCGTCACACTCCGTGAAGCTCATTGGATCACCGCCGACAACAGCTCACCACGCTGTTGAAACACATCGGTCGCGCGCTCACTCGACGCACTGCGCAGCGCCAACCACGCTGACGCGCCGAAGAGCAGCGCCTGCACCGCAAACACCGCCAAATAGCCGCGCACCGGCGACTCGAGAATCGCGCGGGCCGCATCGACGCCGGCGGCCCCGCTCATCGTACCGACCGCGTAGGCCAACGCCTGCGCCGCGCCGAACACACCCAACCGCAACCCGGCGCGGCCATCCGTCTTGTCGCCCGTGAGCGCCATCATCGAGCCGATCGCGCCAATCGCGAACACGCCGTTGGACAGGCCGAGCACGACCACGATGGCGGTGAACACGGTGACACTCGAAAAGCCCGGCGACGCGACCATCGCGAGATACGCCAGCGCCGACGCGCCGCAGCCCGCTGCCGCCCAATGCCGAAGCTGTCCCGTGCGCGTGGCCAGCAGCGCGGCGACGATCATGCCGGCGAGCACGCCGCCGTGATGGGCGCCCGAGAGCTTCGTGCTCTCGCCCGGCGTCATGCCGAACGCGATACCGGCGAAAGGTTCGAGAATGAGATCCTGTGCGCTGTACGCGAACATCGCGAGGAAGATGAACCCCGAAAACAGGCGCGCGGCCGGCTCATTCCACACGGTCTGCAGCGTGGTGCGGAACGAGGTCTTGCCGTCGATTTCGTCCTGCGACGGCATCACGGGGCGCGGACCGCGCTCCACGCCAAGCGTCGCCAGCCACGCCACGAGCAGCCCCACCGCACCGATGCCGCCGGCGATGGCGATGAGTCGCGTATACGAAAACGGATCGAGCAGTGCACCCGACGTCGCAGCCGTGATGATGATGCCGACGATCATGAGAATCCACGTGATCGCCGCCGCACCCGCTCGCTGCGAAGGCTTGGCCCGCTCACTCATCAGCGCCAGCAGCGGCGTGCCCGCCGCACTCACACCGGCGCCAAGAATGACACTCGCCAACGACGCCAACGCCACGCCCAACACGACGTTGGTGGCCATGACCGGAATGCTCGCCGCGACACCGATGCCCCCGAGCGCGCACACCAGCAATCCGCCAAGAATCCACGGCGTACGGCGACCATGACGATCGCTGTCGTGGCCCAGACGCGGACGCAAAATGAGCTGCACGCCGAAATGCAGCGCCACCAGCAGCCCCGGAATGAGCGCCGGCAGGCCAAGCTCCACGACGATGACACGATTGATCGTCGTGGTGAGCAGCACCACGACCGCCCCGATCGCCGCCTGCACGAACCCGAGGCGCGTGAGCTGCCACCAGCTCATCCCTGCTTCAACGCTGCGGCGCGCTTGCGTCGACATCGATACCGGCGCCACGGCGGTCGTCATTAGCGGGCGACCTCGGTCAGGGCATTCGTAACCATGGGCAACGTGCGCACCGCGAACGCCGACACCATCATGCCGCTTACATAGAAGGGCACCCCGAACGCGCTGAGATACAACGCGCGTTCAACCGGCTTCTGTACGAACCACCACATGAGCCCCGCCTGAATCAGCGCGAGCACCCCGATGGCCGTCGCGAAACCCGGACGTCCCCACGAAACGAGCAAGCCGATCACCACGGCCTGCGCAATCAGCATCACCAGCGAGGCCACCCAGCCGGCCGCCGTCGGGCCGAGCATCACGGGCAGCGAATTCACGCCCATTTTGCGGTCGCCTTCGATGGCCTTGAAATCGTTGAGCGTCATGATGCCGTGCGCGCCAATGCTGTAGAGCACGGCCAGCAGCAACAGCGGCATGGGCGGGAGCACGTTGCCCAGCATGATCCCGGCGCCGGTAATCCACGCCAACCCTTCATACGTGAAGCCGACCGCCGTATTGCCAATCCACCCGTTGCGCTTGAAGCGGAAGGGCGGCGCACTGTAGCCCCACGAAAACGCCAGCGCCACGCCCACGGCGAGCATGCCGAACGCGCCCAACGGCAGCGCCCAGACAATACAGAGCGCGCTCCAGATGATCGCGATCGCCAGTCCCCACTGCCCGGGGATGCGCCCCGACGGGATGGGGCGATTGGGTTCGTTGATCGCATCGACCTCGCGATCGAACCAGTCATTCACGGCCTGACTCGACGCACACACCATCGGTCCCGTCAGGCCAATACCAAGCGCCAACGTCCACAGGCGCTCCGACGACAAGGGCACACCCGCGGAAATCGCTCCGCAGGTGAATGCCCACATGGGTGGGAACCAGGTCACAGGCTTGAGCAGCGTCAGGACCGCTTTCGGGTCCAGCCGCGTCACCGCCGTCCGTTCTGAATAACTGACGCCCATATCTGTCTAGTTTAGTTGACAGTCGCGGAGTGCGACAGAGCCCGGCACAGTTTTGCCGGGCAAATAACTCAACTTGTTTTGCAGGACCAGCTGGAGCGGGAAGGGCTAGCTGGCGACGTCCTCGTCACGATCGGCGCCCGGAGTCACCAGCCGGTGTCTTCGGAGCTTTACATACAGGCTTTGTCGGCTCACGCCCAGCACCTCGGCGGCGGAGGTCCGGTTGTCGTTCGTCAGCTCGAGCGCCGCTTCAATGAAATGGCGCTCCACCAGGTCGACGGTATCCCGGACCAGGTCGCGCAAGGAGACCCGGCCGACGAGCGAGGTGAGCTCCTCGACCGCGCGGGTGAGGTCGCGCGCGCCCTGCGGTCCGCTGGCGAGCCGGCGGCCGATGTCGCGGATGGTGAAGCCGATGCACGGCTCCTCCCCTTCCGGCACCCATACCGCCGAGACTTCCACTTCGGACTGGTTCCCGTGCATCCCGCGGGCCGAGGTGGCCATGAGGCGCACCACCCCGTTCTTCCGCAGCGTCCCCACGAATACCGAGAAGTCCGCACCGGGACGGCCGATATAGGTTGCCAGCGAGCTGCCGCGGAGCTGCTCTTCGCTCGCCAGTTCGGTGATGTCGAGAAAGGCGCGGTTCGCCGTCAGGATCTGCCCGTCGAGGTCCGTGACGACAAAGGCGTCCGGCGAGCGCTCGAGCAGATCAATGAGGCGCGACGGTGAACTGGCCCCGCTGCTGGCCCCCGCCGTCGGAAGCTCGGCGGGGGAGAAGCGCACCAGCAACAGCGTCGACTGCTCCTGCCGGAAGCAGGAGGCCGATGCGTGAAACGTGCGCGCGCCATTGAGCGTGAGGGTGATGTCTCCCGACCGGCCGGCGCTGCGGGCGTTGGACAGGAGCTCATCGAGCGCCCGTGCCGCCTGTGCGTCCATGCCAATGGGGAACGACCGGCCAATCAGACGATCGGTTTGCTCCCCGAAGATCTGACCGGCGGCCGCGTTCGCATCGAGCACCTTGAGGTTGGCGGCGTCGAGCACGACGATACCGTCGCTCGCGAGCTGGAAGAGCAGGCGGTAGCGCGTTTCGACGTGGCGCAGCCGCCAGTAATCGCGCTCCATGGCCTGCTGCGCTTCGACGAGCCGTTGCTGGAGCGCCGATACATGCCGCATGTCGCGACCGACCGCGACGAGGCTCCCGTCGCGCCCGAGCTTGATAGTGGTATACGACACGGGGACATCGGCGACGTCACCCATGACATGATTGACCTGCCGCCGCTTGGAGACGCCCTGATGAATGGCTTCCTTGACGAGCGTGTCGATCTTGCCACGCGAGTCGCCCGTGACAGTGTCACTCCACGGCCGGCCGATCCACTGGGACGCGGAGTCGAACTGCGAATCGCCGCTCCCCATGACGGCCACGTCACGGATGACGCCGGCGCCGTCCATGACGAGCGCGATATCCCCGGCCACGGCAAGTAACGCTGCCGCTGACTTGGCATCGAGCTCGCCGAACGCGGGATTAGTCCCGTCGAAGGGCTTCACGGAACTGGCCATTCTCGCCGTGCCCCTCTGAGCGATGTGCATCCGTGGCGCCTGCGCGAGCCGCAGCGAGCAGTGATCGGGCGATCACCGGGGCCTGACGGGCGTCGGTCGCGATGGCATTCGCGCCGACCTGCTCCGCCATGGTAGGATCTTCAGCAAACAATTGGCCACCGACCATGATCTGGATGTTCGCATTGCGCGACGCAGACTTGAGGCGGCGGATATCACGACGGAGCACGTTGAGACGGCTCTCGGTCCCGACGGAGAAGCCGATCACGTCGTACCAGTCGGTGGCGACCATGGAGAGCAGGTCGCTGTCGGACCAGGGGGCACCCACGAGCACGCGCCAGCCATCGCGGAGCAGGAACTCCCCGACCATGATGATGCCGAGGGTGTGCTGCTCGCCGA
>CANGXD010000199.1 GCA_947457545.1 Gemmatimonadaceae bacterium
ACATGCGCAATGGCCAGCCACAGCCCCGCAAAGACGAACCAGAGCACGTTGGCAATGCCGGTGCCGGGAATGATCTGCTCCCCCACCGAACGCGCGTCGACGAGCACCTTGCCGAACGGAAACGCGGCAAAGCTCGAGATGCGGAACGCCGCGTACGACCACGGCAGCCCCACCACCGTGATGGCCAGCAGGACCCCGGAGAACACCCACGCGAGCCACGAGAAAAAGCCGCCGCAGATGAACCAGAGCACGTTCAGAAGTGTCGTCATGGAAATCCCTACGTCTGTCGCGCGTCCACGTTTCACGGTTTGCGCGCACACGGGCGCCTGTGAACATTTCAAGTGCCATGCCGCCGCATGGCCCACTCACAATCGACATGACCTACTGACTATGTCTTTCCTTCGCCTCACGATGCTGTTGGCCGCCAGCGCGATGGCCGTGTCGCCTGCGGCGGCGCAGCCGACCACGCCAACACCACTGCGCTACCCCGTCACCAAGACGGTGCCGCACGTCGATGACTATCACGGCACCAAGGTGGCCGACCCCTTCCGCTGGTTGGAGGACGACACCGCGAGTGCGGCGAAGTCATGGGTCACCGAACAGAACGCTCTCACCTTCGATGTGCTGGGGCGCATCCCGTATCGCGCGGCGCTGCTCGACCGTCTCAAGCAGCTCAACAACTACGAAAAGATCTCGGCGCCCTCCCGCAGCCACGGCTGGGTGGTGTATGCCAAGAACAGCGGCCTGCAGAACCAGTCGGTGTTCTACATCCAGCGCGGGCTCACCGGCACACCGCGTGTGCTGCTCGATCCCAACACGTTGTCGAAGGACGGGACCACGCGCGTTGGCGCGATCTCCATCGACCAGAGCGGCAAGCAACTCGCCTACACCACGTCACAGGCGGGATCGGATTGGCAGGAGATCCATGTCATGGACCCTGCCACCGGTGCTGCGAAAACCGATCGTATCCGGTGGGTGAAGTTCTCGGGGGTCGCGTGGCGCGGCGCGGGCTTCTACTACTCGCGCTACCCAGCGCCGAGCGACACGACACGGGCCTTGAGCGAAGAGAACGGCAACCAGCAGGTGTACTACCACACGCTCGGTACGCCCCAGTCACGCGACCAGCTGGTGTACGGCGACCCCGCGCATCCGCAGCGCTTTCACTTTGCCAGCACCACGAGCGACGAGCGGTTTCTCATTCTCGATCTGCAGGATCGCGGAGCCGGCAAAGATGGTAACGCGCTCTGGGTACGTGATCTCACGTCGCGCGATACCACGTGGATGAAGGTGGTCACGACGTTTGACGATCGCTATACCGTGTTGGACAACGACGGCGCGTCGCTCATCGTGTATACCAACCGCGGCGCGAAGAACGGGCGCATTGTGCGCATCGATCCCACGCGGCCTGCCGAAGCGAACTGGGTGACGTTAGTACCCGAGCGCGCCGAGGTGTTGGGATTCGCGAGCACGGCAGGCCGTCGCATCTTCGCGAGCTACCTGAAAGATGTGGCGAGCATGGTGGTGCAATACCGCTACGATGGCACACGGGAGCGCGACGTCACACTGCCCGGGCTCGGCTCCGTGAATGGGTTTGCCGGTGAACAGTCGGACACCGACGCGTTCTATACCTTTGTCAGCTACACGGAACCGCCAACCACCTATCGCTACGATATCGCGACGGGAACCAGCACGAAGTACCTCGAACCCAAGCTCCCGTTCGACCCCACGAAGTTCGAGACGAAGCAGCTGTTCTTCACGTCGAAGGATGGCACGAAAGTGCCAATGTTCGTCGTCGCGAAGAAGGGACTGGTGCTCGATGGTCGTAACCCCACCATGGTGTACGGTTACGGCGGGTTCAACATTGCCGAAACGCCGTCGTTCAGCGCGAGCCGTATGGCGTGGCTGGAACAGGGTGGCGTGTGGGTGACCGTGAGCCTGCGCGGCGGCAGCGAGTACGGCGATGCGTGGCACGAGGCGGGCATGAAGGACAAGAAGCAGAACGTGTTCGACGACTTCATGGCGGCCGCCGACTATCTCATTGCCAGCAAGTACACGTCGAGCGACAGGCTTGCCATGAAGGGTGGCTCCAACGGCGGGTTGCTGGTGGGTGCCGTCATGACGCAGCGCCCGGAGCTGTTCACGGTGGCGCTCCCGGCCGTGGGCGTCATGGACATGCTGCGCTTTCAGAAGTTCACCATCGGCTGGAACTGGGTGGCCGACTACGGCTCGTCCGACACTCCCGACGGCTTCCGCTATCTCTCGGCGTATTCGCCGCTGCACAATCTCAAGGACGGCACCGCGTATCCTGCGACGCTCGTTACTACCGCCGACCATGACGACCGCGTGGTGCCGGCGCATTCGTTCAAGTTCGCGGCGCGGTTGCAGCAGGCGCATCGTGGTGCGAACCCGGTGCTCATTCGCATCGAGACCGCGAGTGGTCACGGCAGCTCGTCACTGACCAAGGCGCTGTCCATTGCGGCCGACGAATACGCATTCACGATGAGTCATCTCAAGATGACACCCATCTTTCCACCGGCGATTACCCCGTAGCTCGCCGCGGTGCGTGGGGCATGATACAAACGACAACGAGGGCGCCCCGACCATCGGAGCGCCCTCGTTGTACTTCACACCACGCGTGTGCGGCTCAGGCCTTGGCCGGCGCGTCGGCGCCACGCCACAGGTTCCACGTGTTGAGCTCTTCCTTGCCGCACAGCTTGAGGCTGCAGAACAGCTGCGTGCGATAGGCGGCGTAGTTCGCGAGTACCATGGTCACGAAGTGCGCGCCACGCGACATGGGGCCACCGAACAGCTGAATCGTGCCACGCATGTCGTCGTCGCTCATGGCGCCGATCTGCTCGGCGAACCAGGCGCTCTGCGTGGCGAGCAGGGCGTCGAGCCCGGCCAGATCGAGCGCATCCGCCTGCCCCTGCGCCGCACCCCACGCCGCGCCGTCGAACGCACCGGCCTTGATGGCCGAGGTGAGCACCGGGCCCTGCACGACGAGGTAGCGAACGAGTTCGATGTTGCTGCGCTGCTTGGGGGTGGCGCGGAAATCGGCCGTGTCGGCGGTGATCTTGGTGATCAGGTGGCGAACGATGCCCACTTCGTGAGCGAGCGCGCCAATGAGTTCGTCTTTGGAGAAGACCATGAGGCCGGGAGGGGTTGAATGCGGAGGAGGGGCCAGCGCGGACAAGAAGGGTCCGCGCTGCCTAGAGTATAGCCATCCCAAGTGTAAGTGGACTGCAATATACCCATAAATATGGGTACATTACTAAGATGAAAACGACAATCGAGCTACCCGACGACCTGTATCGCCGCGTGAAGGCCCGGAGCGCCCTCGAAGGGAAAACGGTGCGTGAGGTGGCCACTTCGCTTTTTCAGCAGTGGGCCGACGGCACCTTACCGCGCGGGGTGGAGCAATCGGGGGAAGACACACCGAGCCATGGCGAGACTGCAGCGTCGGAGTGGCTACAGCGTTTCCAGGCCATTGGCAACGAGCTCGGCGAGCAGCGTCCTGACGGGAGCGCCGTAGAGCAGTTGTACGCTGATCGTCGTCGGCTGGAGCGTTGACCCTGTCCGCCGGTACGCGCCCCACGCAAAGCGTCGGCGTCGTTGAACGGGTGACGATCGACGCGTCCGTGTGGCTGGCCGCACTGTGGGCGCACGAGCCTGGACACGCGGCGGCGGCGCGCGTGCTCGCGGAGATCGATCGTCAGCACATCCGCATGGTGCAACCGGCGCTTTTTCTCCCCGAGGTGTGCGGCGCGGTGCGACGCCGAACGGGCCGCGAGGATACGGCGGCAGCGCTCACCGACGCGTTGCTGCGGTCGCCGCTCATTACGATGTCGCCACTGACGCTCGACGTGGCGACGGAGTCCGCCGCCTGCGCCGTGCGGCTGGGCCTTCGCGGCGCGGATGCCTGCTATGTCGCCACGTCGCGGCTGGAGCAGACGACACTGATCACGTTGGATCTCGAAGTCATTGAGCGGTCACGTGTCCTGATTGCGGTACAGTCACCCGCTGATTGGCTTGGGCGGTGAGGCGTCGCCGTAGTCGTTGAGCCGTGGCCTTGAATGAAGAAGTCGCGTTTGCTCCTCTAGCGTCCCTCTCAACAGCCCATCAGTTTGACGAGCGGGACCGTAGCGCACCGCCGATGAGTTCCCACATCGAAAACGCCCGCTCTATCTGCATGGCCACTATCAATCGTCTCGCCAGTTCACTAGCCGACCGCTACCGCGTCGACCGCGAACTCGGCGTCGGCGGCATGGCCACGGTGTATCTCGCGCACGATCTCAAGCACGAGCGCGAGGTGGCCATCAAGGTGTTGCATCCGGACCTTGGGGCCGCGTTGGGCAGTGAGCGGTTCCTCGCCGAGATCAAGACGACCGCGAAGCTGCAGCATCCGCATATTCTGCCACTGCTCGATTCCGGCGCTGCGGATGGCCTGCTGTACTACGTCATGCCGTTTGTGCGTGGGGAAACGCTGCGCGCGCGGCTCGATCGCGAAAAGCAGCTCTCCATTCCCGATGCACTCCGCATCGCGCGCGAAGTGGCCAGTGCGCTCGATCACGCGCACAAGCAGGGCATCATTCACCGCGACATCAAGCCGGAGAACATTCTCCTGCAAGATGGTGCCGCAGTGGTCGCCGACTTTGGTATTGCGCTCGCCGTGCAACAGGCCGGCGGTGCGCGCATGACACAAACCGGCCTTTCGCTCGGCACGCCGCAGTACATGTCGCCCGAGCAAGCCATGGGCGAACGGAGCATCGACGCCCGCAGCGACATCTATGCGCTGGGTGCGGTGACATACGAAATGCTGGCGGGCGAACCGCCGTTCAGTGGCAACAGTGTGCAGGCGATCGTGGCCCGTGTGCTCACGGAGCGCCCGACGTCGCTGCGCACCGTTCGTGATACCGTGTGCCCCGGGGTGGAAGCGGCGGTGCTGCAGGCGCTTGCCAAGCTGCCCGCCGACCGGCAGGAGAGTGCGCGTCAATTTGCCGAGGCCTTGGCCGGAGCGACGGCGGCGACGACGGCAAGCGGAGCGTCGGCGTCGTCAGACGTGGCACGTGCAAGCAACACGCGCGCTCGTGCGGCCATCGCACTCATGGCCGTGGTAACGACGCTGTGTGCACTCACCACGGCGTGGCTCTGGCGTGATCGCAGCGACAATGGTGGCGTCGCGCCGCGTTTGCACGCCACCCTTACGCTGTCGTCGGACGTCAACGACCGACTGCTCGATCGACCCATCATTGCCCCCGACGGTCACGCGGTGGCTGTCACCATAGCCGACAGCAGCGGTGTCACCACCTTACGGGTGCGGCGTCTCGACTCCGCCACGGCCATGGTGCTGTCCGGCACAGAGGGGGCGAGTCGGCCATTCTGGTCACCCGATAGCCGCTTGCTCGCCTACTTCGTAGGTCGCACCCTGTATACGGTGGATGCATCCGGTGGGAGGCCGCGGCGTATTGCCGAAGTTGGCGTACCCCGATACAACGGCCAATGGCTTACGGACGACCTCATCGTCGTCTCTGTCGCCGAGTCCGATGCCTATCAGGCGGTCTCCGTCCGCGATGGACGGAAGGGCGACTTTTATGCTGGGGAGACCAACACGGACATTGTAGATCGTGTGTTCGCCCTCGGCGACGGAAAGCACGCCGTCGTTCGGCTCTTTTCCGCGAGTGCCGACAAACCGTACCGTTTTGATCTCGTGGAGTTCTCAGCGTACCGCGGGAAACGCGTTCGCCGCCTCGAGTCATTGACCAAGCTCAGTCAGGATAGAGGACTGATTGGCTTTATTCCGGCGAATGGTCGCTATGCGGTGTTCGGCGAAGGCGAACTCTGGCAGGGCGAGTACGATCCGAGCACGATGGAACTCAGCGGGGAGCTCCGTCCGCTCGTGTCCGGGTTAGGCAGCGGCGGGTGGGATGTGAGCCCAGGCGGGCATCTGGTTTTTCGAGATGTCCCAGCACTTGCCGCACGGATACTGCTGCTCGATCGCGCTGGTGCCTCCGTCACACAGGTTGGCGAAACAGCCGATGGTCCGCTCGACGCCTTTTATGGGCCACGCTACTCCCCGGACGGCCGGTCAGTCGCTTTCGAGTGGCACAACGGCGCGAACCGCGGGGATCTCTGGCGCATGGATCTCTCCACCATGCGGCCGATTCGACAAACGCGCGACGAAACACATCACAACGCGTTCGTGGCCTGGTCGCCCGACGGGCGGCAGCTGGTCTTCGAATCCACGCGCGATGGGAACGATCTGTTCGTGCGTGACGCGGACGGCTCGACCGATCGCAGAATTCCGCTGAATATGGAGACGGGATTCCCGTCTGACTGGAGCCCCGACGGCCGCATCATTCTGTTCGGCGACAGAGCCAACGGTCGCGACGTGTACGCCACAACGCCTCGCGGTGATTCCGTACGAAAGGTGCTGTCGAGCGAGGCGACCGAGATGCAAGCCGTCTTCTCTCCCGACGGCAAATGGATTGCCTACGCCAGCGACGAACAGAACCGTCGATTCGAAGTCTTTTTGCGTCGGTGGCCGATCACCGATGAGAAGTGGCTCGTCAGCACTGGCGGGGGCACGTCCCCGCGGT
>CANGXD010000200.1 GCA_947457545.1 Gemmatimonadaceae bacterium
GATGCGCCGCTTCGGCCTGCAGTTGTGCTGCGCGCTGCCATACGACACGGGCTTCGTTTTCCGACAGCACACCACCAGGCGCCGCATCGGCCGATGCGCGTGCGTGTGCCTCCGCATCGTTCATCAACGCGTCGAAGGCACTCGCGAGTTGATCGGCGCTCGCCGGTCGCTCCGACGGATTTTTGAGCAGACACCGGTTCACGAGCAGCGCGAGCTCGGCGGGCACCTGCGGCAACGCGGCCAACGATGGCGGCTGCTTCGTGACATGTGCCACGAGCACCGATTGTGCGGTTCCATCGAACGGCGGCGCGCCGGCGAGCATGTGGTAGGCAACGCAGCCAAGCGCGTACACATCGCTCCGGCCATCCACCTCTTCACCAGCCGCCTGCTCGGGGCTCATGTAGTGCACCGAGCCGAGCACGTTGCCCACGATGGTGAGCTTGGAGGCGTCGGCGGCGTCGCGCGAAATGCCGAAGTCCGTGACGACCGCGCGACCGGAGTCGCGATCGAGCAGAATGTTGTCCGGCTTGATGTCCCGGTGAATGACACCGCGCGCATGCGCATACGCGAGTCCCCACGCGACTTCGCGCAACACCCGCAGCGTGTCGGCGACCGGCATGGGGCCGCGGTCACGCAGCCGGTCGCCAACCGATTCGCCGTTGATGTAGCGCATCGAGAACCACACCACACCATCGGTTTCGTCGGCGCGGTACACGTCGATGATGTGCGGATGCTCGAGCCGTGCGCTGGTGCGCGCTTCGCGCAAAAAGCGTTCGCGCTCCTCCGGCCCCGACTGATCGGCGTGCAGCACCTTGAGCGCGACCAGACGGTCGAGGAAGCGGTCGCGCACGAGCCACACGGCGCCCATGCCACCGGCGCCCAAAGGCCGAACGGTATCGAAACTGGCGGCCAGGCCGGCCGGCAGCGGAGCAGGTGAGGTCGGCGTCATGTGCGACAAATAAATCGCACCGGCAGCGCTTGCAAAGGCTAAGATTTCACGATATCTTAGCACTAAGATACAAGTCGCCTTCGGGCAGGAGATCGTTCCATGAACACCAGCAATGCGGCCATTCTCGGCCTGCACCACGTGACCCTCGTGGCGAGCAATGCACAGCGCACCGTCGATTTCTATTCACGCGTCCTCGGGCTTCGCCTCGTCAAGACGACTGTCAATTTCGACGACCCCGGCAGTTACCACCTGTACTTCGCCAACGAGACCGGGGGCGCGGGTACCGTCGTCACCTTTTTCGAATGGCCCAACGCCCCGCGTGGCCGTACGGGCATTGGTGGCACGCACCATTTTGCACTGCGGGTGGCCGACCGCGACGCGCTGCTGCGTTGGAAGCGGCGGCTGACCGATCTCGGGCTGCGCGTCATCGGCCCGTACGACCGGCACTATTTCACGAGCCTCTATGTGCGTGATCCAGACGGACAGATCGTCGAGATCGCGACGGATGGACCGGGGCTCTGGTGGGACGAGCAGGCGGGCATCATCTCGCAACACACCGCGCCCACCGACAAGGTGCGCGGCGGGCGCGACGAGGCGGCCCTGGCCGCGCTTACCTGGCCCGAGCCTGTGCCAACGATCGACGCCGCCATGGCGCTCACCCGTGGCATGCACCACATCACCGCCATGACGGCGAACATCGAGCGCACCCACGAATTCCTCGGTGAAACGCTCGGCATGTCCCGCGTGAAGATGACGGAAAACTTCGACGACCCCGGCAAGCGCCACTGGTATTGGGGAACGGCCGATGCCCGTCCGGGCTCGCTGATCACGTACCTCGAGCGCCCGGCCACTGAGCGGAGGTCGCACATGGGCGTGGGGCAGGGGCACCACTACGCGTTGGCCGTCGCCGACGAAGACACGCAGCTCCTGTTTCGTGAACGTCTGCTCGAGGCCGGACAGCAGGTGTCGCCGGTGATGGATCGCGTGTACTTCAAGAGCATCTACACCAAGGACCCCGACGGACATATCGTGGAGCTGGCGACCATGGGCCCCGGATTTCTGGTCGACGAGCCTGTGGCGAGCACCGGTAGCGCGTTGCGACTGCCACCGTGGCTCGAAGCGCATCGCGATGAGATCGGTGCGCGTCTGCGGGATATCGACCGCCCTTCGTGGCCCTACGATGGCAGCGAGGGTGAAGTGGGCATGCGCGGCCATCCCGGTCGCCGCCTCGATGTTTCAGAGCAGGTGGAGAGCGTCTGATGCAACAGGAAAGCACTGTCCGTCGACCCCATGCGGGCCGAGCGCCCGTGGTGGCCGGCACGGACATCTCCGCGGCCTCATACGGGCTGGTGCTCGTGCACGGCCGTGGTGGTACGGCGGAAGGTATGCTCCCGATCGCGCGCGCCGCGAAAGCCACGGGAGCAGCGCTCATTGCCCCCGTGGCCGAAGGCAACAGCTGGTATCCGTACCGCTTTCTCGCGCCGGCGGCGGAAAACGAGCCGTGGTTGTCGAGTGCTCTCGAGAGCATTGCCTCTGCCGTCGCGATGCTTGCGGCCGGTGGGATCGCCGAAGAACGCATCATTCTCGTCGGGTTTTCGCAGGGGGCGTGTCTCACGCTGGAATTTGCCGCGCGGGCAGCGGCGCGGGGCGCGCGCTTCGGCGGCGTCGTCGCCATGGCGGGGGCGCTCGTGGGGGATCCCGCCGTGCCACGGCGCGACACGGGATCACTCAATGGCACGCCGGTCGTGCTCGCCTGTGGCGATGCCGATGCGCATATCCCGGAGGCGCTGGTGCGTTCATCCGCCGCACAGTTTGCGACGTTGGGGGCAACGGTCGATCTGCGCATATATCCGGGATTGGGGCACGACATCACCGGCGATCAGATCGCCGCGCTCTCGGCGCTCGTGGAAGCGTTGCCACCAGTTGCCCGTAACGACGAGTAGCCCCAGTTTTGAGGCGTGTCACTCTTCGACGACCTGCAGCTCGGCTTTTTTGCGGAAGCGCCCACCCCGGCGCCAGCTGCCCCGTCGCCGTCACCTGACCCCGAAGAGCAGCGATTCGCGCGGGGGCGTTCAGCGCTCCGCGCGCGCACCGCAGTGTTGTTTTCGCGGTTGCAGGACATGGGGCTGCGTGGCGTCGAGCAGTTGGTGCTCATGCGCACGCGCACCGTCATGGTCTCGCTTATTGGCCGCACGTTGCGCGTGAACGAAGGGTATGCCGAGGCGCCGGAGTCCGTGCTGCGCGCGATCGTGGCGTTCGCCATCGCGCGGACCAAGGCCGAGCGGTTAGCTGCCCGCGAAGTGATTCTGGCGCACGATGTCGAGCGGGCACCCATCGCTCGGCGCCAGGAGCCGGCGAAGCCGGGAGATGTGGCGATGATCGCGCAGCTCACCGAAGCGCATCGGCAACTGAACGCGCAGTGGTTCGGCGGGTCCTTGTCGGCCATTCCGCTACGCCTTTCGGGCCGCATGGCCACGCGACTTGGGCACTACGATCCGGGTTCGCGGCACCTCGCTCCCGAGATCGTGATGTCGCGCTCGCATATTGCCAAGCACGGATGGCGCGAGGCGATGCATACGTTGCTGCACGAAATGGTGCATCAGTGGCAACACGAAACCGGTCGGCCGGTCGATCACGGCCCGGAGTTCCGCAACAAGGCACGCGACGTGGGGATTACTCCGGCTGCGCGCCGTGATGTCACGCCGCTCGAGCGTCGCCGACAGCGGCAGGCTAGCGCGGGCTAGCAACGCAGCGCAACCGATTCATCTGGGCAACAGCACAAAGCGCCTCCACGATCATCGTGGAGGCGCTTCGTGTTTGCACGACGTGTTCGACTACGCATAACCAGTTACGGCGTGGTACCCGCAGCTGTCACGACGACCGTAAGGGTGCGCGACACGTTTGTCGCACCCGTCGCAGCGCCCTGCAGCGTGATCTGGTACGTGCCCGGTACCGTTGCGGCCGTCGTCGCGACGTTGACCGTCGCTGTAGTGGTGCCGGTTGCCGCCGAGGCCGGCGTGAGTGTCACCGTCACACCCGCCGGAGCACCCGTGGCGGACAGGGCCACATCACCCGCAAAGCTGTTCGTGCGCGTGATCGTCACGGTGCTCGTCACGGACTGCCCCGCCTGTACCACAAGCGCAGCCGGTGCGCTCGAGAACCCGAAGCCGGCGGCCGTGGACTGCGTGATCGTCAGAGCGACGGTCTGCGTGCTCGCACCGACGCCGGTGCCCGTCCCGCGAATGGTCACCTTGGCGGTGCCCGCCGCTGCCGTCTCGGACGGCGTGAGCGTGAGCGTCGTCACGCGACTCGTGCCCGTAAGCGTTGCCGGCGAGAAGGCCGCCGACACGCCCGTCGGAAGTCCCTCGGCGACCAAGGCCACGTCACCTGCGAAGCTGCCGATACGCGTCAGGACGATGGGCACCGTGACCGCGGCTCCCTGCGCCGTGCTGGCCGTGGTAGAGCCCGACAGCAGCGTAATGCCGCTCGTGGCAATGGACACCGTGAGCGCCTGCGTACGCGGTGTGATGCCAGACCCGCTCGCGCGTACGGTGATGGTGCCACCCGTGGTCGCAGTGCTGGTCGCCGTCAACGTGAGATTGCTCGACGTCTCCGTGCTGGTCAGGCCCGTCGGCTCGAACGCGGCCGTCATGCCAGTCGGTACGTTCTCGGCCGTCAGCGTCACCGACCCCGAAAAGCCGCCCGTGCGAGCGAGGGCAATGGGAACGACGGCGGTGCCACCAGGCAGGACGACAGCGGTTTGTTGGCCAAGGGTGAGTGTCAAGCCGCCCGTGGGTGTTACTGGGTCATCATCGTCACCACAGGCAGTGGTGCCGATTACCGCGGTCAGAAGAAAGGGAAGCAGCAAAGCGCGCATGCGGACCTCGTATTGCGAAGGCGAATACACCCCGCCGAACGCGGGGCATTGTACCCATATCCGTTCGCAAGTGTCGGTCCCTCACCTATGCTGCGCGCGCCCCGCACGTGACCTGATGCACGACGTGTGCTGGCGCACCTTCGCAATGCAAGGCGTGGAACCTTGCACAAAAGAAGACCGCCATCGCGAACGAATCCGTTCGCGATGGCGGTCCTGTTTTCCGTCGTGCATTACCGCGCAGTGATCTCTCCTGCGCGTTACGAGCGCATCACGAGTGCGTTACGGCGACACCGTACCGGTGCGCGACCCGGCGCGGAATGAACCGTTTTCACCGAAGCCGAGCACACCGGAGCCGGTGAAGCCGGTAAAGCCGCCCGTTGCGCTCATTGCCCACGTGGTGCTGGCACTGCCGAGGGCCCAGCTGGTGCTGAAGCCTGCCACACCACTGAAGTCGGGACAGGCGAGCGTAAACGTGCTGCTGCCGGTGCCGACATAGGTGCGCGAGGCGCTGATCGTCCAGCTGTTGGAATTCGCCGACTGCTGCGTGAAGCCGATGCCCGCCGACTCACCGTACTCGGACTGCCACGAACTCGTCGCGCTGAAGCGGAGGTATGGCGCGCTGCCGAGCGACGTGACGGTCGGAGCGGTGAGTACCGGGCCGAGCGTGATGGTCCGGTTCACGAGTTCACGATTGTACTGGGTCACGATTCGCCCCGTGCTCGCCGTTGCCGACCCCGAGATCGTGGTCACGAGCACCTGGTGCAGGTCGCCGGCTTCAGTGCGTGCCAGTGGAACGCCGTAGACCTTCTGCGTCGGACTGGTCAGTGCGGCGACGTTCGGGAAACTGAAGATACCCGAGAACCCGTTCTGCGTGACGAACGAGGACGTCAGGAAGACTTGCTCACCCGATGCGTTGGCGACGGTATAGTCTGCGGACGCTACGGCAAACGATTCGGCTCCGGTGAAGTCGAGCACGGGCACCGCACTCCCGCTCGCGTAGTTCACGTTGCGGCGAAGCAGACCGCGATCGGGGGTGATGGCGAACGTCGCGAAGTTGAAGTTGCTACGAATCGCTGTGATGTCGGTGATCCCGTCGTCCACGTTCTCGGCGGTATATGTCGTGGCCGGACCACTGACGGTGGCCAAGGCCCCACCAATGCCGACGTATGCTGTGGCGCCGGCGGGTACGTTGGCCACCGTACCGGTGAGTGTCTTGGTGGCGCGATTGGAGACGCACTCCGCGGTACCGCCACTCACCAACTCCGCCTGCGAGAGATACTGCACCGTCACGTCGGTGCCGCCGCCAGCGCGCGCAATCGCGTACGCTACCCCGCCACGCGTATCGACGGTGAAGCTGTACACGCGATTGATGGAGCCCGTTGGGTTCACACGCGTCCACGCGCCACTCGTACCATTTTGCACGGCAAACCAGAGCGGGAAGCGTGCGGCTTCACAGAAGGTCCAGTTGACGTTGCCCGATCCGCCCCCGCCGCCGCTCGGCGTAACCGTAAGCGTCAGCGTGGTGGTGGCGTCGGTCACGCCGGCGCCCTGTCCGCGAATGGTAATGGTGTACGTGCCGGCCGCCGTGGCGGCACCGACAGTGAGCCCGAGCTGCGACTGTGTGCCAGTGGCGACGCTGGGGGTAAACGTTGCCTGCGTGCCGTTGGGAACGCCGGTCGCCGACAGCGTGACGCCACCGGTGAATCCGCCCGCGCGCGTGATGTTGATGGTGCTGAGGCCGGTCTGCCCCTGAGCGACGGACAC
>CANGXD010000201.1 GCA_947457545.1 Gemmatimonadaceae bacterium
TGCGAAATTCGCGTTAAAGTCGTCCCGCGAATTGCCGAACTCAGAGGGTGTAGTCATCCCCCCACTGTTTCCCTCAGGAGTTTTCGCAATGCGTCAGTCACTTCGCTTCCTTTCGTTCGCCGTGCTCGTCGCCACCACCGCGTGTGGCGAGTCGTCGTCCCCCGCTGCACCGGAAACGCCAGCCCTCGGTTCGCCGCGCTCGCAGGTCCTGAGCGGCGAAACCCAGCAGGCGATCGCCGGCGGCGACGCCAAGGACACCTTGGCCGTGCAGTTCTTCGGCGCCTCGGGCGCACCGCTGGCCGGTGCCGCCGTGACGTGGTCGACGACGGGCGGCAAGCTGGCGCTGCAGACGAGCACCACCGATGCCAACGGCATTGCGCGCACCACGATCAAGGCCGACACGAAGATCGGTACGTCGTACGTGAAGGCGACGGCCGGCGGCGCCGAAGCGTCGTTCGTGCTGTTCGTGAACGCCGGCGACCCGGCGGCGCTCGAGGCGATGGGCATGCGCACGGATACACTCACGCTCGATGGCGCCTTCCACGGCGCGCCGGCCCGCGTGTTCGATGCCTTCCGCAATCCGGTTGCCGGCACCAACGTGACGGTCGCGATCTATGAGGGCGACGCCGAAGAGCCGTCGTCGACGCTGACGCTGCAGGCCGACGAAACCGGAGCCGTGCGCCTCCCGTTCTCGCCCATCAGCGCCCCGGGCCGCGTGCGGGTGGTGTACACCGCCGGCGAAACGTCGCTGGCATACTCCTTCGTCGTGCTCGAGATCGCGCCGTAAACTGCAGGAACGGCAACGGCGGTTCGGGTTGGAACTGCTACGGCGGTTGGTGGACTGCTACTGCGGTTCTGGACGGCACCTGCGGTTGAGGAACACTGCGGTTCGGGTGACAATGGAAAGCGCCTCCTCGGCTTCGCCGAGGGGGCGCTTTTCTGTTGGTTGACCCCACGACAACCGCAGTGGCAGTCCCCAACCACCAGAGCGTCGCCCCTCCGGCAAAGCCGGTGGGGCGACTTTCCACAGGAACCCCAACCGCAGTCCTCCCAAACCGCAGGTGCAGTCCAGAACCGCAGTAGCAGTCCATCAACCGCCGTAGCAGTTCCAACCCGAACCGCAGTTCAGCCGGTCACCGCAGTACCAGAAGGAGAAGCCGTGCTCTAGACTCAAGGGTCCCGCCAAGTGAGCGGGCGTTCATCCCTCCCTTTCGTCAGGTCCAATGCGCTTTCGCTCCATGCCGCTCGCGGTGGCTGGACTCGCGTTCGCTGCCTGCCAGCCCAAAAAGCCGGCTACAGCTCCAACGCCTGCCAATCGCCCCGCCGCCAACGCCGGCGCCCGCCCGGGCAATGCTCCCACTCCCGGCCAGCCGACCCCCGGTACCCCGACCCCCGGTCAGCCCACCCCGGGTGCGCCGGGCCAGCCGCCGGCCGGCGGACTCCCCAACCTCGCCGGACTCGCCGGCGCCCTCGGGCAGCAGGGTGAGCCCAACCCGCGCCCGTACGCGCAGGTCATCACGCCGCGCGCCAAGAGCAAGAAGGGCGTGTTCGACGTGCACCAGGTGGGATCGCGCCTGTTCTTCGAAATCCCCACGTCGCAGATCGGCAAGGATTTCGTGATCACCAGCGTGCTCGCCGGCACGCCCGCGGGGATCGGCTTGAACGGCACGCTCGGCACCGATCGTCTCATCCGTTTCGAGCGTCGCGAAAATCGCATTCTCGTGCGCGATGTGAACTACAACAGCATCGCCACCGACAGCCTGCAGCAGACGCGTCGCGCCATGTCGTTGATCGAGTTCTATCCGATCATCGCCGCGATCAATGTCGAAGCGTTCGGCAAGGACAGCTCGGCCGTCATCGAAGTGACGCGCATGTTTACCGGCGGCATCCAGGAGTTCACCGCCAACGGCCGTCGCGCTACCGTCGACGCGTCACGCTCGTACATCGAGAAGTTCTCGGCGTTCTCGCGCAACGTGAACGTGACCGCAGTGCAGACGTTCACGCCCATTGGCGGCGCGGGCGGCATCCCGGGATTGCCCATTCCGGGCTTTGGCGGCGCCGCGCAGGCCACCACCGAAGCGTACGCCTTCTCCATCGTGCGCCTCCCCGACGAACCCATGATGCCGCGTCTGCTTGATGCGCGCGTCGGCTACTTCGGTGAGACCAAGACCGACTTCGGCTCGACCGAGCAGCGTGTGCTGCCGCGCCGCTACATCGCGCGCTGGCGTCTCGAGTGCTCCGACCAGAAGGTCGGCAACCTCTGCGCGCCCAAGAAGCCCATTACGTACTACGTCGACCCGGCCACGCCCAAGTGGCTCGTGCCGTGGGTGAAGGCGGGCATCGAAGAGTGGCAGCCCGCGTTCGAGCAGGCCGGCTTTGCCAAGGGCATCGTGTCGGCCGAGGCACCCAACGATCCCGACTTCTCGGGTGAAGACGCGAGCGTCGCCATGGTGCGCTGGCTCCCGTCGCCGGTGGCCAACGCCGTCGGCCCCAGCACCACCGATCCGCGCACCGGCGAAATCATCGACGCCGACGTCCAGATGTATCACAACATCATGGATCTGCAGCGCAACTGGTACTTCACGCAGGTCGGTCACCTCGACAAGCGTGCGCAGACGTTCCCCTTCCCCGATTCGCTCATGGGGCGCCTCGTGCAGTTCGTCGTCGCGCACGAAGTGGGTCATACGCTCGGCTTCCCGCACAACTTCAAGGGCAGCTCGATGTACCCCGTCGACTCCATCCGCAGCAAGACGTGGGTGGCGAAGATGGGACACTCGCCGTCGATCATGGACTACGCGCGCTTCAACTACATCGCGCAGCCCGAAGACGGCATCGCTCTTGGCGATCTCGTGCCCAAGGTCGGCCCGTACGACAAGTATGCCGTGATGTGGGGCTACAAGCCCATCCCGGGAGCGAAGACGTCCGACGATGAAAAGGCCACGCTCGATACGTGGGCCCGCATGCAGGACAGCATCCCGTGGTACCGCTTCGCCAGCGATGGAGGAGCCGGCGGTGCCGATCCGGGCGAGCAGTCGGAAGCCATCGGTGATGCCGACGCCGTGCGCTCGACGCGCCTCGGCTTCAAGAACCTCGAGCGCATCGTGAACCTCGTGGTCCCCGCGTCGACGATCGACAAGACCGCCGACTACTCGCTGCTGCGCGCAACGTACGGCGCCGTGCTGGGACAGTGGGCCACCGAAGCGAACCATGTGACCAAGATCGTCGGTGGCCGCAACAAGCAGGAAAAGTCCATCAGCCAGGGCGGTCCCGTGTGGACGCCGGTGCCGAAGGCGCGTCAGAAGGAAGCGGTCGCGTTCCTCAACGAGGCGGTGTTCAGCACCCCCACGGCGATGATCAAGACCGACATCCTCAGCAAGCTCGAGTCCGACGGCAACATCAACCGCATCACCGGTGCGCAGGGTCGTGTGCTGAGCTCACTGGTAGCGAACCAGAAGCTGCAGCGCATGGTGGAGTACGAAGCCCTCGCCACCAACAAGAGCACGGTCTACACGCTCGGCGAAATGCTCACCGATCTGCGTCGTGGCCTGTGGAAGGAGATCTACGCCGGCCAGCCCGTCGATGCCTATCGTCGTCGCTTGCAGTCGACGTATCTCGAAGCGATGGCCAGCAAGATCAAGCCGCCTGCCCCCAACGCGCAGGATGCATTGCTTGCCCAGTTGCTCGGTGGTGGTATCGTGAACACGCGCGACTTCCGTCCGCTGCTCAAGGACGAAATGCGCGTGCTCGACCGCGAGCTCTCCGGCGCCATCGGCCGCACGGGTGACCGTGTGACGCGCGCACACTTGCAGGACGCGCGCGATCAGATCAAGGCGATGCTCGACACCGAGAAGTAAACCCCCAAAGGGGTCAGAGTCGTTTTTTGCACCGAGAGGTAGCCCCCAAAAGGGGTCAGAGTCGTTTTGAAACGACTCTGACCCCTTGGTCTTTTCTAGGCGATCGAGGCGTCAGGCTGCGCGTACTCCGGCCGCACGGATCGGCTTCACCACCGGTCGCGTTTCCAGCGTACGCGTCTTGAAGCCACCAACCGCGCTGGCGAGACGTTCCGCCTGATCACGCAGCTCTGCCGCGCCGGCCGCACTCTCTTCCGATTGCGCCGCCACTTCGTGCGTGACGCGGCTCAACTCCACCACGCGATCGGCAATACGGTCGAGGCGTTCGTGCTCTTCCACCGTGTCCGACTGCAGTGCTTCCATACCGCCCCGTACAGCCTGCATCACGTTGTGGATTTCCTGCAGGACCTCCTGCATCGTCACGTTGAGCGCGACCCCCTCGTCGGCCCGTTCCCGCTGGGCCGAGATCAGCGTAGCCGTATTGCGCGCCGCTTCGGCGCTGCGCAGCGCCAACGCCCGCACTTCCTCGGCCACCACCGCAAAGCCACGTCCCGCCTCTCCGGCGCGCGCCGCCTCGACGGCAGCGTTGAGCGCCAGCAGGTTGGTCTGAAAAGCGATCTGGTCGATGGAGTTCACAATGCGCGCCGTGTCGTCGCTGCTCTGCTTGATGCGTTGCATGGCCTGATCGAGTGATTGCGCCACGTCGCGACCGCGCTCGGCCTTGCGCTGCGCGTCACCTGTCGACGTAGCCGCGTCGTCGGCACGGCGCGCCGTCGTTGTCGCGAGGGTGCGCAACGCATCGAGCGCCTGCTCCACCGACGCCACTGCCTCCGCCTGCGTCTGCGCGCGGTCGGAGAGGTCGTTCGCACTGCCCGCAATCACCTCGGCCGACTGGTTCACATCCAGCGCGATCTGTCGCACGTCGCCGACCGCGGCCGCCAAATGGGCGATGGCGTCGTTGAACGCCGAGGCACTGCTCGCGAAGTCGCCCTGATAGCGGCCGTCCATACGGACTTCCAAATCGCGCGTCGCGACCTGTTCCAACAGACGCCGCAACTCCTGCGACGGTGCGGCTACGGCCACGAGGATGTCGTTGGTACGTGCCAGCAACTGGCCGAACGCACCGGGAAACGCCGTCACATCAGCCCGGGCGGACAGCGCGCCCTGTCGTGCCTGCTCCACCTGCCCCTCAATGGCGGCCGTCGCCTCGCGCAGCCGCCCCTGCAACCGCTGTACGGCAAGCCCCAGCGCATCGTGTTCGCTACGCACCGTCACCGTGGCGTCAAAATCGCCGTCGGCGAGACGCACAGCCGCGTCGACCACCTGTCGCTCCTGCGCGATGACGCGTCCGAGGGAGTCGGCCATGTGTCCCAATTCGTCGCGCGACGATACCGCCACCGTGCCGTCCAGGCGTCCGGCAGCCACGTCATCGAGCGCGCGCCGCACCGCGTTCACATCACGGGTGATGCGCACGGCCATTGCACGACCAAACCAGAGCGCAAAAACAATGGCCAGCGTCGCGAGCAATACGATAAGGCGCTGCGCCTTTACCACCGCATCATTGACGCGCGTCTCGAGCCCCTCGGCGCGCCGCAGCACCACGGTGCGAATCTTCTGCAGATGCGCGCGCAGGACGGCGGCGTCGGGAATGCACTCCTTGAACATGATGTCGAGCGCCTTGGCCCGGTCGCCCTCCGCCTGTGCGCCAAGCACGCGCGTGCCGACGTCCACGAAGGCCGTCAGCTTGGCATTGTATTCGGCGTCGAGCCGTGCGAGCTCCTCATCACCCTGCGCGAGCTCCTCAAACATGCGACTGCGCGAACCCACGTCAGCAATCAGGAGCTGCACCTGCGCGAGATGCTCCTGTTCTTCGGCCGGAGTACGTGACAGCAGGGCATCACGAATCGAGACGCGAACCTGCACGAACTGCGCTTCGAGATCGCCCAGCTGATGCAGCGGAGCAGTCATCTGGTCATACATCTGCGCCGATGATTTCCCCAAGGCCCGCACTTCGAGAAGCGCGGCAGCGAGAGCGGCACTGAACGCCGCGACGGTGAGGAACACCAGCAACTGCAGCATGCGCTCGAGGCGCGAGGTGAAAAACGACATTGCCATGACATTCGAGGGGAGGCGAGCCAAGTGCTGCATCGCACCGACATACATTATCGGCTTTCTTCACATTCACTTGAGGACGCTGGCGCCTCGAACGCCCCGTGCGAAAAAATCTTAGCGTGGCCGGACAATGTCCGACCGCGCATTATCTATATGCGGAAACCGCACATGGGTGTCTTACTTGGCGGCGCCCGTGTAATGCCACGACACCCACAGTGTGTGATTCACTTCGTTCGCGCGTCGCGCGGCGAAGGCGTTGTACAGATTCATGTATCCCACTTCGGTTCGCACGCGCGCGGACAGCGGGATCCCAATGCCGGCCGTCGCGCGGTTCTGCCCAACGGTGAACGTCTGGTTGGGTCCGCCCAGCGGCATCAGGAGTTCATCCCACGCGAAGCCGATAAGCGGACGTCCGTTCAGCGTGGCGGACCCGAGGTTCGCCTGCACCCGCGGCATGTAGCGGAGGCGGTTCTGATAGGTCGTGGGGCCATTATCGCGCTCATCCGAGCCGGCCACCGGCAAGAGCGGATGCGACCAGCGCTGCTCCAGCCGGTACCGATGACTCACCGTGAACTGCCCCGCCTTATGTGACAGCGTGATCTGCTGCCA
>CANGXD010000202.1 GCA_947457545.1 Gemmatimonadaceae bacterium
ACGGTTCGTGCGGTTGTCCTGCACGCTCGTCACGTTGCCGGCGAAGCCCGCCGCACGCGAAATCGAGTTCTGACCGCCGGCGATCGAGGCGTTCGACATGATGACACCGTCGATCACGTACAACGGCTCACCGTTGCCGAGCACCGAGGTCACACCGCGCACCTGGATCTGACCACCACCGCCGGGCGCGCCGCTGTTCATGTTGATACGCGCACCGACGACCTTGCCTTGCAGCGCCTGATCGACGGACACGGCCGGAACGCGCATCAGCTCTTCGCCCGTCACCTGAATCGTGGCCGTGGCGGCATTCTTCTTTTCAAGCGTACCCTGCTGCGCCGTAGTCAGAATGGCGTCCAGCTGGAGGGCGTCCTTCTTGAGCACGACGTCGGCGACCGACTGGTTCGCCGTGATCGCGACGTTCTCCGCGCGATAGCCGATGCGGCGGACCCGAATGGTCACCGCACCCGCCGGAATTTCGAGCGTGTACGTACCCGTCGCCGTCGTCAGCGCGCCGGCCGTACCACCGACTACGAGGACGGAGGCGCCAGGAATGGGAGCGCTGCTCCCCTCCTCAGTGACTTTGCCGGTCAGCCGCCGCTGCGCCTCCAGGCGCTGGGTCGACAGGACAAGCAGGGCGAGGGCGGCGAGGGCCGCTTTGTGCACGGATCTCAAAGGGAGAACTCCTCCAATCAGGTGAGCGCAGACAGGCGCGATGCCCATCGGGGTGGAGCCGGCAACCGCGAGGCACGCCGAGCTCGATGGGACAACTCGACAAAATGCCGGTACGATATCGTGACTGGCAAGCATTGCGTCCCATTAATTTTTGTGATTGACGGTGGCGAGCTCAACCATAACGCCCAGCTGGCGCGGGATGTGCACCGCAACCTCACAGTGCTGAAACGTTCGGCATCGACGTCGTACATGCGCCGGTCAGCGGCATGCGACCGTCCCGTCGTGGCACTGTCCGGAATACATCATGTCCGTTGAGTTGTCGGGTTCGCCTCGCAACGCCTCGTTTAGGCAATGCACCCTGCCGTCCGCTTCGCACCCTCGCCGGTCGACGCTGCTGGCCCTCGCCGCCGTTACGGCCGTCGCGCTGTGCATCGGCACCCCTTCCCGCCTCTACGCGCAGGGCGTCCGCTTCACGCTCGCGCCGTCGGGCGAATATGTCTGGTGGGACAAGAAGTTGGGGATCGAAGACGGCCCGCTGTACGGCGGTCGCCTCGGCGCCGACTTCGGCTCGCTCGTTTCCTTGAGCGGCTTCTATCATCTGGGCACCGACAAATTCGGGGTGTCCCGCGATAGCCTCGGGGCTGGCGGACTGCCGCTGGCCGGCCCATGGCGCACCAACACTCGCGTTCGCTCATACGGCGGCACCCTGGCCCTCCGCCTCAGCCCAGCCCGTCTTGCGCCGTTCGCATCGGTCGGCGCGGGCGTCATGCGCTTCGAGCCGGACAGCGCCGCCGCGCGCGACCAGCTCAACTACCGCTACGGTGGCGGCATTCAGTACGACCCGACGCCCAACCTGCGCGCGATGATCATGCTGGAGGACTCGCGCTTCCGTCTCGCCCCGGGGCAGCTGTACTCCTCCACCCTCGGTGGCGTTTCGTCGAGCGACCGCCGAACCACCCGCAGCAACTGGACGGCGAGCGCGTCGCTCGGCATCGCCGTCGGCGGTAAGGTGGACGACGACGCGTCGGACGAACGCTGGTCCATGGGGTCCGTCCCACTCGAAGCGTTCGCCGGCCGACTGGAGTTCGACGACGAATCCATCGACCGGCAGGCGCTGCTGGGTGTGCGCACCGGTATCGACGTGGGCCAGTACGTGGGGCTACGCGCCTTCTATTGGCAGGGACGCTCCGGCGACCTGCGCCAGCGCGAGCCCATACAGAGCTACGGCGGCGAAGCACAGTTCAACTTCACCCGCTCGCGCGGACCGTCGCCCTTCCTCGTGCTCGGCGCCGGACGACTCGACTTCGGCAAGGACTTTCGCGACAATGCCGGACGCCCGCGTGATGCCGAAACCGCGCTCATTGCCGGCGCCGGTGTCGCCCTACGCCTGTCCGACAACCTCCGCCTCAACGCGGCCGTCCGCGATTACGTCCGCGGACCGCAGGACCTCGATAGCGTCGCCACCACATCGCAGCTCACCAACAACCTCATGTACACGGTGGGCATTGGCGTCGACGTTGGGCGCTCACGGCGCGATATGGACCGCCGCGACACGCGCTCCAGCGACGAGATGCTGCGCGACGCCCGGCGACGCGACGAGCTGCGTAATGCACGGGCCGAGGCACTCCGTGACGGTGCGGAGCAGCCACCACGCCGCATGGCAGGTGATGCAGCGCGTCGCCGCAATCTGGTCGACACGGTCTACCTCGACCGCGATTCGTCGCGCGTCATGCGCGGTGGCGCTCCGCGACCCGGCGAACGCATGATCATGCTGCCGGTACCGACGACAGGCGAATTGTACGTGCGCTACGGCGACAGCACGCAAAGCACCGTACGCGTGAACCGAATGGGCGCGAGTAGTAGCGACAGTGTTCGTCCGGCTACGGCTGCAACGGTGAACGATTCGCTCGTACGCGCACTCCGCGCGCAGGTCGACAGCCTCGAAATCCGGCTGCGCGCACCCACCCGCGACCCGGACAGTGACGCACAGATCCATGCGCTACGGGCGCGTATCGACTCCATGGACAGCCGTGTCCGCGCGAACACCGCTCGTCCGCCGAGCCCCAACGTCGTGGTGCTTCCTGGCACCCCGCTACGCGATGATCGGCGGGACGTCGTCGTCATTGGGCGGGATACGCTAATGCGCGACATCATGGGCGCCATCAGGCAACCGGCCCGCTCGGGCATGCGCATCACCGAGACTTCGCCGTACGTGGCCGGATTCGGACAGCTGGTGTTCGGCGTGATGCTTGACGCCGGCCCGGTCTTCGGCGTCGAGGCGCTGCGCTTCGTGCCGGACTTTGCACTCGGGGTGGGCAGTGATCCGACGATATCGCTCGCCGCTGGTGCACAGTACGACTTTGCGGAACTCAAGTTCGAGACGCCGGGCACATACCGTCCGTACGTGCGCGCTGGCCTCGGCTTTCTGGCCGCGAGTGGCGATCGCGATTCGGAATTCGGTGTCAACGTCGCGTACGGCGTGACCTATTCCCGTAACGGCACCGGGGCACAGGCGGTCACCGATGCCGACCGAAAGAAGCCCCTGCTGTTCGTGGAGCATCAGGGCATTAACTTCTTCAGCACGAACCGGTTTTTGGTGGGCCTGCGCTTCCGCACTCGGTAACCATGCGCGTACTCGTCTACGATACACACTCTTACGATCGCGACTTTCTCACGGCCGCTGCCGCCGGTCGGCACGAGTTGACGTTTACGTCCGCTCAGCTCGACGCCCATACGGCGGCGCTGGCCAACGGGTACGACGCCGTGTGCCTGTTCGTCAATGATCGCGCCACCGCCGAGGTGATGGCCACCTTTGCGGCGGGCGGTGTGCGCTGCATCGCACAGCGATCCACCGGATTCAACAATCTCGATCTGACCGCAGCGGCGGCGCACGGCATCGCGTGCTATCGCGTGGGCTACTATTCGCCGTATGCCGTCGCGGAATTCGCGGTTGGGCTGTTGCAGACACTCAATCGCCGCATTCACCGGGCCTGGAGCCGCACCCGCGAGTTCAACTTCCGCCTCGCCGGGTTACTCGGCCGCGACCTCCACGGGCAAACCGTGGGGGTCATCGGCACCGGGAAAATCGGAACGATCTTTGCGCGCATCATGCACGGCTTCGGATGCCCGGTGCTCGCAACCGACGTCGTACAGCAGGCGGAGCTGATCGCGCTCGGCGTACGCTACGTACCACTCGACGAACTGCTCCGCGAGTCGGACATCATCTCCATGCATGTGCCGCTCTTGCCGGACACGCATCACCTGCTCAATGCAACGACCCTCGCGAAGACCCGCCCCGGTGTCACGATCATCAATACCAGCCGCGGCGGGCTCATTGACACGGCATCGCTGGTGGCCGCTATCGAATCAGGACACGTCGGCGCGGTGGGGCTCGATGTGTACGAGGAGGAAGACGGTAAGTTCTTCCGTGACCTCTCGGACACCGTCATGCACGACGACGTGCTGGCACGCCTGATTTCGTTTCCCAACGTGCTGCTCACGAGCCATCAGGCGTTCTTCACGCAGGAAGCGATGACCACCATTGCCGAGACGACCATCGCCAATCTGGACGACGCAGCCGCGGGACGCGCGAGCGCGAATCGGTTGGGCACGTAAGGCCAAGCGCCCCTTACCGCTCCCACTCCACCTGCGGCGACGGATAGTAGTTGATCCCTAGCAAACGCCAGCGCGGCGCATGTCCCGCTATACGCGTGCGGAATCCATCCCAACTGCGCTGCGCGGTGCCACTCCACCCCACCTCGGCCAGCGCCGGCAGCCGCGGCACGAGCAGGTACTGCGCCGCGTTGAGATTCTTTACGGTCTCCGTCCACAACGGTGCTTCCACGCCAAGAATGGACGGCTCGGTAAGCCCGGGTGAGTAGGTGGCAGGGTCCCAATCGTACGCGGTCCGCAGCTCGATGTAGCCCGCCCAGCGCAGTCCCACTTCGGTGGTGGGTGTGTACTTCATGTCGAGATAGGTGCGCGGGCCCGGCGACATGATGAGCTGATTGCCCTGCCTCACCGCCAACAGCGCCGTGTCACTGCGCCAGAGTTGCGCGATGCTGCCTTTGCGCAGCGTCGCTTTGCCGATTTCTTCCCAGCCCACCATCGTCTTGCCGTACTTGTGCACGATGGCCTGCGCGCGCTCCACGAACCGTGCGTACTGTTCGTGGCTCAGTACCTCGACTTCGTCGCCACCAATGTGCACGTATGCGCCCGGTGTCATCGCGGCAATTTCGCGAATCACGTCGTTCACGAAGCGCCACGTGACGGCCTTGTCGGGGCACAAGGCGCTCCATCCAACGCGAATGCCAGTGTACACCCCAGCCGGCTGTGTGCCCGCCCCGTAAATGCTCGGCGTGGGACGGCTGCAGCCGAGGCGCGGATACGCGGCAATGGCGGCGTTGGTGTGCCCGGGCATATCGATTTCGGGGACCACCGTTATGTGCCGCGCCGCCGCATAGCGCACGATGTCGGTGTAGTCGGCCTTGGTGTAGAACCCGCCCTGCGCACCACCCACTTCGGTGCTCCCACCCACTTGAGTGAGCTTGGGCCAACTGGCGATGGCAATGCGCCACCCCTGATCGTCAGCAAGATGCAGGTGCAGGCGGTTCAACTTGTACAGCGCCATCAGGTCGATGTGCTGCTTCACTTCGTCTACGGTAAAGAAGTGGCGCGCTACGTCGAGCATGGAGCCACGCCACGAAAAGCGCGGTGCGTCGGTAATGCGACCAGCCGGCACCGCGACCGTCGGCGCGAGCCGCAGCGCACTCTGTTCCGCCTCGATCCCCCACGGCAGCAGCTGACGCAGCGTGGCGATGCCGAAGAACACACCGGCGGGCGAACGCGACACAATGCGGATGGTGTCGGCGGTAATGTCGAGCGTGTAGCCCTCGTCTCGTGCGGCGGGCGTCATCGTCGCGTCGACGAGCGCACTCGTGTCGACCCGCAACAGCAGCACATTGCCCGGCGCCGTGGCGCCGCGACCGGCGCGCCGCACCGGCAACCGGAGCGCCGTCGACTTGCGCAGCAAGCGCGCGAGGAACTCGCCGGACTGCACCAACTCGGCCGGCCCGTCGGTGACGATGGCCGTCGACGCCGAGAAGGTGAACGGCGCCCCGCTTCCCGCCACCACGCTCGTGGGGATGGGGACTACCCGATGCGCGTCGAGCGTGGTGAGCGACGGCGAGACGGCAGGCGCAGCAGGGGGTGCGGACTGCGCAGCAAGCGGTGTGAATGGCGCGAGCCACAAAAACGCGACGGCCATCCACAGGCGGCGGTCAGACCGAGGGGCAGATCGATAGGCAGGCATGGCGGGAATCTACTGCGCGGGCGGCGCCGCTACCGCCCAACCCGCGCAGCCTGCGTGAGGGTCCAGCGTCAGGGCTTCCGCGCGGGCGGACGCTTACCATCTGCCGCGCCCCACGTAAGCACCTTGCCGAGCGCGTCGAGCGCGAACGCATCACGGGACCGCACCGTTTTGCCCGGGCCATCGTCGTACTCGAAGTCGAGTTACACCCGTGACGAATCGGCCGACAGTGCGCCAACCAACAGGGTTGGCAGTGTCACGAATCGGCTGCTGTCCTGCTAGTCGCGATAGCGCAGCGATCCTTCCCACCGGCCGGCGAGGGCCGAGTGAACCGATTTGGCCGAAGGTACCGGTTGTTCCGCGACACGGTGCGCGGGGAGTTCGACGGTCCCGGCATGGCCCGCCAGCATGGCCCCAAACATCCACAGGTATAAATGCTGCACCAGAAACCCCGGCTTGAATGGTTCGACGACAACAGGTCCGTCGCTTGGACGCCGTTGGTCTGCCGAGGGTTTGAAGCGGTTCAGCCGCTGAACAAAGACGCGCCGTTGGCTTTGCCAGCGACGCGTCGTTGCTAATCAGCACTTGTGAA
>CANGXD010000203.1 GCA_947457545.1 Gemmatimonadaceae bacterium
CGGATGTCGGTGATGGTGTGAATGGTCTGCTGCGCCGTGGTTTCGATGGCGTTCAGCATGTACATCACCCACTCCTCCCAGATTTCAGGCGCATCGTGTTGATCGCGCACGGCTTGCAGCAGACGGTAGTAATCCGCCTTGTGGCGCACGATATAGCTGCTGAGATACAGCACCGGAATATCGAGCAGGCCGTTGTTTACGAGGTACAGCACATTCACGATGCGTCCGGTGCGCCCGTTGCCATCATAGAACGGATGAATGCTTTCGAACTGGTGGTGCGCGATCGCCATCTTGATGAGCGGATCGGCATCGAACGCGGCCTGGTCGTTGATGAAGGCTTCCAGGTCGCGCATCAGCTCGACGACGGCGACGTTGCGAAAGCCCGCCGCGTTCTTTTCGAGCTCACCTTGAATGGTCACGATATGGTTGGCCGTGAGCAGACCATGCTCGCGGACCAGCGCGAATCCGGCGCGTAGGGCGTGAACGTAGTGGCGCACCTCTTTGGCCGCCGGCGACGTCGGCAGGTCCGGGTACGTCGCGCTACGGAACAGCTCATCATGCGTCGTGACGATGTTTTCGATCGCCGAGCTGTCCTTCGCTTCCTGCAGCGCCAGGGTATTGATGAGGATGCCCTGGTTGGGCATGGACGCCGCCAATCCCTTCAGTTCGGCGAGCTTCCGACCAGCCGTTGCCGTCTTTTTGAGCACCAGCGCGCTCTCGAATATGGACGGACGTAGACGAGTCAGCGGGAGTAGCTCAGGCACGCGTGCGATCCTTTGGACGGAAGCGGTCGTGGCGACGGTTCCTCGTGATTTCTATACGCTTCCGAATATCGTGCATAGAAATGGCGTTTTTGTATACAATTAGCGCATAATATACATAGAATACCGTGTTTTCTATACACGGCAATAACTCACACATTATTGCGGTTTGCTTCCCATCCGTCGGGTCTATAGTTTTATCCGTTCTGTGGACAATAATCATCCACCCCGTGAACAAAAAGCATAAACCGTTCGAAACATTGAGCTTACGGTGACTTCTTCGGGCGAAAATCGGCCTAATCTCCCACGGTTTGCGGGCAAACATCTGCTCGCCAGCACAAACGCGCTGCCCGTGACCGTGCTGATGGGATCGAGGCAAACGGGGAAAAGCACCCTCGTGCGAAGCCTGCCGAGCCTGAAGGACCACCTCCTTCTCACCCTCGATCGCGCCGACATTCGCGAGCAGGCTCAGCGTGATCCGCATGCCCTACTTCGCTCGGCCCCCAGGGTGATCATCGACGAAATCCAGCGAGATCCGGCCCTTGTGCTCGCCATCAAGGAAATCGTCGACCAAAACGCCTACGCCGGGCAGCGTGCGGTGGGGCAGTTCATCGTCACCGGATCCGCCAACCTGCTCGAGATGCAGCGGGTGAACGAGTCACTCGCCGGTCGCGCCGCGTACACCACGCTTTGGCCGATGTCCCGGCGGGAGCAGCTTGGTCAGGGCACTGCCGGCACGTGGTCCGACTTCTTCAACACCGCGACCAGCGACTGGTTGGACCTGGTGCAATCCACGACCGCCATCGCGGCCGATTGGCGCGAGCTCGCACGCGTGGGCGGGTACCCCACACCGGCCATTGAACAGACCACCGAAGACGACCGCGCGTTGTGGTTTCAGGGGTACATCGAAACGTATCTCGATCGTGATCTGCGCGATCTCGCGTCCCTGAACAATCCGCTCGACATGCGTCGCCTGATGCGCATTGCCGCGCATCGCGTTGGACAGCTCGTGAATCGGTCGGCGTGGGCCAACGAAGCGGGCGTCGCACCCACCACGGCGTTCCGCTATCTCGATCTGCTAGAGCAATCCTATCAGCTCATTCGCCTCGAGGTGTACGCCGTCAATCGTGGCAAGCGTCTGATCAAGAGCCCCAAAGCCTACTGGAGCGACACCGCCATGGCGTGGCACCTCGCCGGCACGCCGCCACTCAGCGGCTTTCACTTCGAGAATGTGGTCGTGCAAGACTTGCTGGTGTGGCGCGATGCGCAGTTGCAAAAGCCGGCGATCATGCACTGGCGCACGACCACGCAGGACGAGGTGGACTTCGTCGTGGAACAACCGAACGGCAGACTGCTTGCAATCGAGTGCAAGAGCAGTGATCGTCCCACGCACGATGACGCAGACGGGTTACGACTGTTTCTGCGCGAGTATCCGGCCGCGGTTGGTGGGCTGCTCCTGCACAGCGGCACCGAAACGCGGTGGATCGCCGATCGGGTGCTGTCCGTGCCGTGGTGGCGCGTGATGTAGGGCCACGCTGAGACGAGAACAACCGTATTTTGACTGTATGACCTTTCCAAACCTGAGCCGCTACTTCTCCACACAGGTGCGACAGCGCGGCGACGCCATCGCCCGCAGCTCGGCGGTGAACCTTCAGCACGTGTCGGACGTGGCCGCCATCGCCACGGTACAGGGCAGCGCGGAGTACACGGTCGAGATCGCGGTGTTGAAGAAGTCCTTGTCCTGCGGATGCACCTGCCCGCACGCCGACGATGGCAATGCCTGCAAGCACATCTGGGCAACGCTGCTCACGCTGCAATCGGACAACCCGTCACCACCGCTTCGCATCGCCCTCGAGCGCGCCACTGCGGTGCAACTCGTACCGGTGTTTGGTGAAACGATAGACCCGGACGACGAGTTCTTCGACGCGTTTGACGATGAGGAGTTGCACACGGTCGCGCCGCAAACGGTAGCGACGATCCCCGCATGGCAGGCGGCCCTCGCGAATGCCGAATGGCAGATGCGGAGCGCCCAGCAGCTCGAGGCGGCTGAGCTGTCAGCGCGTATGCCGCATGATCAATGGCCATCCGATCGGCGCATTCTGTATGTGATTGACGCAATGCGCCCCGCGCACGAGTCGCGGCATCTGGTCCTCGACATCATGACCGATCGGCAAGGAAAGGACGGCGCCTGGCTCACCCCCAAGCGACTCGCCTATACTACCGACGTCTGGATGACAGCACCCGACGCACACGACCGCGACATCGCTCGGCTGCTGTTGGGCGTGGCGCCTCGGACCGAGTACGGCAACGCGCGGTCGTCGTTCCCCATTGCGCCACACGCCATGTCACATGTGCTGTCGGCCATTTGTGCCACGGGACGCGCTAGCATCAAGGTGGCGAGCGCTCCGCTCACGCTGCAGACCGTGTACTGGGATACAGACGAGAACGGCGAACGCGCACCCTCGTGGCACTTCGCGGCGACAATGCATAAACGTGGTGCCGAGTGGGTGCTGACCGGAAAACTCGTCCGCGAAGACGAGCAATGGCCGCTGGGCACCGTGCGCTGGATCCATCCGTCGGGCGTGTGTGTGCTGGGCAACACCCTCGCCCTCGTGTCGTTCGAGGGGCAATGGCCATTGATTCGCGCACTCTGGGAGCACGGGGAACTGCCCGTTGGTGACAATCCGGCTCCGGCGCTGGAGCGTCTGCTGGCGTTGCCTCGCGTGCCGACGCTGGAGCTTCCACCGGAGCTGTCGTACACAACATCCGCGGCGTTGCCGCTGGCTGGTGTGCGCTTCGTGGCGGACCCCATGCCATGGCGCCGCTACGGCGCACCCATGCTTGGCGTGGAGATCGGCTTTCGCTATGGAGACGCGGAAGTGCGGGCACACGAGCCGGGGGCGACCAAGTTCGATGCGACATCACGAACGGTGCACCACCGGGCGACGGCGTATGAACTCGCCGCCGTTGCGCGCGCCATGCAGCTCGGTGTGGCGAGATCACATGACGTTGCTCACGGGCAGACGCCCTACGTGGTGCCGCGCGCCTCGTTGCGGCGTATCGCCCAGCTGTTCACCGCCGAAGGGTGGTGGGTGGAGGCCGACGGGCATGCGTTCCGCCAGCCAGGCACGGTACGCGCGCGCGTGAGCTCCGGGGTCGACTGGTTCGATCTCGATTGCGTGGTCTCGTACGGCGATATCGAGGTGTCGCTCTCGGAGATTCTCGACGCGCAACGACGCGGCGACGAGCTGCTGTTGTTGCCGGGAGGCGGGTACGGTCTGCTGCCACACGACTGGCTCAATCAGCTGGGGCCGCTGCTGTCGAGTGGTGAGCGCGCGCAAACCGGGACGCGCTTCAAATCGTCGCAGCTGGCGCTGCTCGATGCGTTGGTGTCCACACTACCGGACGTCGACGTCGACGCCACGTTCGCCAGACAGCGCGAGGCGTTGCGCGGCTTTACCCAGGTCGCGCCGGCCGACCCGCCCGCGTCATTCACCGGAGCCTTGCGCAGCTATCAGCGCGAGGGGCTGGGGTGGATGCACTTCCTGCGCACCTTCGGGTTTGGCGGATGCCTGGCCGACGATATGGGACTTGGCAAAACCATTCAGGTGCTGGCGCTGCTCGAGACGCGGCGTGTCGAGGGACACGGTCCATCGCTGGTCGTGGTGCCGCGTTCGTTGGTGTTCAACTGGCTCAACGAAGCCGCGCGCTTTGCGCCGGCACTACGTGTGGTCGATTGGAGCACCGCCGCGCGACAGTCGGCGAGTTTCGACACCACCGACATCGATGTCGCACTCGTAACGTACGGCACGCTGCGACGCGATGCCGTGCAGTTGGCCGAGTATCAGTTCGATTACGTCATCCTCGACGAGGCACAGGCCATCAAGAATCGCGGCACGGCTACCGCCAAAGCCTGTCGCATTCTGCGCGCGTCGCACCGGCTCGCCATGAGCGGCACCCCCGTCGAGAATCGGGTGGAAGAGCTATGGAGTCTGCTCGACTTCCTCAATCCCGGCATGTTGGGGGCGTCGTCGCGCTTCACCACCGCGTTGCGAAACAGCACGGCGACGCAGGGCGTGGACGATGTCGTCTCGCGCGCACTCCGGCCGGTCATTCTGCGCCGCACGAAGGCCGCCGTGGCGAAGGAGTTGCCGGCGCGCATAGAACGCACACTGAGCGTGGAGCTGGAGCCCAAGCAGCGCGCCTTCTACGAGCAGGTGCGCAAGACTGTGCGATCGAGCGTGCTGTCGCAGGTGGCGCAGCAAGGCATCGGCAAATCCAAGCTGCACATTCTCGAAGGGCTGTTGCGCCTGCGGCAGGCGGCCTGTCACCCGGTGCTGGCCGACCCGCGAAAGGGGGCGTTGCCGAGCGCCAAACTTGAAGCGCTCATTCCGGCGTTGCTCGACATTGCGAAGGAGGGGAACAAGGCGTTGGTCTTTTCGCAGTTCACGAGCTTTCTTGCGTTGGTACGGGCGGCACTCGAGGCCGAGGGATTGCCGTATGAGTATCTCGATGGAAACACCAAGGATCGGCAGGCTCGCGTGGAGCGCTTTCAATCCGACGCCGCGTGTCCGGTGTTTCTCATCAGTCTCAAGGCCGGCGGCCACGGGCTCAACCTGACGGCGGCCGACTATGTCTATCTGCTCGATCCGTGGTGGAACCCCGCCGTCGAAGCCCAGGCCATCGACCGCGCCCATCGCATTGGCCGCGCGCGCACCGTTGTGGCCACACGGCTCGTCGCACGCGACACCATCGAGGAAAAGATTCTCACGTTGCAAGAGAACAAGCGGGCCTTGGCCGACGCCATTCTCTCGGCGGACCGAGGTGGACTGTCGTCGATTGGTGCGGCGGAGTTGGAGCTGTTGCTTGGGTAGTTGGTGGGGTAGTTGGTGGGGTGGTTGCTGGGGTAGCGGTTCGGCTTGCGGATCAACGTCGATGATCCCCGATTCCGTAAAGGACTCTGACCCCTTTTCGGACGATCATCCAGCGCGGGGCAATGGCTTCAAGCGCGCGATCGCGGCGGCCTCCTTCGACCGGAGCGCGTGCCACAGATCCCAGTCCTGTTGCAGGCCGAGCCAGAAGTCGGCGCTCATGCCCGTCACCTGAGCGAGGCGCAGCGCGGTATCGGGCGTAACGCTCCGCTTGGCGTTGATCACCTCGTTCAGACGCGGAAAGGAGACCCCCAGCTGGATCGCGAAAGCGGACTGAGAGATCGCGAGCGGCTTGAGGAACTCCTCCAGCAGCATCTCACCCGGATGCGTGGGCGGGCGATGCGTCGGCAGGCGGCGCTGCACCAGCGGGGAGCCCTTCGCGGGCTTAGTGGTAGTCCGTGACTTCGACATCGTCGGCATAACCCTCCTCCCACCGGAAGCAGATCCGGTACTGATCGTTGATGCGGATGCTGTGCTGCCCGCGTCGACTGCCCTTCAGCGCTTCCAAACGATTACCGGGCGGCACCGCCAGTTCCCGTAAGTCGCGGACCCGATTGAGCTGGGTCAGCTTGCGTGCCACCACCGACCAGAGGGTAACGGGGCACGCCTGTCGGGCACGGCGGCTGTCGACGCCGTTGAACAGATCCTCGGTGGCCAAGTCAGCGAAGGAACGTATCACGCTATCTATTATAATGCCATCTGTTATAGTGCGCCATGCGGACCCCTTGAACGCCCTCAATCCACAATGAAGAGCTTTGCGCCAATCGCCGTAATCGACCGGTGGGCTTCGGCGCC
>CANGXD010000204.1 GCA_947457545.1 Gemmatimonadaceae bacterium
CTCGCAACGCGGCCGCGGCGGCGCTCACGATCGTGGCGGGCAACAACCAGACGGCCACGGTGGGACGTACGCTCCCCATCGACCCGGCGGTGCGCATCACCGACGCCTTCGGCAACCCCATTGTCGGGCAGGAAGTGGTGTTCGAAGTGGTCTCCGGTGGCGGCTCGGCGGTTGTCCGTCGTCCCCTCACCGATGCCAACGGCACGGCCACGGTCGGCGCTTGGACGCTTGGCGAAACGCCGGGCACCAACACCCTCCGCGCTACCGCGACGGGGCTGACGCTGGCTGGTAACCCGGCGACGTTCACCGCCACGGCCACGGCCGGTGCGGCATCGTCGCTCTCCATTGCGGCAGGCAACAATCAGACGACCACCGCCGGCTCGACGGTGACGGTGAGTCCGTCGGTTGTGGTGCGTGACAACCGCGGTAACCCGGTGCAGGGAATTACGGTCAGCTTCCTCCCCTCGGCGGGCGGCGTGGTCACGGGCGGATCGGCAGTCACGAATGCGGCCGGTGTCGCGACCGTTGGCAGCTGGCGCCTCAGCGCCACTGCCGGGGCCCAGACACTGACCGCGTCTGTGTCCGGTGTGGCGGATGTGATCTTCCAGGCCACAGCGACCGCCGGTACCGCTACCGCCGTGCAGGTGGTGGGTGACTCGGTGCTGCCGGCATTCCCGGTTAACAGCTTTGTGTCGCCGCTCCCCACGCTGCGGGTCGTGGACGCGAACGGCAATGCGGTGGCGGGTGCGACTGTCACCTTCGAAGTGGTAAACGGTGCTGGCACCACGCTCACCGGCACGACCAAGACCACCGGCACCGACGGGATCGCACAGATCACGACATGGCGAATTGGCACGGTGGCTGGAGTCTATCGCCTTCGCGCCGTGGTGGCAGGATTGGCTCTCAGCGGGGCCGAGCCCACATGGGTGGTGACGGGCACGGCGTTGTCAGCTGCGCAGATCAGTGTGGCGTCGTCGTCGGCAGCCACACAGGCTGGTGTTGCGAGCACCGCGGTCGCCACGGTGCCCGTGGTGCGGGTGGTGGACCAGTTCGGCAACCCAGTGGCGGGCGTATCGGTCACATTCGCGGCGGCCAGCGGTACCATCCCGGGTGGTCCTACCGCTGTGGTGGTGACCGACGCACTTGGCTTCGCCTCGGTCGGCTCGTGGACCATGCCCGCGGGTTCTGGGACACGCACACTCACCGCCACAGCGACCGGCACGGGGATCACCGGTAACCCCATCACCTTTACGGCCACGGTGCCATAACGGGATGGACCGAGGCAGCCTCCCGACGGGAGGATGCCCAAGTGTTTGGGCCAGTATCACGAAGGAGGGCCACCGGATCATATCCGGTGGCCCTCCTTCATTTTGCTGTGGTTCGGAACGGTGGCGCGGAGAAGACGCCGTCCTGCTTACAAAGGTCAATCAGGACTTTTTGCTGCTATCGGGATTGGCCGGGGCAGCGGGAGCCGATGGCGAAGGCGCCAATTCGATCTTCTTGGAGGTATCCGTAGGCAGCGGTGTCGTCATCGTATCGATAGCTCGAAGCGGCGTCGGTAGCTGATACTTGGGCATGCCTTCGTCTACGAAGTACCGCCATCCCCAACCGAGCAGGGTGTCGTTGCGGAACACGAGCGGTGTTTCCTTTGCCTGAAGCACGGGTTCCTTCACGTCACCGGGGATCTCCCGTGCAAAGACGACCTGGAAATCGCCACCACTAAGCAGATAGCGCATCCGGCGATAGCCGTTAACCACGCGCATCGTGTCGGAAGACGTGGCCGTAAGCGGCCCTTGTCCCATCGACTCGAGCGCCTGGGACATCGTCATGCCTTCCTTCAGCTCCTTCAAGCGGGCGGACCCAGCCTCATCGGCCGAGCAGGCAGCAACCGAGGTGAGGAATATGACTGCAACGGCTCTGACAATCGCTGATTTCATGTGTGTGGTTTTGTGTGTGTACGCGAGAGTGCGACATGGGATCTGCATATCAACGCTCAACCGAAAAGGTTCAGCCCGACTCGCTTCGAGAAGAAAGGTCTCACCTGAGGGGAGGCTCAATCTCTTGGGCAGAATAAGCAGAAATAATTTCAACCGGAAGCGCTATGCTTTTTGCGGCCAGTCCTTCTTCTCGCGGAGAAGTGGCCCGCCTGAGCCGGTTGACACAATTACCCCTTAAAAACTGAAAGGGGGCTCGGCAGGTGCCGAGCCCCCTTCAGCTTACTGCAACTTCAACTCCATTTACGGCTGCGTACGGATGATGCTCACCGGTGCAGCCAACGTGACCGTATTCGAGGTCAGGTTGGTGCCGCTGCCGTTTGCAGTGATGCTGAGCGTACCGTTGATCGTGTTACCCGACGCGAGCGCGCCATTCGGGCTCACGCTGCAGCCGGTCGCCGTCGCCGTAACCGTCACGAAGCTCGCGATGTTCGCGGACAAGGTGCAGGTGTAGACGATGTTGGCCGTACCAGCGGCGGTCGGCGTCACGTTGACCGCCTGCGCAGCCGAAGCGTTGTTGATGGTGATAGCACCACCAGCGTAGCCGATCGCCGTAATGGCGAAGGGGTTGCCGTACGTCACGCTCGGGTGCGACGCGAGGACGCGGCCGAAGCGAGCCGGGGTACCGCGAGGCGCACCGAACGTGCCGATCGCGATGAAGCGACGACCCGACGGGGTTCCGATCGTAGTCGTAGCACCAGCCGAGTCGGTCACAACCGAGCCCGACGGGAGACGATACGTCCAGACACGGAACGTGCCGTTGTCGGCCAGGAAGACCGAGCTGCCGTTCGGCGCAGTGCCTTCAGCCGATCCGGCGAGCGTCCAAGCGCCCGAAACCGTGTTCCGCTCGTAGAAGTCGACGCGAGCGAACGGCGGGTTCTGCTGGCATTCGGCCGTGCTTACGCCACAAGAGACGCCGGTGAACTTGGCCTTCAGACCGTCAGCCGGGGCACCGAATTCGGCGATCGTTCCGCCAAGCGCCCAAGTGGACGCCGTAGCGGTGATGCCAAGCTTCTGGGCAATCCGCTGCGTGTTGTCGGCCTCGACGTTGGCCGAAAGGATACCAGTCGGCTGAATCGCGCTCAGCCCACCACCGACGCCATACAGACGCGCGGCCGCTTCGCTCGGACGGAGCGCAGTGTTCGCGACGAACGCGTTGTCGATGTTGCCACCCGCATCGACGAACTCGATGTCGGTGTAGAAGCGGACGCCGGTCTGGAACGGGGTGCTGAGCTGCACGTTGCCGTTGGCCGTGATGACGTCATCGAAGCGAATACCCTGAGCCTGCGCGGGGTACAGGAGCACCGAAGGCTCGGCGCCCGGGAACGCGGTCGCGCTTCCGCCGAACGTCAGACGCAAGTTCGAGCGCCACACTTCGACGTCTTCCGCGAAGTTCGGCGTGAACAGGTTCAGGCCGGCAGCCGTCGCGAGCGACGGAACGCCCATGCCCGTGATCTGCGGCGCGGTCGGATCGACCAGCATCAGACGCTGCGGCAGGGCCGCTTCGTTGAGTGCGCGGTCGAAGACGCGGGCGCGGTACGTGTAGTAGCCGTTCGTCGCCGCGATGTTGATCGCGCCGATGGTGAGCGGACGGAAGCCGTCCGTGAGCGTCGCACCGAAGGCCGTGCTGGCCGTCGACCACGAGCAGGTCGGGTTGCTGATGAACGCCGAGCCCGGCACGTTCGTGCTGCTGGCCGTCGGGACTACACAGATGCCCGTGTTGTCCGTCTGGTTAGCACGAGCGAGGAAGTGGTTCCACGAACGCAGACCCGAGCGATCGTCGATGGCTTCCGGCGCCAGGTTGAACGCCGTCACGATGGCCTGCGTCGTGTCCGACGTGCTCGAATAGCGGATCGTCGGAGCCGTGAGGTCGACGCCGAAGGACGCGCCGCTGACCGTAGTCCCAACGATGGTGTTCGCAGCCGTCTGCGTTCCGCTCGTGCCAGCCGACGCGTTCGCCCACGACGACACGACGCTCGTTGCGCGGTTTCCAAGACGGTCCGTTTCGCGAGCTTGGGCAAACCACGCCAGGTTCGTGAAGTTCGTCTGGCTTTCGGTCAATCCAAGCGAGGCAACCGTGCTCGACAGACCGCCGGTCGCTACAGGCGCCGTGCAGTTCGTCGGCGCGGTGGCCGAGAAGCCGCTTTCCGGACGCGGGCAGATGTCAAACGCGGCGTTACGGGTCGCCAACAGACCAACGCTGGTTTCGGAGACCGAGTAACGAACCGGGTTGTTCGCCGAGGTACCGTCGCGCTGGTCGAACTGATACGCGGCGCTCACCCAACCGGAGTCAGCACCCTGCGCACCACCGCCACGAACGTTAAAGAAGTTGATGGTCGGTGCAGCGTAGTCGTGCGGGAGGTACAGGTTGTTCGGACGATACGAGAGCGACTGGTAGTAACCGTTCACCGTACCGTTCGTCGTGGTCGTCGACGTGTTGACGAAATCACGGAAGATCGAACGGCCAGCCGTCGGGGTCAGCGTGACACCGCCGTACGTCGTGTTGTTGTTGTCAACACCACCCGAGACCGCAGGCGCGAGGCCGTTGATATCGGTTTCGCTGTTGGAGCAGTTGAAGTTCAGCGTCGCCTGCGTCGTGCTACGCGCGTTGGTGCCGTACGTCGCGCCGAACGGGCGCTCCGTATCCGTCAACGCAGAGTTGGCCGAGCTGGTCGAACCAGCGCAACCCGCAACCGTGAAGCTCGCCTGGACGACGGTGCGGTTCGGCGTGTAGACGACCGGCACCACAACGAACGAGCCCGTACCCGACTGCGAGCCCGGAACCATGGGATCAGGCGTGCTCGGACCACCGAACCACGTGATGTTGGCCGAGCTGTTCGCACGGTTGGCCGGCGCGGTCCAGCTGATCGTCCAGCCGTCCGGGTTGTTGAAGTTGAGCTGCGAGATGCTGTTCGACGCGATCGTCGAAGCGGCAGCCGGCGACGTCGTCAGCGTGGCGACGATCGTACGGAGGCCGTTCTTGTACAGCGTGTTCGCATCGGCACCCGTCGTGAAGTTCGGCGCAGCGAATTCCGACGTGTTGATGAACAGCTGGATGTTGGCCGCCTGCGTGCCCGACGCCGTGAACGACTGACGAGCAGCCGGCACACCGTTCGTGCGCGCGGCGCAAGCCGCCACCGTTTCCGACGGGTCGCAGACCCAGACGTTGGCTTCCGAGACCGTCTGACCGTTCGGCTGAATGCCGAGGTTGACCTGGATCTGGTCGGTCACGTTCGAGATGTCGATCGGATTGTTGCTCTGCGCCGACGTGATGCCCGTGATGGCCACCTGCGCGTTCGGCGAAACCGTCACGGCCACAAGGCCCGTGATCGACGACGCCGCGAAGGCGCCCGACTCAGCCGACTGCGCCGTCACCGTGACGACGGCCGTACCGGCCGACACCGCCGTGATGACACCCGTCGCGCTCACGGTCGCGATCGCCGGAGCGCTCGTGCCGTAGGTGATCGTCGCGGCCGAAGCGCGCGGACCGGCCGCCGAAGCGGTGAGCTGCTGCGTGCCGCCAAGCGCGAGCGCAACCGTGCTCGGCTGGACGTTCAGCGTGCTGAGGCCAGGCGTGCGCTCGGACACCGTGATCGTCACAGCCTGCGCGATCGTGGCGTTCGAGAAGCCCGCGCCCGAACCAGCGGCCGTCACCGTGATGGTGGCGACGCCAGGAGCAACCGCCGTCACGACACCGTTCGCGACCGTCGCGATCGAAGCCGCCGACGTGGCGTACGTGTACGCGACCGTGCGGCCAGCCGGCTGCACCGTCGGGACCAGCGTGACCGACTGACCAACGGCCAACTGCGCCGCCGACGGCGACACCGAAAGGGCCGTGATGGCCGGGGCCGGAGCCGACACCGTCACCGAAGCGGCGGCCGACTGACCGGTCGACGCCGCGGCCGTAACCGTGGCGTTACCAGCGGCAACCGCCGTGACGCGGCAGGCGCCGGCGTTCACAGCAGCCGTGGCCACGGCCGTGTTGCTCGACGTGCAGCTGGCGAGCGTAGGAGCCGGGCTACCACCCGAGATCTGCACGGCGAAGCTCACCGACTCGCCGACATTCAGCGACGAGCTGGGCGGAGTGATCGAAATCACTACCGGAGCGGCCGGTGCAACGGGCACCGTGACGTCATCGCCGCAAGCACCGAGCGCCGCCAGGGCGCCGAGGCTCAGGACGCTGAGCGCCTTGTTCCGAGAAAAGAGTTGCATTCATCCCCCTCTTGCGAGGTTGTGGAGGTAGTTGCCGTCACGAAGGTCGGGTACCCGCGCAACAACAGAACTGCTAGTGGTAAGCGCCGTCGGTCGACGGCCGCTCCATCACGCATTCACTGCAGAGGACCTGGTCTCGTATCGGGGAGCGGCCGAAGGGAGTTCAGTGTC
>CANGXD010000205.1 GCA_947457545.1 Gemmatimonadaceae bacterium
AAGCAACGCACGGGCCCCGACGCTTGCCCCATGAATTTCCTGTACTGGGACTTCATGGCCCGTCACCGCGAGCGCTTCGCCAAGCATCCGCGCATGCGCATGATGACCAAACACCTCGACGGCATGGCCGACACGGAGCTGGTCCAGCTCCGGCGTCAGGCGGACGAATTCCGGGAATCGCTTTCGTACGATCGGGAGACGTGAGACGCGAGAGGTGAGACGCGTGTGCGCGAGACTGGTGTGCGCGAGACTGGTGCGCGCGAGACGCCTCGGGTGACGCCGCTCACCCCGTTCGCTGCTCTCTTCGGGGGTGGCCGGGCGCGCTGACGCGCGCCGGCGTCACCCCCTCAGGGATCCGCTCACGGGGTGGCGGCGCCCCCCGAGGCTGCATCACGGCGGGGCGAGGTCTCTCAACGGACCCATCTCACATCGCACCTCTCAGCCCCGACGCCCCGAGGCGGTGCAGGTGTGCCCGCACCGTTGCCCGCGCACACCGCGAGTTCTCGCGCGCGCTTCTCCGTCCTCGCCGCGACCGCATGGGCGATGCAGCACCGGGCGCCCCGCCGCCCCGTGAGCGGATCCCTTCGGGGGTGACGCCGGCGCGCGAGAGCGCGCTCGGCCACCCCCGAAGAGAGCAGCGAACGGGGTGAGCGGGGTGCCCGGGGCGTCTCCCACACACCGACCCCCACGCGGTCGCAACGCAAGCCAACTCAACAAAAGAAGCGCAAACGCTAGATTGCCCGCATGCCGGACAACGCCCCCCGCCTGCACACCAAACCGCCCCAAACCACGCCCGCGCATCGCAAGCAGTTGCGTACGCTGGTCCGGGCGAGCGTGGAGAACCGGCCCGGCGTCTACCGCATGCTCGGCCCCACCGGCACCGTGATCTACGTGGGCCAGTCGCGCGTGTTGCGCACGCGGTTGCTCAGCTACTTCCGCGCCACCGGACGTCGCAACAAGGCCGCGCGCATTCTGCGTCATGCCTTTCAGATCGAGTGGGAGTACACCAACACCGAGTTTGGTGCGCTGCTGCGCGAGTTGCGGCTCATCAAGCAGTACCGGCCGCACTTCAACACCATGATGGTCATGGACGAGTGGCCGCGCGCGTATGTCGCGCTCACCGGCGGTACCGTCCCGGGGCTGCGCGTAGTGGCCCGCTCCGACGAGCCGTCGGCCATCGCGCTCTTCGGACCGTTCCGCCGAGTCGCGCAGCTGCGCGATGCCGTGCGGGCGCTCGCCGAAGCCACCGGCCTGCGCGACTGCACGCTCGAAGACACCGTGCGGGGCACCGGCAGCGCGCGCGGCAGTGCGCTCTGGTTCAACGCTGACCCCGCCACCCGGCCGCGCGGAAGTCGCACCCCGCGCACGCGCGCACCCGGCTGCCTGCGCCACGACCTCGGCACCTGCGCCGGACCGTGCATCGGCGCTGGCGAGCCGTTGCCGTACCGTGATGCTGCCACCACGGTGCGGGCGTTTCTCGAGGGACAGACTCGCACGCCGGTGCAGTTGCTCGAGCACGCGATGCACAGCGCCGCAAACGATCTCGCTTTCGAGCGCGCCGGCGTGCTGCGCGACCGGTTGGCGCTCGTGCAGTGGCTGCACGAACGCGTGCAGCACTTTCATGCCAACGTCGACCGGCTCACCTTCCGGTATCACGCGGTGGGACACGGTGACGCCGAATGGGTGTATCTCATTCGGCGCGGCACCGTGCGGGCCGAGGTACGTGCACCGCAGTCGGAGCAGGAACAGGCGGCGTTCAAGACGCTCGTTGCGCGCATCTACGACGGACCCGACCTTTCCGGAGCCGACATCCCCACGCACGACCTCGACGAGTTCTATCTCGTCGCAAGCTGGTTCCGGCGGCGCGCCGAAGAAAAGCAGCGGACGCGCGCGCCACGTTCCTGATGTTGTGTTCCATTCGTCATCACTGAGTCACCATGCGCGTACTCGTCGTCGAAGATGATCCACGGTTGGCCGCCCTCATCGCGCGCGGGTTGCGCGAGGAGTCGTACGCCGTGGACACCTGCGACAACGGCAAGAGCGCCATCATGCAAGCGGCGGTCAACAGCTACGACGCGGTGGTGCTCGACGTGATGCTCCCCGGTGTCGACGGGCTCACGGTGGTGAGTACGCTGCGCGAACGGCACATTCACACGCCGGTGCTCATGCTCACTGCGCGCGATACCGTCCCCGATCGCATCGCCGGTCTCGACGCGGGCGCCGACGACTATCTCGTCAAGCCGTTCGACTTCGGCGAACTGCTCGCGCGTTTGCGGGCGCTGCTGCGTCGTCCCGAGGCCGTGCAGCCCATGCGCGTGACGATTGCCGATCTCGAGATCGATCTGCAGTCGCATACGGTGATCCGCGCCGGCACGCCCATCGTGCTCACCGCCAAGGAGTTTGCGCTGCTCGAGCTGCTCGCACGCAACGCGGGGCGTGTCGTATCGCGCGCCGACATCGTGTCGCATGTGTGGGACGACAATCACGATCCCTTCACCAACGCCGTCGAGGTGTACATGAACCGGTTGCGCGGCAAGATCGACCGCGAGCCGTTTGCTCCCTTGCTGCACACACGCCGTGGTGCGGGCTACATGCTCGCCGCCAGCGCGCCTGTGTGAACGGCAGCCGTATGCCGCGCGTGCGAATCTCCATTCTGCTGCGCCTCACGCTCTGGAATGCGAGCGTGCTCGCGCTCCTGCTGGTGGCGTTCGCCGCAGCTGGATGGTTCACCATCGAACGCGTCGTGCATCAGCGCGCCGCGACCGTGGTGCGTGAATCGGCGCGTGCCGTCGCTGGCGCCATCATGGCCGAACGACGCGCCGCCACCGCGCGCGGGGAAGTGGAGCTGGTGCGCGGCGAACACGAGCAAGCCGTCCTGCGCGAACTGCGTGTGGGCGACCTCGACATTTTCATTACCGACGAAGCCGAGCAGCTCATGGCGGCGCGTCAGCCGGCTGATGTTGCGGCGGATGTTTCGGAGGCGGATCAGCGCGAACGCACGACCATCAACGCGACCGGCACGGTGGTTCTGCCGACGGCGGTACGCACGCTGCTCACCGATGTCCGCGACGCGCGGACCGCCGGACGCCTCGCCGACTCGTCGGTCGTCGTGCGACAGATCACACTCGCCGACGGGCCTGCACGGGCCGCGGTGCTGCGCGTCGAACCCGAAGCCGACGACAAAGGCGAGCCGGCGCTGCTCATTGCCGCGTTGCGGGGCGAACGTGACGACCTCCTGCTGCTGCGGCAGGTGCGCACGACGATCTTCTTCGCCATTCCCATGGCGTTGCTCGTGTCGGTCATTGCCGGCTATCTCCTCGCGCGTCGCAGTCTCGCCCCCCTCGACGCCATCGTCACGCGCACCGCGTCCATTACCGCGGCCAGTCTCGATGACCGGCTGCCGGTGGTGAACCCGCACGACGAGCTGGGACGTTTGGCGCAGATCATCAACGCGCTGCTTGGCCGTGTAGGCGATGCGTTCCGTACGCAACGCCAGTTCGTGGCCGATGCGTCGCACGAATTGCGCACCCCCATTGCGATCATTCGCGGTGAAGCCGACGTGACGCTGCGCCGCGCCGAACGGACACCACAGGAGTATCGCGAAGCACTCGGCGTCATCCACGACGAATCGCTGCGACTCTCCCGCATCGTCGACGATCTGTTTCTGCTCGCGCGCGTCGATGCGGCCGGGCATGCCGTGCGACGTGAGGTCGTCCACATGCACGAGCTCATCGGCGACGCGGCGCGCAGCGTCCGTACGTTGGCTGAGTCACGCGAGGTCGTGGTGCGCATAACCTCCGATGCGCAGGCGACCGTGCACGGTGATGACGTGCTGTTGCGGCGCCTCCTGCTCAACCTGCTCGACAACGCACTCAAGCACGCGCCGCGCGGCAGTACGGTCGAGCTTTCGCTGGCGCATGATGCACGCACTGTGCGGGTGCGCGTCAGCGACAGCGGGCCCGGCGTCGCGCCCGAGCAGCGCGAACGCATTTTCGAGCGCTTCGTCCACGGCGTGCAGAGCACGACCGCCAGCGACAATCGCACGCACGGTACCGGGGCCGGCCTGGGCCTCGCCATTGCCCAAGCCATCGCGCACGCACACGAGGGACAGATCGTGTTGCTCGATCGCGATTCCGGTGCCACGTTTGAGCTGGCCTTGCCTCTCGTGACAACTCCCGGAGAACCCGCATGATGTCGACCCCGTCGATCGTCCGCGTCGCGATGACGTCGCTGTGCCTGCCCGCGCTGTCGTTCGCCACGTCGCTGCACGCACAAGCATCATCGACGGCGCGCAAAGCCGCCGCCGATACCGTCGCACTCACCGAGTGGGATGTCCCCTGGGGCGCCGCGACCCGTCCACGCGATCCGTCCATCGATCCGCAGGGGCGCGTCTGGTTCGTCGGGCAGGAGGGGAATTACGTCGCGCGCTTCGACCCCGCCTCCAAGAAGTTCGAGCGCTTCGAAATCGACCCCGGGACCAATCCGCACACCGTCAACGTCGACCCCACGGGCGACGCGTGGTATGCCGGCAACCGCAACGGTATGATTGGTCGTATCGATGGCAAGACGGGCAAGATCACGCGCTACCCCATGCCCGAGGCCGCCGCGAAAGACCCGCACACCATCACGTTCACGCCCAAGGGCGATCTGTGGTTCACGTTGCAGAACAGCAACATGGTGGGCTTTCTCGACAAGCAGACCGGCGCGGTGAAAGTCATTGCCATGCCCACACCGCGCTCGCGCCCCTACGGCATCGTCCTCGACAAGAGCGGGCGGCCGTGGTTCAATCTCTTCGGTACCAACAAGCTCGGCACCATCGATCCCACGTCGATGCGCGTGCGTGAGTACGTGCTCCCCGACGAGCGCGCCCGCGGCCGCCGCATCGCGCTCACCACCGATGGCGCCGTCTGGTACGGCGATTACTCCCGCGGCTACGTGGGCCGTCTCGATCCCGTGAGCGGCGCCGTAAAGGAGTGGCCACTTCCCGGCGGCGCCACGAGCCTGCCCTACGCCATGACCGTCGACGACGCCGACCGCCTGTGGCTGGTGGAAACCGGACGTCAGCCCAACAGACTCGTGGCGTTCGACCCCCGCAGCAACAGTTTCGTCACGCAAGTCGACCTCGGCCCCGCCGCGCCCAACACGGTGAGGCACATGGTCTTCGACAAGAACACGCGAACCATTTGGTTCGGGAGCGACCGGGGGACGATTGGGAGGGCGACCGTACCAGCGCCGTCTCGTAAGCCTATTGGGTAGAGATCTGAGATCTGAGACCCAGACAAAGACGCCAGACGAAGACTCCAGAGCCCAGCTTCGGATAGGTGTGAGAGTCGAGTAACGCAGAAGCGAGAAGCGAGGACCTGCGGTGGCGGTTTCCAAAACCGCGGGTCCTCACTTCTCGCTTCTGCGTTGCTGGATTCTCACACCTATCCGAGGCTCATTTCTGGAGTCTCCGTCTGAGGTCTTTGTCTGGGTCTCAGATCTCAGATCTCATGTTTCAGCTGTCAGCAGACTGCACTCGCGTCCTACCGCTCGCGCCACCGCCTGCACCTGCTGCATCATTTGCGCGAATGCCGCAAACTCGAGGCTCTGCTCGCCGTCGCTCTTCGCGCACGTGGGATCGGGGTGAACTTCCACAATCAGACCGTCGGCGCCGGCCGCTACCGCCGCGAGCGCGAGTGGCGTGACCAAGTGCGCGCGGCCACCCGCGTGACTCGGGTCCACAATCACCGGCAAGTGCGTTTCGCGCTTGAGCACCGGAATCGCCGCCACGTCCATCGTGTTGCGCGTTGCCGTTTCGTACGTGCGAATACCGCGCTCGCACAACATCACATCGCCGTTCCCCTGCGCCAGCACATACTCGGCGGCCATCAAGAGCTCCGTGATGGTCCCGCTTAGTCCGCGCTTCAACAGTACGGGGCGCTGGACCCGCCCCACCTCCGAAAGCAGCGGAAAGTTCTGCATGTTGCGCGCGCCAATCTGCATGATGTCGGCGTAGCTCGCGACGAGCTCCACCTGCCTGGGGTCCATCACTTCCGTCACGATGGGCATGCCGGTTTCTGCGCGCACCTCGGCGAGAATCTTGAGCCCTTCTTCGCCCATCCCCTGAAAGGCGTACGGGCTCGATCGCGGCTTGAAGGCGCCACCGCGGAGTATGCGAGCGCCCGCCTGCTGCACCGCGCGCGCCGTATCGAACATCATGTCGCGCCCTTCCACACTGCACGGGCCGGCCATGACCACCACCTCGCGCCCGCCAATGACCGTGTCGGCCGGGTCCCCCAGGCGGATGGCGGT
>CANGXD010000206.1 GCA_947457545.1 Gemmatimonadaceae bacterium
ACCTGCGCGAAGGGCACGGCCTGCAGACGTGCATCCGGACCTGGCACCTGCAACGGCAGCGCGCCGAGATCGGCCACAGACTGACGCTGCGCCGCTGGCAGCTGGACGCGCACCTTCCGGAGCTCCCCGTCATCGTCGAGCCAGCGACCGGCTTCGACGCCGGCGAACGCGACGCGCATGGCACTCGCCACCTCGGCCGGCGTGAGTCCCATCGTCGCCGAAAGCGCCCGTTGCAATCCGATATCGACAGCGGGCGCGCCCGGACGGCTCGACAGCGACACATCTACCGCCCCCGGCACAGTGCGCACGCGCGCCGCGATACTGGCCGCCACCTGTGGCAGTGTGCTCGCGTCCGTGCCGCGCACCTGGAGTTGAATGGGCTTGAGAAACCCATTCAGTCCAAGGTCCATGACGGCAAAGGTGGCCCCGCGCAGTGGCTGCATGTCATCGCGGAGCGCCGTGGCGATCTGCCGCGCCGTGCGGTCGCGTGTGGCGCGCGCGGACAACAGCACGAGCACCTGGGCCTGAGACACGTCGCCCTCACCACCACCAACGGTGGTGTACACCGTGCGTACCTCGGGGAGACGACGGGCGATGGCGGCGGCCGCCTCGGCGCGCGCGGTGGTGTACGCCAGCGACGCACCCGGGGGGGCTTCCACGAGAATACCGACTTCCCCGCGATCGTCCTCAGGGAGAAACTCGGCGCCCACGAGACCCGTGGCCGGCAGCAACGCCGCGACGACCAGCGAGACCAGTGCGGCGCCCATCGTGGCGGTCCGATGCCGGAGCGCCCACGCGATGACCCCGCGGTACTTCACGGCAATCCCGTCGAACCAGCTGTTGAAGCGATGGAGCACACGACTGAGCCAGGCGCGCTCCTCCACGGGCACGTGCGGATCGGGCCAGTAGGCCGACAGCATCGGATCGAGTGAGAAGCTGACGAACAACGAGACCAACACGGCGCACGCGATGGTGAGCGCGAAGGGCTTGAAATACTGGCCGGCCAACCCGTTCATGAAGCCCACCGGCACGAACACCACCACGATCGCCGCGGTCGTCGCGAGCACCGCCAATCCGATTTCGCGCGTTCCGTCGCGCGATGCGGTGACATGGTCTTTACCCATCTCTACGTGCCGCACGATGTTCTCGCGCACCACGATGGCGTCATCGATGAGAATGCCGATCGCGAGCGACAGCCCCAGCAGCGACATGGTTTCCAGCTTGAAACCGAACGCCCACACCGCCATGAAGCTCGCAAGCACGGAGACGGGCAACGCGAGTCCGGTAATCACCGTCGAACGCCAGCTGTTCAGGAAGACGAACACCACCAGTACCGTGAGCAGCGCTCCTTCCAGCAATGTCTTCTGCACATCCCACACGGCGAGGGCCGTGCGCCGTCCGGCGTCCTGAATCACGCGCACTGTGCGTCCGGCAGGCAACGTCGTTTGTATCTCCGCCATACGCGCGCGGAGTTCATCGGCCACCGTCGTGGCACTCGCGCCGCGCCGCTTCCGTACTTCCAACGTCACGGCAGGGCGTCCGTCCACCAACGCCGTTCCGCGCTGCTCGGCGGCGCGTACCTGCACGTCGGCCACGTCTCGCAAACGCACCACCTGCCCCGTGCTCGTGGCGAGCGGCAACGCCCCGAAATCGGCGGCGGTTGTCGGTCGCCCCTGAAAGCGCAGCGTCGCTTCGCGATCGCGCCCTTCAAGACGACCAATCGGCACCGAGACGTTCTGGCTTTCGAGGCGCGCCGTCAGCTCCGCGAGCGTGATGCCGACGGCACGGAGCGCTTCGGGACGGGCATGCACCGACAGCTCGGGCACGGCATCACCAACGACGCGCACCTGGGCAACGCCCGCGACACCGCGCAGCGCGCGGGCGAGCCGGCGAGCATCGGCACCAAGGGTCAGCGGGTCGCCGCTCCCGCCCACCGCCACCGTGAGCACCGGCAGGTCGGTTTCGCTGAACCGTTCGATCACCGGCTCCTCCACTTCGCGCGGCAGATCACCGCGCGCTGCGCTCACCGCGTCGCGCACCTCCTGAATCGCCTCGCTCGGCACCTTGCTGAACACGAACTCGGCGAACAACAGCGCGTAGCCATCACCGGCCGTACCCTTCAGCTTCTTGAGCCCCGCGACGCTGCGCACCCGATCTTCGAGTGGGCGCAGCAGTTCGCGCTCGATCTCGGCCGGTGTCGCGCCCGGATACGGCACGGTGACCGTCACCATGGGCGCCTGCACATCGGGCCACTCGTCGGTCTCGAGGCTGCGGAGCGCCAGTACACCAGCCATTGCCAACACCAGCATGGCGACGACCGCGACAATTGGACGACGAATCGCCAAGTCGGAAATCCACATGTCAGTGTCCTCCCGACGGACTGCGACGCGTAGTGGTGGTATTCAGCAGCGTTCCTTCGGCCCACGCACCAGCGGGAATACGACCGTCGGCATTGGGCACGAGCACCGTCACCCGGAGCTGCCGCGTGACAGGATCGAGCGAAGGAGCTACGCGAACGATGCGCGCGACGATCACCGAATCGGCAGCACCCGTCACGCGAAGTGCAACGCGCGCACCGGGGCGTGCCTGGAAGGCGTCGGCAGCGGCGACACCCGCTCCCAGCTCGAGCATGCGCGGGTCGATGATGCTCACGAGTTCGTCGCCGGCCTGCACGACGGACCCTTGCGTCGTAATCTGACGCTCGACGATCCCGTCGAACGGCGCGCGCACCGTGAGCCGCTGCACCTCGGCGGCCGCGTTGGCGCGCTGTGCGCGTGCGGCATTCGCTGCAGCGTCCGCCGCCTGTACGCGGCTCTCCCAGTCCTCCATCTCGGCACTGCTCACGCCGCCAATCTTGAGCAGCTGCGCGACACGATCGTGTTCGCGTCGCGCCTGGCGCAGCGCCACGTCCTGTGCGATGACCTGTGCCTCGGCCGCAGCCAGCGCTGAATGCAGCCCCGGGACATCGAGTACCGCCAGCACCTGCCCGGCGGTAACGCGCTGCCCCACCTTTGCGCGGAGTGTACGCACGGCGCCCGACAGTTCTGCGCGCAGCAGCGCGCGCGCCTGCGGCTCGAGTGTGCCCGTCAGCGAAGACGGCATCGCCGACGACGAGTCCGTGGCGGTTGCGGACTGGCTACTCACGGTATCTGGCGCCACCGCGCTATCGGTGGAGTGACTTGGTGGAAGAGAACGGTCCACCGGCTGCGAAGCGTTGCGGGACGTTGCGTTGGCGGCCGCGTCGTTGCCGCACGCGCTCACGGTCAGCGAGAGCAGCGAGAGGCCGAGTGTGAACGCGGCGCGGCGAAATTCGCGATATGTATGGATCATGAGAACACTCAGGGTTGAACAGACGAAAGCGGGAGCCGGTCGAAGCGGGCCATGCGGGCTTCGATGACCATGCGATCACGCGCCGCGCGCGCGCGGGTGGCCATCGCGCGCATCCAGGTGACGCGCGCATCCTGCAACTCGAGCAGCGAGGCGCGACCGACCTCGTGTCGTGCGCGCGCCACCTGCAGCGCCTTGTCGGCGCTTGCGGCACCGGCGACCGCGGCGTCCCACTCGAGACGACTCGCGTCGAGCTGTGCCTGCGCATCGAGCTGTTCGAGGGCGTGAACCCGTTCGGCATCGCGACGCTGTGCCTTGGCAAGGCGCACCGCGGCCGCGGCCGATTCCACACGTGTGAGGCTGCCACCGGTGAAGTCGAGCGGGAGCGTGAACGACACGCCAAGCACGGTGTTCGGATAGTAGGGGCCACCCCAGTTCGCATTGCGCAGGGGATAGGCAAGACGCTGATGCGTGAGCGTCACATCGAGGACGGGAAGCATGGAGCGCCACGCCGCCCGGTACCCCGCAGCCGCTTGTCGCTCGCGCGCGTCGAACTCACGCAATGCAAACCGCACGTCACGTCGGTCCGCCGCGCGGGCGCGTGACGAGTCGGCCATGCGTGTGGTCGAGAGCGTATCGCCGCTCCACGACTCGGGGGGCGCATCGAGCTTCAGAACAGAATGGTCAGGCAAGTCGAGCAACTGCCGCAATGCCAGCTCTGCGATGCGGGCATTCCGTTGGGCATCGAGCTGCGCCGGTCGCAACGCCGCCACCTCGGCTTCCACGCGCCAGATCTCGAACTCCGCGGTGCGTCCCTGAACAACCGCCTGTCGAGTGAGCGCCAGCGTGCGTTCGGCCTGCTGCAGCGCGGAATCCGCCACGTCGTGCATGCGTCGGTGGAGCTGAACGTCTGCGTATCGCGTGACGATCTCGACCTCGAGTGCGGCGCGCACCTGCGACTCCGCCAGCACGCTGGCATCGAATCCGGCTCGCGCCGCATCGACACGCGCCGATGCGACACCGCCGTCGAAGGGGCGAATGGCCGCGCGGAACGACGCGTCGCGTGAGTTGGGAGACGCGAACACGCGCGAGAAGGGATCGAGTTCTTCCGCGGGCGTTGGCGGAATCCCGGCTCGGCGGGCGATCTCCGTGAATTGGTTCTGCGCGACGCGCTGCGTCCCGAAGGACGCCGATACCTGGGGCAGCACGCGATTGCGCCGTTCGCTGAGGGCTTCGCCACGTGCGGCGCGCGCCATCTCGCGAGCCGCACGCGCGGCGGCGAGGCGAGGCTCTTCGCGGGAAACACGGGCCAACGCGTCGGCCAAGGTGACCGACAGCGTGTCCGGGTGTTGAGGCGACTGTCCCCCGGCGGGGGGAGCAGCGAGCAGCAGCAGGGTGAAGAAGACGAGAGGTCGAGAGATCATGCGGTCCGGTTGAGATGACCGCATCATCGACGTCTCGCGTGCGGCCTCCCAGCGGAGCCGTGACGGGATCGGGGTTTGGTGGGGTGGGGGGCGGGGTTTTGCGTGACGAGCCCTCGTGCTTGTTCTCCCCAGCTCCCCGGCTCACTCGCTCCATCGTTCAGACACCACGATGGCAGCCACCACCGGAATAATCCGGATTGCCCCCTCACGAACCGCGCGGTACGGTTCAGCGCATGTCGACAACCACCCACCGGATTTCCGTAGCCGCCGCAGCGCTCGCGGCCTCCATCATGGCCGCGTGCAGCAGCCAGCCCGCCCCCGCCTCGTCCAGCGCGCAGCCGCTGCGCCGCCCCATTGCTGCAAGTGAGGGGGAAGCGCACCTCGCCAACCTGCTGCAGCTCACAGACGGTGGAGAGAACGCCGAGGCGTATTTCAGCGCCGACGGCAAGTACATCACCTTCCAGAGCACCCGCGACGGACGCGCCTGCGATCAGCAGTACGTCATGCGTGCCGACGGCAGCGAGCTCACGAAGGTCTCACGCGGCGGCAAGACCACCTGCGGGTGGTTCCTCCCCGGCAGCAAGCGCCTGTTCTTCGGCGCCACGCACCACGCCGATACCGCGTGCCCCGTGAAGCCCGATCCGAGCGCCGGCTATGTGTGGGGCATCGACCCGTACGACATCTACACGACGGATATCGACGGCAAGAACATGAAGCGGCTCACGAACTACGGTGTGTACACCGCCGAGGGCGTGCTCAGTCCCGACGGCAAGCGTATCGTGTTCACGAGTCTCAAGGACGGAGACCTGGACATTTATACCATGAACGTCGACGGCACCGACGTGAAGCGCCTCACGACCACGCCGGGCTACGATGGTGGCCCGTGGTGGAGCCCCGATGGCACCAAGATCGTGTATCGCGCGTGGCACTACGACAATCCGGCCGAGCTCAAGGCGTATCAGGATCTGCTCGCCAAGCGCATGATCCGTCCCAACCGCATGGAGCTGTTCGTCATGAACGCCGACGGCAGCGATCAGCGGCAGATCACGAAGCTGGGTGGCGCGAACTTCGGACCGTCATGGACCCCCGACGGACGCCACATCATTTTTTCGTCGAATCACAAGAACCCGCGCAGCCGCAATTTCGATTTGTTCACGGTCGCGCTCGACGGGAGTGACCTTACGCAGATCACCACGAACCCCGAGTTCGACGGCTTCCCCATGTTCAGCCCCGACGGCAAGAAGCTGATCTTCGCGAGCAACCGCGGCGCCACGAAGGAAGGGGAAACGAACCTGTTCGTGGCGGAGTGGAAGAACTGAGGTAGGCTCTGCGCTCCTGCCATCTAAAAACCTGCCGTCTGCCGTCTCGGCGCGATGTGGCGATATCGCGCCGAGACGGCAGACGGCAGAATTCTAGACAGCAGGGGCGGGGGAACTGCGGCTACGCGTTCAGCCCGGCGGCGGCGCGTCCGACGGTGCGCAGGGAGTTCGCCACCTGCTGCTGCTCCTCGGGGGAAATGGCCGCCATGGCACGC
>CANGXD010000207.1 GCA_947457545.1 Gemmatimonadaceae bacterium
AACGCCTGCCGCTCGGAGCGGACCGGCGCCTGATGGTCGGCTTCGACGATCTCGGCCTTTCCGTCAATGACCAGTCGCAGCGCACGCCGAAGCGGCACCATGGTGAGTGGTTCGTACGACGCATTCAATGCGAGACATCCGGCAATCACGCCCTACCCTCCGCTGAGTCGTGGACCGACGCGCGCGCAACACTGGGCAAAAGCAAATCCCCGCGGCTGCGTCGTCGAGAAGCAACGACCGGCAGCAAGCGGGGATGTGATATGGCTCAGTGGTACGCGACCCTCGTGAAGACGACGGGCCGCCCGCAGCTTCTGCGGGGACTGCAACTCCTGAAAACGGCCAGTTCGTCGCGGGTACGCATACCGAAGCATATCACTAGGTGCTGTGCCGCCGCCACTCCCTCAGGCGAGTCGCTGTCACACGCTGCCGCGCATCCCATTCGCCGGTGAAATGACGAAGCACGCCGCTTTGCACCAATAGCTGCCCCGCCACCATCACCAGACTCGCCACCGCACCACCGGCGAGCGCGTGCACGAGCGCCACCGCCGGGTCGTGCACGGGCTGCACGGCACTCGCATGTAACGAGAAGGCCACCAGATCGGCGGCCTTGCCGGCCTCGAGCGTGCCCACTTCGTCCCCCAGCCCGAGCGCACGCGCACCGCCATGTGTGGCGAGCACGAGCGCATCATGCGCCGTGAGTGAGTCCGGACTGCCGGAGCGAACCGCGTGCAACAGCGTGGCCATGCGGGCCTCGTCGAGCAAATGCATACGGTCGTTGCTGGCCACCGAATCCGAGCCCAGTCCGGTGGCTATACCATGCGCCAACATGCGGTCGAGCGGCGCCACCCCGTGCCCCAGCTTCGCGTTGGAGATGGGGCAATGCACGATGGTCGCACCGTGATGCGCCACGCGCGCAAAGTCTTCGTCATCGGCGCGAATGACGTGAATGAGCAGCGGCTGCGCCGCCAACACCCCCGTCTCCTCCAGCAGGGCAATGGGCGAGCGTGCCTGCGCAGCGACAGCAATCCCGCGCTCACGCAGCCGCTCCGCGAACGGCCCTGCCCCGTCGTACACAAACGCCGTTTCCGCGGCGCTTTCCGCCACATGCACCGCCATCGGCAGCGACTCGGCGCACGCGTATTCGGCCGTCGCCCGAAACAGCGGAGCCGAAACGGTATACGGTGCATGCGGCGAGACACCGGTACGCACCAGCGTGGTATCCACGCGTCGCAACGCCGACACCCGCTGCTGCAATCGCGCGAGCGATTCGTCGCGCTGCGACGGATCGGGACCAAAGACTTCCACGTAGCCAATGCCGCGCACGCCCATCTCGCGCATGGCGGTGAGCGGCATGGCCGAGTCGGTGCAGTCGGCGAGGGTGGTAATGCCGTGACAGAGCGCCTCGGCGATGCCGGCGCGCGAGGCGTCGAGCAAATCTGCGTCGCTCAGCAGGTCACGCCGCACGATGGTGAGAGTGCGCAGCCACTCGCGGAAGTCGAGCCCTTCGAGAAAGCCGCGCAGCCCCGTCAGTTCGAGGTGCGAGTGGGCGTTCACCAACCCCGGCATGAGCGCACATGCGCCGAGTGCCTGGACCGGGGTGTCGGCGTGCGTGTGCATGGCGGATTGCGCTGCGGCACCGACCCACGCAATGCGATCACCACGTACGAGTACCGCGCCGTGCTCGATGGGTGCGCCGGATATCGGCAGCACCCAGTCGGCGGTGTAGAGCGTTTCCATCGCGCTCACCGGCGTCAGACCGGTGGCAGGCGGAACGGGTTCGACGTGTCCTTCTTCACCAGCGCGCGGGCACTGTCGAGCGAGAAGGGCGACGGCCCCGGTTCGTCGGTGCACGTGCGCGTCGGTTCATAGCCCTGCACGAAGAACTCGGTGGCCAGCGCACTGGTGCAGCTGGAATTGGGCAGACGCCCCGTGAGTGCGTCGATCTCGCGCACGATGACCCCGTCGGGGCGCGGCCAGTCGGGCGGCTGCGGCTTGCGGCGATAGACCTCGGTCATGAACGCCGTCCACGCAGGCGTCGCGAGCTCACCACCCTGCGCATTCGCCTTGATCTTCTGCGGCTTGTCAAAGCCCATCCACACGCCGGCCACGAGGTCGGCGGTATAGCCAATGAACCAGACGTCGGCGCCGTCGTTCGTCGTGCCCGTCTTGCCGCCCGCGGGGATGCGGAACCCTGAACTCCAGATGCGCGCACCGGTGCCACGAATGACCACGTCCTTCATCATGTTCACCATCAACCACGATTCTTCGGGCGATAGGACCGCTTCGCGCACAAGGTCGGGCTTCCATACCACCTTGCCGTCGGCATTCTCCACCTTCGAGATGCTGTGCGGCGTGGTGCGCAAACCAAGGTTCGCGAACACGCTGTACGCCCCGATCATCTGCACGGGGTACGTGTCGGCAGACCCGATGAACACCGACGGGTACGGCGGGATGGGCGTGGTGATGCCGAAACGACGCGCCATCGTGATTACCGCGTCGGCGCCGACGGCCAAGCCGGTGCGAATCGCCGCCAGGTTACGCGACTGATAGAGCGCTTTCCGCATGGGCATGCTGCCCATGAACTTCATGTCGTAGTTCTGTGGCGTCCACGCTTCGCCGCTCAACTGATCGAGCGAAATGGGCGAGTCGTCCACGACCTGCGCCGGCGAAAACCCTTCGTGCACCGCCGCAGCGTACACGATGGGCTTGAAGGTCGAGCCCGGCTGACGCAGCGCCTGCGTGGCGCGATTGAACTTGCTGTCGCCGTAGTCACGACCACCTACCAGGGCGCGCACTGCGCCGGTGCGTGGGTCGATCGCGACGAACGAGCCCTGCAGGTAGGGCGAGTTGGCGGCGCCCGTCTCGCCGCCTTCGGCGCTGCGCGCGAGATACGCCTCGTACGTCATGTGCTTGTACGCGCCATGCCGTCCCCCTTCGATCGCCTGCAGCTGGTTCTCCAGCGCACGTTCGGCGGCGGTCTGCATGTCCACGTCGAGCGTGGTGTACACCTTGAGTCCTTCGTCGTACAACCGCTTGCCGAAGTGCTGCTCCAGCTCCTGCCGGACCCACTCCACGAAATACGGCGCGACATCACCGGACTCCGTGCGTTCGGCCAACTGCAGCGGATACGACTTGGCGAGCGACGCGTCTTCGTTGGTGATGGCTCCACCGCGACGCATGAGCTCGAGCACGGTGTTGCGCCGCAGAATGGCGCGGTCGGCGAAGCGGCGCGGGTTGTAGCGCTCCGGGCCCTTGAGCAGCCCGGCGAGTACGGCGGCTTCCGCCACCGTCACGTCACGCACGCTCTTGCCGAAGTAGCGCTGCGAGGCCGTCTCGACGCCGTACGCGCCGTTGCCGAGGTACACCTGATTGAGGTACAGCTCGAGAATCTTGTCCTTGCTGTAGCGCTTCTCGATGGCGCTGGCCACGCGCGCTTCCTTGAGCTTGCGCAGCAGCGTCTTTTCGCGCGAAATGCGGTCGGAAAAGACATTGCGCGCCAACTGCATGGTGATCGTCGAGAACCCCTGCACGTAGCTGCCGGCGCGGACGTTGCGGGCCAGCGCGCCGAAAATGCGGAAGTAGTCGATGCCGTGGTGACTGTAGAAGCGCTTGTCTTCGGTCAGGATGACGGCATCGCGGACATGCTTGGGAATGTCCTTGAGCGTAATGAGCGTGCGCCGCTCCAGCCCCAGCTCCGTAATGAAGCGACCGTCGGCGGCATAGACCTTGGAGGTCTGGCGGGGCACATACTGCTCGAGCGATGCGATCGAGGGGCAACGCCCGTCGCGGCAGATGACGGCCCATGCGCCAACGAGGCCGCCGGCGCCGATTGCGCCGCCGAACAGGCCGAGGACCAGCAGCCACCCCAGCCAGGGGCGGCGCGAAAGGACGGAAAAGAATGCCATGGCAGGGAGGAAGGTACACCTCGGCGTGGGGATCGGTACCGCTGGGGCGGTCGCTTATCTTCCGAAGATGTCCGCGATCACCAACTCAGCCGCCCCACTCGCAGAACTCGCCTGGCGCGAGCTGCTCAGCCAACACACCGAAGACCTTCCGGCCGCCCTCGCGGCGGGGTCGGTCTCCGCCTATGTGGGCTTCGATCCCACCGCGTCGAGCCTGCACGTGGGGAATCTCATCCCCATCATGGGGCTCGTGCATCTCCAGCGCGCCGGCCACCGGCCGATTGCGCTGGTGGGTGGCGGCACGGGCATGATCGGCGATCCGAGCGGGCGCAGCAGTGAGCGCAACCTGCAGGATCTCGACACGATCGCGGCGAACGCCGAAGCGATTCGCCTGCAGCTGGCCAAGTTTCTCGACTTCGAAGGCCCCAACGCCGCGAAGCTGGTGAACAACCTCGATTGGCTCGGTGGTCTCGGACTCATCGAGTTCTTGCGCGATACCGGCAAGCACTTCTCGGTGAACTACATGATGGCGAAGGACTCGGTGAAGAGCCGCCTCGAGAACGGCATTTCGTACACCGAGTTCACCTACATGCTGCTGCAGGCGTACGACTACCTCGAGCTCAACCGGCGCGAAGGCGTGACGCTGCAGATGGGCGGCAGCGATCAGTGGGGCAACATCACCGCCGGCCTCGAACTCATTCGCAAGTCGAAGGGGACCGACGCGCACGCGCTCACCTTTCCGCTCATCACCAACGCCGACGGCACCAAGTTCGGCAAGAGCACGGGCGGTGGGTCGGTGTGGCTCGACCCCGAGCGCACGTCGCCCTACAAGTTCTACCAGTTCTGGATGGGCGCCGATGATCGCGACGTGTCGCGCTACCTGCGCTTCTACACGCTGCTATCGCTCGAAGAAATCACCGCGCTGGACGAACAGGTTCGCAGCGCGCCCGAGCGTCGTGCCGCACAGCGTGCCCTTGCCGCCGACGTGACCGCGCGCGTGCACAGCGCCGACGCTGCACGGGTGGCACAGGAAGTGTCGACCCTGCTCTTCGAGAAGGGCGATCCGCGGGCGTTGTCGGAAGCCGCCATTGGAGCGTTGCGCAACGAAATCCCGTTCGCCGAATACACGGCGCCAGAGACGCCGGTGGGCGACGGCATCGACGTGCTGCATTGCCTCGTGCTGCTCAACATCGCCGCCTCACGCGGCGCGGCGAAGCGATTGCTCGAGCAAGGCGGGATCAGCGTGAACGGCGCCAAGGTGCAGACCGCGATGGTGGGGCACGATTCGCTACTGGCGGGGCGCCACCTGCTCATCAAGAAGGGACAGCGCGATTTCGGGTTGGTGTACGTAGGCTAGGGGCGCGGGGGACGGCGGCGGTTGCTGCGGTCATGCGGTCCTGCGGTCCTGCGGTCTGTGTGACTGCCGTCTGCCACACTCGGCGCGATGCGGCAGAATCACGCCGAGACGGCGGACGGCAGGAGCCCAGACCGCAGGCGCGGGGGAACCGCAGCGGTTGCTGCGTCCCTGCCGTCTGTGTGGCTGCCGTCTGCAAGACTCGGCGCGATGCTGCAGCATCACGCCGAGACGGCGGACGGCAGGAGCCCAGACGGCAGGCACGGGGAACGGCGCAGCTTCCTCAGTTCGCGGATTTTCGCTTGTGATATGATCGAAGCGCGCAGAGCATGCGTCGGACTTCGATGAGCTCGTCGATCGCCGCCTGCACGTCACTCGTGTGCGGGGCCAGGCGATGCGCGAGCTCCAAGTGACTCTCGACTTCACTTGTCGAGCCGATCGCGTAGCTGAGAAATCGAGCCGTCTGCGCCGACGTCTCCTGACGCGCACCTTCGGCGATGTTCGCGGGAACCGACGCTGCTGCTCGGCACAATTGATTGCGCAGACCAGGGGCGACTGCGGGTGAGATACGGCGAGTGATGGCGTGTACGCGCACGGCGAGATCAATGGCGCGCTTCCAGACGTGCAAGTTGCGAAAGTCATGCATTGCACATGATGTGCTGATGCGACGCGAATCGCCGAACCTGATTTACGCACGCATCATCCTTTGAACGCGGGCGGGAGCGCCCTGCGGCCCTGCGGTTTGTGTGGCTGCCGTCTGCCATTCTCGGCGCGATGCCGCAGAATCACCCCGAGACGGCGGACGGCAGGAGCCCAGACGGCAGGCGCGGGGGAACAGCCGATGTTGCTGCGCCCCTGCTGTCTGTGTGGCTGCCGTCTGCCATTCTCGGCGCGATGCCGCAGAATCACCCCGAGACGGCGGACGGCAGGAGCCCAGACCGCAGGCGCGGGGGAACAGCCGATGTTCCTGCGTCCCTGCCGTCTGTGTGGCTGCCGTCTGC
>CANGXD010000208.1 GCA_947457545.1 Gemmatimonadaceae bacterium
CCACCGTCGGTGGTCTTGAAGATCGCGCTCCCCATGCCGCCGCTCACCAGCAGCCACGGCTTGCGACCGGCCTGCCAGAAGCTCACGTAGATGATCTTGGGGTTGGTGGGATCCATGATCATGTCCGCCACGCCCGTCGAGTCGTTGCGGAAGAGAATGTTCTTCCACGTCTTCCCGCCGTCGGTGGTGCGGTACACACCACGTTCCTTGTTGGGGCCGAACACATGCCCCAGCGCGCCCACGTACACGATGTCCGGATTGTCCGGGTTGATGCGCACGCGCGAGATGTACTGCGTTTCCTTGAGCCCCATGTACTGCCACGTCTTGCCGGCATCGGTGCTCTTCCACACCCCTTCACCGTGGCTCACGTTGCCGCGAATGGGCGTTTCACCACCGCCCACCCACACCACGTCAGGCTTGTCCTGCTGCACCGCGATGCTGCCAATGGTGCCGCCGAAGTACGCGTCGGTGACGGGGAACGCCGTCTTGCCACCATCGGTGGTCTTGAAGACACCACCACCGGTAGTGCCCATATAGTACTCGTCAGGGCGCGACGTGCTGCCGGCCACGGCGACCATACGGCCCGACTGATTGGGGCCGAGGTTGCGCCACTTCACATCGAAGGAGGTGTCGGCGTTCGCGGGGGCGCCTCGGCCCTGGCCTCGCTGGGCCATCGCGGTTTGTGCAGACAACGTCAGAAGTGCGGTTGAGCAGCCAAGGGCTAACGCCAACGCACGGTTGGGAGTGTTTCGCACGGGGAGGGTGGGCAGTAGTAGGCGACGGGAGATGAAACGCTGCAATCCCTTACACAACCGCACGGCAACGGCCTTGGCAAGCAGGAACGCCCCGCTCTAGGCAGCCTTGTCCTCGTGGGCGATACTTGGGGCACGCCTCGTCACCTGACTCCGTCCGGCTCACCCCACCTCGGGCTCCACCATGCACTCCAACACGCACCCGCTCATGCGGCATCTGGTTCGCCCGGCCCTCGTGGCCACGCTGCTCGGCGGCGCGCTGACCGGCAAGGCGCAGGCGCAGGCCAAGGCCACCTTTCTGGGTTACAGCACGTCGGTCCCGGCGGGGTGGGTGAGCAGCACGCCGTCGTCGAGCATGCGCCTGGCCGAGTACAAGGTGGCCGGCGCGGCCGGGAGTGTGCCGGTGGAAGTGGTGGTGTACTTCTTTGGCCCCGGACAGGGTGGCAGCCCCGAGGCCAACCTCGAGCGCTGGAAGAGCCAGTTCAGCAACCCGGCCGGCGGCGCGGTGCAGGAAGTCGTCTCGCGCGAAACCGTGCGGGGCATGGCGTACACCATGGCCGAGTATCGCGGCACGTACGCGCGTGGCGTGGGGACGGGCTCCAGTGCCGATGCCGCGCGCCCCGGGCACATGCTGTTGGCCGTCGTGGCAGAGACGCCCAAGGGCACGCTGTTCTTCCAGTGCTTTGGCCCCGTCGCGGCCGTAGAGCAGCAGCGCGCCGCGTACGTGGCCTTTGCCAAGGGGCTCACCCCCTGACAGAGGAGGGTTATCTGCAGCGCGTCATTTGTCACCCGCCACGAACGCATCGCGCCCGCCGACAACGGTGCGCAGCACCTTCACACGCAGCAACTGTTCAGAGGGGACCGTGAGCAGGTCTTCCGAGAGCACCACAAAATCCGCGAGCATCCCCGCGCGCAACATCCCTGCGTCGTTCTCCATGAACCCCGCATACGCGGCATCGCGCGTGTAGTGCCGCAGCGCCGCTTCCACCGTAATGCGGCCGGCAGGATACCATCCGCCCTTGGGCGTCCCCTCGGGGGTCATGCGCGTGACCGCCGTGTAGATGCCGCGAATGACATCCATGGGAAACACCGGATAGTCACTGCCAAACGCCTGACGCGCGCCGGCGTCATCGAACTGCCGGAAGTTGTTGGCGAGCGCCGAACGCTTGGGCCCCAACAGCGGCGCGTAGTTGGTGAGCGTGGTGACGTCGGGCGTGGCGAAGATGGCCTGCGTGCTCGCAATCACTCCCAACTGTTTGAAGCGCGGTAAGTCACTGGGGTGCGGCACCTCGATGTGCTCCACCCTATGACGACTGTCGCGGCGGCCGTTCTTCTTCTGCGCCAACGCGTATGCGTCGAGCGCCATGCGCACGGCCTTGTCGCCAATGGCGTGCAGCTCTACCTGCAGCCCCGCACTGTCGTAGCGCGCCACGCCAGCGTTGAGCACCGGTCCACTCCAGAACGGCAGCCCCGTGGCATCGGTGTTTGCGTACGGCTCGAGCATCGCCGCCGTTTGCGCATCGACGGTACCGTCGAGCATCCCCTTGGCAATGCCGTAGCGCACCCATGGGCCGGGATACTGTGCCTTGAGCTGCACGTAGCGCGCGAGTTCTGCGCGCGTGGCACCGGGATTGAACGGCACCGACACATACCAGCGCAGGCGCATGGTATCGGCGCGCGCGGCGTCGGCCAGCGCGTCGAACACGGCACCGCTCGGTGCGCGGCGCGACGCTTCCTGCACCATGGTGATGCCGAAGCTCGCCGCGGCCTGTGTTTCTTCGTGAATGCGGCGTGCGATATCGGCACGGGTGGGGGGCGGAACCAGGCGTGACACGAGTCCGGTCGCGCCTTCCTTGAGCAGGCCCGTGGGCTCACCTTTGGCGCCGCGCTCAATCACGCCCTGCGCTGGGTCCTTCGTGGCAGCGGTGACTCTCGCCAAACGCAACGCGACGGAGTTGGCGAGCGCCTGATGCCCGTCGCGATCGGTAATGAGCACCGGTCGGTCGGGAAACGCGGCATCGAGATACTGCTTGTGGGCGGCGTTTTGGGGGAAGTCACTCGGTGTCCAGCCGCGCCCCACCACCCATGCGCCCTTCGGCAGTTTCGCGGCCCATTGCTGCAACCGCTTCACGATCACCTGCGCACTCCCGGCGTCGACAAGGTCGGCGCGCGACGCTGTGGGCAGATGCCAATGCGCATCGATGAACCCCGGCACCACGCGCTTGCCGCCAAGGTCGACCACCTTGGTCGCAGGCCCGGCGAGCGCGCGCACCGTGGCGTCGCTCCCCACCCCCACGAGGCGACCGTCGCGCACCGCGAGCGCCTCGGCACTCGGCGCGAGCGAATCACCCGTCCACACACGGGCGTTGACATACAGCACGTCGGCGGGCTGCGCGCGCAGTGGGCTACCGCAGCAGAGTGCGACGGCCGCGAGAATGAATGCAGATCGGTTCATGTAGAAAATATGCAGGCCGTGCGCCGCGGCCGTAGCTTCCGGCAGACCCCTAACCACGCCCCGCCATGCTCATCGTTCAGGTCTTTGCCGTCGTGAAGCCCGAGTTCGTCGACGCCTTCAAGGCCGCCACGCTCGACAACGCCACCAACAGCATCCAGGAGCCCGGCATTGTCCGCTTCGATGTGCTGCAGCAGCAGGACGACCCCACGCGCTTCACGCTCATCGAGGCGTATACGACGCCTGACGCCCCGGCGGCACATAAAGCGACGGCGCATTACGCGCGCTGGCGCGACGCCGTCGAGCCCATGATGGCCGAGCCGCGCACGAACGTAAAGTACGGCGACGTGTTCGTGCCGGTCACTTGATCGCGCTCGTGAGCTGATTGGGTTTGAACTGATCGCACGAAGGCAACCGAGGCATCCAAGGCCTCGTGTGGCCACCCGAGATCTCGCGTTCGCGGCAGTTCATTCAAAAAGTTGAACACCCGCACCTGCGGAGTCGGCTCGGTTGCCTTGGTTGCCTCGGCTGCCTTCGTGCCATCGGTTCAAACCATATATGCCCGCCATGAGAACCAGCAAAAAAGCCGCTCCGTGACCTCCGTCCATCGGATGTCTCCGTGAGAGCCGTTCAATCCCACTCGCCCGCCACACGAGCCCCCATGCGTCACCTGATCTTCGCCCTGCTGCTTGCGGCCACCACGACATCCGCCGCCGCCGCACAAAGCGCAAAACCGCTCGAAGTCACCGAAGCCAGCGTGACGCAGCTGCAGCAAGCCATGGCCGAGGGACGCGCGACGAGTGTGAGCATCACGCGCGCCTATCTCGCGCGCATTGCCGCGTACGATCAGAGCGGACCGCGCCTCAATGCGATCATCCGGCTCAATCCGCGCGCGCTCGCCGAAGCCGCCGCCCTCGATGCCGAACGCAAGGCCGGCAAAGTGCGCGGCCCCATGCACGGCATTCCGTTCATTCTCAAGGACAACTACGACACGGGCGACATGCCCACGACCGCGGGCTCGCTGGCGTTGGCCAACAGTCAGCCCGCGCGCGATGGCTTCATCACGAAGCAAGTTCGCGACGCCGGTGGTGTGCTCATTGCCAAGTCGAACATGCACGAACTTGCCGCCGGCATTACCACTATCAGCTCTCTCGGCGGACAGACGCGTAACCCGTACGATCCCGCGCGCTGCCCGGGCGGCTCGAGCGGCGGCACCGGCGCCGCCATTGCGGCCAGCTTTGCGGCGGTGGGATGGGGCTCCGATACCTGCGGCAGCATTCGTATTCCGAGCGCGTTCGGCGCGTTGGTCGGCCTGCGTCCCACCGTGGGCGTGGCGAGCCGCACCGGCATCATTCCGCTGTCGCACACGCAGGACACCGGTGGCCCGCTCGCGCGCACCGTCACCGACCTCGCCATCGCGCTCGATGTCACCGTGGGCTACGACCCGGCCGACCCGGTCACGGTGCTCGTGAAGGACAAGCGTCCCCGGTTCATGGACGCGCTCACACCCGGTGCATTCAAAGGCGCGCGCATTGGGATTTTTGCGCCGTACTTCCGTGATACCGACGCCGAGATTGCCGATAGTGTGCGCGCCGCGATTGCCACCATGAAATCGCTCGGCGCCACCGTGATCGATGTGCCCATGCCGGAGTTCGACACGCTCATGGTGAACACGGGCGTGACGAACCAGGAAACGAAGCACGATCTCGCCGCGTACTTCGCCACCATTCCCAACGCGCCAGTGAAGTCGCTGCGCGAAATTCTCGCACTCGGCCAGTTCGACAAGGAACTCGAAGTGCGCTTCCGCGGCTTCGACACCGTCTCCGCCCTCGAGAACGCCGCGCATACCCTCACGCTGTCACGGCAGGCCGCACTGCGCGCCCGCGTGGAGCGTATGCTCGACAGCCTGCAGCTCGACGCGATCGCCTACCCCACCGTGCGCCAGCCGCCGGTGTTTCCCGGCCAGATCCAGGCCGGAAGCACCTGCCAGCTCGGCGCGCAGAGCGGACTCCCGTCCATTGCGTTCCCCGCCGGCTTCACCACCGACGGGCTTCCGGTGAGCGTCGAACTGCTCGGTAAAGCCATGACCGATGTGAAGCTCGTGTCGTTCGCGTACGCCTTCGAGCAGCACGGCTCGCGTCGACGTGCGCCCACCACCACACCCGCGCTCGTCGCCGGCAGAGCGCCCGCCGCTCGTGTCGTGGCGCGTACGCTCACGAGCGGTACCGCCAACGTGGCCGCGCAGATCACCATCGACGCCGTGCGCAACGAACTGCGCTGGACCGTGTCGAACGTCGGTGCACCGACCGCCGTGAGTGCCGTCGTGCTGCGACGCATTGGCGGCGGAACGATTACCGGCGTAGCAGCGTCCACCACCGGCAGCGCGCCGCCGGTCAGCAAGATCACCGTCCCCGATGACGCCGTGCGCGTCGTGGCGCGTCTCATGGGCCCCGACGTGCGCACCGCGAGTGGCTCACTGCCACTGAGCGCGCGCGATCGCGACGCCTTCGGCAAGGGACAGCTCAGCGTCGCGCTGTATACGGCCAGCGGCAAGACCATCGAAGCGGCGTTGAAGTAGCGGCGCAAAAGGGGTCAGAGTCCTTCCCACGCCCCGCCCCTCCGGGGGCAACTAGGGGTCAGAGTCGTTTTTTTGGGCGTTTTTTCCACGCGCTTTTCGTGTGCCGCGAGTTTGGCGAACCGCTCTCACGAAGGCATCCGAGGGATAGAGATCACGGAGGTGCGTGTTGGCTGGGTTCGTTGAACCGATCGCACAAAGGCAACCGAGGCATCCAAGGGCCTCGGGTGGCCACGCGAGATCTCGCGTTCGCGGCAGTTCATTCAAAAAGTTGAACACCCGCACCCGCGGAGTCGGCTTGGTTGCCTCGGTTGCCTTGGCTGCCTTCGTGCCATCGGTTCAACCCAAGACAGCCCCAAACGCGACCCAGCCGACACGC
>CANGXD010000209.1 GCA_947457545.1 Gemmatimonadaceae bacterium
CAGTCGCAAACCGGTAGCGTGTTCGTCTCCAGCATCTATCAGATCCCCGGCACCGGTCGTCAACATCCCATTGCTCCGGGCAGGAGCATCGTGATTGCGCAAGATGGGATCGATCATCGCAACGATCCCAACGGCAATACCGCCAGCCCCGTCAACCTGGCTACCGCCGATTGGGAAACGTTCAACCTGCGCCCCGATGGACGCGACCTCGACTCACCGTCGGTCCCGAATCTTACGCGCGTGGTCCATCGCGGCGGGTTTGACTGGCTGTTGCCCGTCTTTGGTCCTGGCGTGGTGATCTTCCGATCTGGGAACGTGGCGGCCCTCGACAGCACGTTGGTGCCCGGTACCACGGGGACGTGGGTGACACGCGTGCCCAACGAACTGGTGGTGGACGCCTTTGAGGCGCTGCAGAACGGCAACAGCGCGGCGTACAAGCGCATTCCCGCGGCGCTCGATGCCGGCTTCGTGTTTGCCACGGGAACGTACACCAGCGAGTCGGCACGGCGCCGTGTGGCGACGACTATTGGTACCCGTCGCGTGCTTCGTGATTCGAACAACAGCAGCGCTGACTTCGAGATCATCGCACGTCCCACACCGCGTGGATTCGGGGCGCCCTGATCGTGGCGGTGCGCGACGCGGCATTGATCGGTGCTGTTACTGCGCTGTGTGTTGCGAGTGCAGCGCCGTTGTGGGCGCAGGCCACCCCATACGCCGCGTCGTCGCCGCTCGGCATCTGCTGCCATCCGGGTAGCGCAGTGCGCGTGTCGCTCGACACCGCGCCCGGGTTGTTGCGCACGGTCCGACTCATGGCGGCGCACGATGACATGCCCGCCGAGTGGCGGCGGTTCGTGGTGCGTACGCATTCGGTGGCTGGTGATTGGCGACGACCGCAGGCGGCGGCTACCAACCGCGAGGGCCTGGTGCTCGCCGAAGGTGGGCAACCCGCTGGCAAATGGCGCCTCTGGGGACAGGCTGCTTTTGCCAAGCAACACGAATCCGATGTGCAGTGGCGCAATCAATCGATTGCGTCTCTCACGTCGGCGTACGTGTGGGCCGACTCCGTTGGCGGGACCTTCCGCAGTGATCGTCTGGGGCTCGCAGCGGCAATCATATCGCCATCGTGGCGTGGGTTTACCGTCGCGCTTCCCGTGGACTACGGGCTGGGGCAGGGCGCACGCCGCAACGACCCGCGGCCACTCTTTCGGCGCCGCGTCGCGGAACTCTCACCCTCGATACGCTGGCAGCGAGGCGCGCATCAGCTGGGTCTCGGCGCCATGATCGGCTGGCACCGTGAAGATCTCGAAATCGGAGGCGGCACCACCACCGAGGTGCCGGTGGTGTTCCGCTTGCGTGGCATCTCCACCTTCGATCGCACGCAACTCATTTCGGCCGAGCGGGCCTTGCTGGGTGGTGTGATGGGTGGCCACGGCGGATATGCGTGGCGGAGTGCGCGTTGGCAGATTGCCACCGGCGCCACCATTCGCGTGGAGCAAGACTCCGTCCGTGACGGTATCGCGTCCCCGGTGAGTGGTGGGCACAGCAGACGCGTGCGCGGTGATCTCCGTGCTGCCATCCGTCGGCAGGGTGGTGCCAGTGGGGGCGAACTCGACCTGCTGGCGCAGCAGGAAACGCTGCGCGGTCGCGATCCTGTATTCGTAGCGGTCAACGCTACGGCCGAGGGTCGCCAACTGCACGCGAGCGCCTCGTGGTGGCGGGGCACCGAACGCGTGCGTGCACCATGGTCGGCCTCGATGGACGTGGCGCTCCACACGTTTGTTGCGCGCGACGTAGCCGCGGAAACGCGGTGGCAGGCAACCCGTATTCCGCTCACGCTGCGTGGCGGACGACGGTGGCAACGCACCGATCACGGGTGGGTCGCCGAGTTGGGGGTGACACATCACGCGGTTCCGAACACGGCGCGTGTGGCGGCGCGCCCCACCCGCCTCACGCCGGTACTCGTTGATGCCGATTACGCGGTGGCCGCGATACCGGCTACCGGAGGGCAATTCATGCTGGCCTGGGACCGCCTGCACGGCGGTCAGCTTGCCTCGCGGCTTTCGCTGGTTGGCGCCAGTCAGCAAAGCCGCGGCGTACTCTTTGATGGTCGTCGCGGGCTGGCGGCCCGCACCTTTACGTTGGCGTTGGAAGTTTTCTGAGAGCCCTACGGCTCGGGAGTTCGGGATGATGTATGGAGGAGCAATGCGGAGACGGGCGCCGCTCGCGATGCTGATGGTAGGGACCGTGGTGGCGAATGCGTGTGCGGTGCGCGGCGGTACGGCAAACGACGCTGCGAACCAGACGACGGCGCAGGAGCAACGTCGTGGCTCTACGTCGGCCTGTTTTTCGGTGAGCTCCCTGTCCGCCGCAGACAGACGGGATGCCGATCGCGTGCTGTTGGAGTTCGCCGATCGTGAGGGACTGTATACGCTGGCGGGCGGCATCAAGCCCATCTCGAGCGATGTGCGTGACTTGACCGTGCGTATTGCGCCCACCATCGACAGTGTGGCGTTGGCCACGTTGGATCAGCAGCGGCGCATTGCCGCGGCGCTCAGCTGCGGCGAGATCGGGGCATTTGTACAGGTGTTCACCGCCACGCAGCGGCGCCGTGATTCATCGGAGGTGCGCAATACGTCCATGGTGATTTTTCACCGGGCGGCGGTTCGGCGCACCATTGAAGCACATGCGTCGTTCTTTGCCACGTTGGGCGTCACCGTCTCCACCGATCCGCGCGAGGTGATCCTTGCCGTGGAGAATGCGCCGCGGTCGCCGCGGTGGCGCGGGTACGGCTATCTCTTCGGCTATCCCGACGATGCCGTCGATTTCTTTGTGCGCGCGGGCGAAGAGGGCGATGCCAGCGGCAAGCTGGTCCCGCGTGATTTCCGGCGCATCGAGACGTGGTACAAGTATCCAGCCGGCAGTGGCGACGCGCCCACGCTGTCCAGCTTCGTATTCGCCGTACCCAAGGGAGCAGCGCCAAGCGATCAGGAAACAGCGCTACGCGCGGCGGCCGCGCCGGTGTATGCCCGCTATGCGCGCGAACGTGCGGGCGCCATACAGTCAGACAGCAGTGGCGCGATGGCCCTGTTCCGGCGTTGGATGAACGAGAGGCGTTGACGCACCCGGTTCAGTGCGTCACGTCAGTCGAATGCACGGCCGCCGTTGGCCACGCGGCGGCCCGTGCGCTCCAGAGGCTCGCCAGGTCAGTGGTTGCACTGAAGCGGCGCCGTTTGTGACGTGGTACCATGGCCAACACGTTGGTCCGGTGTGCGGCCCCGAGTGCGTCGTGTGCCCATGCTTCATAGCGGGCGAGGACACCGGCCAGGACTCCCATTCCGGCGCGCACATCGCTCCAATCATCTGCCGTGAACGGCGATCGCAACGCGGGGAGTTCGCTGGGCTGATGCAACGGCAGCGGTAACGGGGCGCTCAACAGCCTCGGCGTTGCCGAGTGTCGTTGGATGAACACCCCACGCCGCAACCGACCAAACGACTCTTGGTGTAGCGCCTCCGGCGAGCACCCGGTCGATTCATGCACCGGTCCAACGTAGATCCCGAAGCCCCAACAGACCACGTGGTGTGTTGGGGATTCGCCGAGCAATCTGTAGCATGACGTACCGACGGCCGGACTGCGCCATCGTTCGAAGCCGAAGCGGGTGAGCGCGTTCCCGTCGGCGTGATGGATGTCATGGCCAATGAACCAGAGTTGCTGATCGAGCAGCGTGGCGAACTTGAGGGCACGCAGCGATCTCGCGGTCATCGACGTGTTCTCACTGCGCACTGGGGATCGACAAGGCGCACATGTCACGCACGCACGTCGTCTTCGGCTTCTTCGACCTCCACCTCGCTCCACTCCGGAAACGGATCCGTGAAGGTCTGCCACAACGACGGCCCGGCTTGGTGCTCCTGTTCTGTAACCAGACACGCGTCGAGCATGGCCGTGAGCGCGGGCTGATTCAGCCGCTGGCCGATCACGGCGATCTCCTGGCGCCGATCACCAACGTCGGGGTGCCAGTGCCCCTCGATGATCTCGCGCTCCTCGTCATCCACGTCCCACGAGTCCGGGTCGCTGGCGGCGAACCAGTAGCCGCCGGGGTTCACCTCCAGCAATTGTCCCGCCTGCGACCACGTGCCCACCATATCCGGCCGCGTGGCGACCCAGAAAAATCCTTTGGCGCGCAGCACACCAGGGAGTCCTGCATCGACCGCGCGCCAGAGGCGCTCCGGGTGAAACGGCCGCCGCGCCCGATAAACGAAGCTGCTGATGCCGTACTCCTCTGTTTCCGGGATATGTTCTCCGGCCAGCTCCTTCTGCCACCCCGGCGCCGCTTCGGCCTGCTCGAAATCGAAACGGCCCGTGCCCAGAATGCGCGATGGCGACACCACGCCACGGGTGGCGACAATGAGCTCTGCGTCGGGATTGAGGTGGTGCAGCAATGCCTGCATTTCTCCGAGTTCGGTCTCGGTCAGCAGATCGGCCTTGTTGATGATGATGACATTGGCAAACTCCACTTGATCGATGAGCAAGTCAGGAATGGTGCGTTCATCGTCGTCGGAGAGCGCGATCTGTCGTTCGCGGAGGTCGTCGAGGGAGCCGAGGTCATGACGGAAGCGGTGGGCGTCGACGACCGTGACCATGGTGTCCAACCGCGCCACGTGCGACAGCGAGACCCCTTCCTCCGTCTCAAACGTGAACGTGGCCGCCACCGGCAGCGGCTCGCCGATCCCCGTGCTTTCGATGAGCAGGTAGTCGAAACGCCCTTCGGCGGCCAAGCGCGCGACCTCGAGCAGGAGGTCGTCACGAAGCGTGCAACAGATGCACCCGTTGGTCATCTCGACCAGCTTTTCCTCGGTCCGTGAGAGGGCCGCCTCGCCGCCCCGCACCAACTGCGCGTCGATGTTGACCTCACTCATGTCGTTCACGATCACGGCCACTCTCAGCCCATCGCGATTGGACAAGACATGATTCAGCAGCGTGGTCTTGCCGGCGCCGAGAAAGCCGGAAAGCACCGTGACCGGGAGCCGTGAGTCCACAGTCAGGTCGTCGGTGCTCATTTCGATTCCTTGAAGAGCACATGCCGCCGGACGTGCGGATCATACTTCAGCTTTTCCATGCGCTGGGGCATGGTGCGCGGATTCTTGGTCGTGACGTACATGTAATGGCTCTCGGTGGAGCGCAGCTTCACCTGAACCCGTCCAGACTTGGCCATGGATTGCCTCGCAGTGGCGATTGGTAAACAGTAGTGAGAAACTACTATCAACAACGCGGCGCGCAAGACCCGCGAATGGCCGGTGCCAAGCGTCATTTCTTATGGCTATGACGCGTCGATAGCCGTTATTTCTATTACATTATTGCAAATATGAAAATGACGAAGTATATCTCTGGGCATGTCGCCCGATGACTGCCTCGACCTGCCTCACGCCGCACCCGTTGCCCCGCCCACTGTTGCCGTAACGGTGCGTGAGAGAGCGGCGCGCATGCTGAGCGCGGCCGGTGAGCCTTCACGATTGGCTCTGTTGGAACTGCTGGATGGACGGGAGCTCTGCGTCTCGGATCTGGTCGCGCTCACCGGTGATCCCATGCCGACGATCTCGCAACGACTCCGCCTGCTCAAGACGGAAGGGCTCCTGCGCTCTCGCCGCGACGGCAAGCATGTGTTCTACACGCTGGCCGATGCCCATGTCCGCGAGCTGCTGACAAACATTCTCCGTCACGCGGCCGAGCCACTCGGCTAACGGACTGGATTCACCACCCGGCTGGTGACGTCGCCCGAGGGCGCACCAGGCGGTTCCTTATCTCGGGCCCTTTGGAGTCGCGTATGTCACAGCATGCCAATCATTCGCATGTGCATGGTCAGGGTTGCGGCCACACCGCCGTGCTCCACGATGGACACGTGGATTATCTGCACGATGGCCACCTCCACCATCAGGACGGCGATGCGGTCAATGAGCACCGGATCGATGTCTCCGCGGCCAACCCTGCGGACTGCACGCCGGCACATCGGTGCGGAGGACATGACTCGGCGCATCAGCATGGCGAAGGGTGTGGCCACGTGGCCGTCCCCCACGGAGACCACATCGACTATCTCGTCGACGGTCACCTGCATCACCCGCACGACGGTCACTG
>CANGXD010000210.1 GCA_947457545.1 Gemmatimonadaceae bacterium
CGCCGGGAAATCACCGGCCGCGGACTGGGCGCGTTGCTGCTCTCCAACCCCGCGAACCCCACGGGCCGTGTGCTGCGCGGCAGTGCGTTGGCCGCGTGGGTGCACGAGGCCCGTGAGCTCAAGTGCACGCTCATCCTCGACGAGTTCTACTCCCACTATCTGTGGGATGAGGGGCTGGTGGAAGGCGCGACGGTCAGCGCCGCCGAATTCGTCGACGATGTGAACGCCGACCCGGTGGTCATTCTCGACGGTCTCACCAAGGGCTGGCGTTGTCCGGGGTGGCGCCTCAGCTGGATCGTTGGGCCGGCCAGTGTGATCGAGGCCGCCACGAGTGCCGGCAGCTTCCTCGATGGCGGCGGCAACCGCCCGCTGCAGGAAGCGGCGTGCACCTTGCTCGAGCCCGCGCGGGCGCGACAGGAGGTCGTGGCCATCCACGAGGCGTTCGCGCGCAAGCGCCGCATTCTCGTCGACGGACTCCGTGCGGCCGGCCTTACGGTCGAGCACGAACCCGACGGTGGCTTCTACGTGTGGGGCAGCGTGGCGTCGCTCCCTGCCCCGCTCAACGACGGCGAAGCGTTCTTCGAAGCGGCACTGCGCGAAAAGGTCATCACTGTGCCGGGCATGTTCTTCGACATCAACCCCGGCAAGCGCCGCGCCGACCACACGTCACGCTTCCGGCAGTACATGCGCTTCTCGTTCGGCCCCGATGAACGGTCGGTGACCGACGCGGTGGCGAGACTGGGGGCGATGGTCCAGCGGGCGCGGTAACGCTTCTCCTGCGCGCCTGCCGTCTGTGTGGCTGCCGTCCGCCGTCTCGGCGCGGACCGGCGGCATCGCGCCGAGACGGCGGACGGCAGGGCTTTAGACGGCAGGGACGCAGAGGCACCGCCCCGCCCGCTTGCCCCAAAGTTTAGTTTCACCTAAACTTTGTTTATGCCAGCAACACTTATTGCCTTTTGCCTTGCCGCGACGCTCCAGCAGCCGCCGGCGCGGGACTCTGTAAAGCGCGCGGCCGCCGACTCCGCGCGGGCCCTACCCACCATGCAGGTTACCGCGACCGCCGTCGCCACCGACGCGCGCCGCATCGCGCAGCCCACCGCCCAGCTCGCCGGCGCCGCGCTCCGCCGCAGCCAGGGCGCTTCGCTTGGCGAAACGCTCGAACTCATCCCCGGCGTCCGCTCGCTCTCCATGACCACCGGTATCGGCAAACCGGTCATCCGCGGGCTCACCAACAACCGCGTGGTGACGCTCGCCAACGGGCAGCGTACGGAAACCCAGCAGTGGGGGCACGACCACTCGCCCAACGTGGAAAGCGCCGACGCCGAGCGCCTTGAAGTCGTGAAGGGCCCGGCCAGTGTGCTCTACGGCAGCGATGCGCTGGGCGGCGTGGTGAACGTCGTGCGCCGACGACTGCCAAGCGCCGAAGGGCCCCAAGACGTGACGCGGGGCCGTCTCTCGGTTGCCTACAACTCCGCGAACCTCTCGCCCTCGGCGACGCTCGTGGGTGAAGGCGCGCGCGGGAATTTCGGGTGGCGACTCTCAGGCATGGGACGCAATGCCCGTGATCTCCAAACGCCGGGTGGGGCCGTCTTCAACACGGGCAACCGCACGGGCTACCTCGAGGCGGCCACCGGCTGGCACGGCACCCGTCACGACATCGAGTTCACCGCCTCCTCGCGCGACGAAACCATTCGCATTGCCGACGATCCCGTCACCGCGCCGGGCTACGATGGCCGTCAGCGTATTCGCACGCAGCGGCTCACGCTCGAGAGCAACGTGCGATACGGGGCGCAGCGCCTGCAGCTGCAGGCGGGCTACGAAGACAACCGGCGCGCCGAGTTCGACGGGGCGACAACGCCGGACGTGACGCTCGGCTTGCGGTCACGGACGGCCACGGCCTTTGCGCATTGGCATCACGCGCCGTGGGCCGGCTTTACGGGTGTGATCGGCACCGCCGTGCAGAGCACGCAGTTCCGCACCTTCGGCAACGAAACCCTCATTCCGGACAATCGCACGCAGTCTGCGGGGCTGTATCTGCTGGAGCAGCGTACGCTCGGCGACTGGTCGCTTTCCGGCGGTGCGCGCTACGACCTGCGCTCACTGAGTACGCCGGGCAACAGTGTGCTGCAGCTGGCGCCCACGTCGCGACGCTTCGATGCGGCCACCGGGACGCTGGGCGCGGTCTACAAGGCGACGTCGCCGGTCTCGCTCGCGTTCAATGTCGCGCGCGGGTTCCGCGCCCCCAGCGCGAGCGATCTGTTCGCCAACGGCTTTCACGAAGGGACGCGCGCCTTCGAGATCGGGCGTGCGGATCTCCGCGTGGAGACCAGTATCAACACCGACCTGGGACTGCGTCTGCGCACCGCCCGCGTGAGTGGTGAAGTGACTGGCTACCTGAACCGCATCAGCGACTACATCTACCTCGCGCCGGTGGGGCTGCCGGGACGCGCGCTCGATTCGCTCGAAGTGCGGCAGGGTGACGCGCGACTCGTGGGCATCGAGGCCGCCTTTACCGTTCCACTCACCAGTACGCTCTCCTTCTCGACAAGCACGGACATGGTGCATGCGACGAACACCGTCGATCGCACCGCCCTGCCCTTCGTCCCCCCTATGCGTGCGACCGGGGCACTGCGCTGGGAAGAGAAAGGCCCGGGTAAGTCACTCTCGCTCAGTGGCGAGTGGAACGCGCGCCAGTCGCGCACCTTCCGCGACGACCTCGCGCCGCCGGCGTTGGCCGTGCTGCACGCGTCGGCCGGTTTCAGTCGGCTTACGTCACGTGGGCTCGTCCATGTCGACCTCTCGGTGCGCAACTTGACCAACCACCGCTATCGCGATTTCATGTCGCGGTACAAGGAGTTTGCCGACGCGGCGGGGCGCGCCATTGTGCTCCGGCTCAGCACAGATCTCTAACGGACAGTAAACTGTTGGCATGACTGCCAACGTGATGACCTCCGACAACATCCGCCGCTGTGCCTGCGTCGCCACCGCGATGGCGCTGTACCTCGCGACCGAGTTAACGGCTCAGGCTGCGCCTACCTGGGCGCCCACGCTTGATTCCATTGCCCGTAGCGCGTTGGCCACGTCCCGATCGCCCGGCGCCACGGTGGCGGTGGTCGTGAATGGACAGCTGGCATACACCAAGGGCTACGGCCTCGCCAACGTCGAGACGCAGCAGCCCATGACGGCCGACATGCTGCTGCGCGTCGGATCGGTGACGAAGATGTTCACCGGCGCCATGCTCGCGTCGCTCGCCGAACGTCGTGAGCTCGATATGGAACGACCGATCAGTGCATATGTCCCCACGCTCGCGGGCAAGCGGGTGGGCGCCGTGACGACGCAACAGCTCATGACGCACAGCGCCGGCTGGATCGACAACGCCGTCGCGTACGGGCGCATGGGTGAAGGCGCGTTGGGCGAAGTGATGCGTGAGGTGAACGACTCGCTCATGTTCACCGGCGCCGGTCGTACCTTCTCGTATTCGAACCCGAGCATCAGCATGGCCGGGTATGTGGCTGAAGTCGCCGGCAAGCAGCGCTTTGCGTCACTCGTGGAATCGCGGGTGTTGCGTCCCATCGGAATGAAGCTCAGTACCTTCAAACCGCTCGAAGCGCTGACGTATCCCACCGCAATGGGTCACACGGCGACCGGCGCGAATGGCGCCATGGCGGTCGTACGCCCCATGACCGAGAACACGGCGCAGTGGGCCGCAGGCTTTCTCTTCTCGAACGCGCCCGAGCTCGCGCGCTTCACCATCGCGCTCATGAACAGCGGCGTCATCGACGGCAAGGAAGCCTTGCCGCGCGGCGTCGTTCGTCGCGCGACGACCGGGTATGTGCCGCACGCCGGCGGGAGTGGGCTCGACTCCGCGATGTACGGGTACGGCCTTGTCGTGGGCAGCGCGCGCGTGAACGGAAAACCGGAACGGGTGTGGACGCACGGCGGCGCCATCAATGGCTACAACGCCGACGTCATCATGCTGCCCGAACGGAACGTTGCCGTCATCGTGCTGGCGAATGGTCCTGGCAGTGGCAACGCTGCAATTCGCGATGGTGCGCTCCGGCTGGTGCTCGGCACACCACTCGCCTACGTGCCGCGTGCCGAGGCGCGCGAGCTCACCGCCGCCGAACAGACGGCGCTCGTCGGGAAGTTCGCGATGGGCGGTGTGACCGTGGAGTTTACGCAGACAAACGGGGCGCTGATCTTCAAGCAGGGCGCCGTGACCGCGCCCGTGCGTGGCGGCGCGCCGGGTGAAATCTTCATCGGTACGCAGCGCATGTTCACGCGCACCGAAGAAGGCAAAGTGATGTACGTGTACACAGGTTCGCGCGCCTTGGCGCGCCAGCCGTAAGGCACGTCGTGACCAGGGCAGCCGTACCGGGCGCGGTCGCTGACGCGTATCTCATCGCGTCAGCAGTTCCCGTGCGCATGTCGCACAGCTCCGGCACGCTCGCGGAGGCGCGCGCGCTGCTGGCTGAGCACCCGTCGCTGCCGCAGCAGAACATCTTTACGGCCGCCGTCAGCGGTGATGTCGACACCATGCGCGCGTTGCTCGCCGACAACCCCGCCCTGGTGACGACCACAGGCGGTCCTCATGGGTGGGACGCCCTCACCTGGTGCTGCTTCTCGCGGTGGCTGCGCGATGATCGGGCGCGGTCGCCGCAGGTCGTGGAGACGGCGCGTCTGCTTCTTGCCGCTGGCGCCTCGCCCAACACGGGCTTCGCGGACAGTAGCCACACGCCATCACCGCAACATGAAAGTGTGTTGTACGGCGCCGCCGGTGTGGCCTTCTGCGCACCGCTCGTCGAGCTGCTGGTGGCGTTCGGCGCCGACCCCAACGACGACGAAGTCCCGTATCATGCAGCTGAGCGGTACGCGCACGACGTCGTGGCCGCACTCCTGAACGCCCCTGTGGCGCTCACCAGTACCAGCCTGACGACGCTGTTGCTGCGCAAGTGCGACTGGCACGATCTCGAGGGCGTGGTGCAGCTGCTGCGTCATGGTGCAAATCCCAATGCGGCAGGCACCTGGCCACAGTCGCCGTTCGTGCACGCGCTGCTGCGCGACAACGCGCTGGCCATTATCGAAGCACTTTTCGAGGCGGGCGGCGATGCGTTGCTGTCGTTCAATGGCCGCAGCGCGCTCTCCGTAGCGGCGTGGCATGGACGCACCGATGTGTTGCAGCTGTTCGCCGAACGTGGCGTGGAGCTGCCACAGTCGGGGCTCGACGCGATCGCCGTCGACAGTGCCTTGGGCGACTTCCACAGTGTGCAGGCGAGACTCGCCGCCAACCTGCATGAACGCGAGGAGTTCTTCGCGCGACTGCCGGAATTCATCGGGCGCTGCGCCGCCAACGGCTCGCTCGCGCCGCTCGGCGTGCTATTGCAGCTCGTCCCCACGGTCGACCTGCGGTGGCCGGCGGGCGACGGCTATTGGGATATCGCGCCGCACAGCACACCACTCCATGTCGCGGCGTGGCGGGCGCAGCACAGCGTAGTGGCGCAGCTAGTGGAGGCCGGCGCCGATGTGAACGCCCGCGACGGCCACGGGCGTACGCCGCTGCAACGGGCCGTAGATGCCTGCGTGCGTTCGTATTGGCAGGACACGCGGCGGCCGACATCAGTCGCAGTTCTCATCAACGCCGGGGCGCAGCGCGATACGATCACGACGCCCACCGGCTACGACGCCATCGACCGGCTACTGCGCGCCCTCTCAGACTGAACGTCTGTGGGACGGTCGTGCGATACCGTCAACTAATTCGACAACAATCCATGCCGAACGGCGGGAATCAAACTGAGCCCGCCGCGCGGCGCTGCTTGGCGTTGTGGAGTGTTGGGTCCCACGAGGTCCGTGGTCGCAGCTGCGGCACTGCACAAAGCATCTTCCGCCACCAATTGGCGTGGTTTTCGTGACAAACACGTCCTTGCGCGTGACGGTCTTTTGCTTCATGATCTTTGCTTCATTTGCATTTGTGTCCTAATCAATGGAGCTCGCTGTGAACAAGCGTACGCTCGCCGCGTGTCTGATCGCGGCCATATCGATGGTGGTCGCGTCGTGCCGCGAGACCCTCGCGCCGACCGACGTTGGCCCCGCGTCGTCCGTGGAGGAGCCACGGCCGCGCCAGACG
>CANGXD010000211.1 GCA_947457545.1 Gemmatimonadaceae bacterium
GCACGAGACCGCGGAAGTCCACGCGCTTCTCGGCTGTAAAGAACAGCGTAAGCTTGCGCCGGTCCCACTGCCACTCGGCGTCGGTGAGCTTCATGACGAGCCCGTTGCTCTTTACGCGCTCCATCGAGGCGCGACGTGCCTGCTCGTTCAAGGCGGTCAGCTCACGGTCGAGCTTTTCGTCTTCCTTGGTGGCGAGACGAAGGGCTTTGCGCGGCGGTGGCGTCGTGCCGCAGCCGTGCGCACAGCCGTTGCAGCGCACCTCGGCGAGTTCGCCCGTGGAGTGCACGCGACCGAAGTCTTCTCCGCGGTCGGCGTCGACGATAATGGCCGCGCGCAGCGGGGGCGGCTGTTCGCCGTCCCACGAAAAGAATTCTTTCCGGTTGCCCCGGAAGGCGACTTCGATGAGATGTCCCACAACCACCAACGCCTATTCGGTGAACTGGCCCATGCGGAGAAACTTCTCCCGACGACGTCGCACGAGCTTATCCGGCTTGAGGCGGCGCAACTCTTCGATGTTGCGCGTGAGCACGTCGCGCAGCGAACGCGCCGTCTCGAGATGATCGGAATGCGCGCCGCCATCCGGCTCTTTCACGATCTCGTCGATGATGCGCAGTTCCAGCAGATCCTTCGCGGTGATGCGGAGCGCCGTCGCCGCCTTCTCGCGCATCTCGGGGCTCTTGCCGTCCTTCCACAAGATCGCCGCACACCCTTCGACGGAGATCGTGGAGTACACCGAATTCTCGAGCATGAGCACGCGGTCGGCCACACCAAGCGCGAGCGCGCCGCCGGAGCCACCTTCACCGATCACGGTCGCCACGATCGGCACCTGCAGATTGCTCATCTCGAGCAAATTGCGCGCGATCGCTTCACTCTGGCCGCGCTCTTCGGCGCCAAGGCCCGGCCACGCGCCCGGTGTGTCGATGAACGTGATCACCGGCACCTGGAATTTTTCGGCGAGCTTCATCAGGCGGAGCGCCTTGCGATAGCCCTCCGGATGCGGCATGCCGAAGTTGCGCTTGAGATTTTCCTTGGTGTCGCGGCCACGTTCGTGGCCGATGACCATGACCGTTTCGCCGTCGAGACGCGCCCACCCCGCCATGATCGCCGCGTCTTCGCGGAACAGGCGGTCACCGTGCAGTTCGATGAAATCGGTGAAGACGAGCCTGAGGTAGTCCGACGTGAACGGACGGCGCGACATGCGCGCCACCTGCACGCGTTGCAGCGGCGTGAGGTTCTGGTAAATCTGGATGCGCGCGTCGTGGAGCTTCTTCTCGAGCGGCACGATTTCGCGGGCCACATCGATGGATTGATCGGACGCGAGTCGCTTGAGCTCCTCGATTTGTTTTTCGAGTTCCACGATCGGGCGCTCGAACTCGAGAACCGGGGCAGCAGCCATGACTATCCTGGAAAGATCACGCGTTGCTCGTCAGCCACCGGTGCGCACGAGACGCACCCGGTCGGCGCCAAGCAGCGCGCGAAGGTCGGAAAGAATTGCGGCCGACGCTGTCACCGTCAGCGACTTCGAACGGAATCGTACGACCCGCCCACTCGCATCGCGCCAGCGGAGCTCCAGTGGGGCCGATCCTTCGTGCGACTCCACCTTTGCCCGAACGTCTTCGAACACCGCAGCCGGGAGATCCAGCCCCGGGCCCAGATCGATCGCCACGGCAACTTCACCGTTGGCCCGCACTTCTTCGAAGCGCGTCACACCTTCCACGATGAACGTGGCGTTTTCGACACCCTGATCCTTCTTGGAGTACCCGCCCTTGAGCAGGAGCGGGATGTCGGGGCGGACACGCTCCGCAATCACCCCCCACGCCTCGGGAAAGACCAGCACCTCGGAAGATCCGGAAAAATCCTCGACTGTCAACCGGGCGAACTCATTCCCGGAGCGTTTGGAGATCTGTTTCTTGATCGAGGTGATCACGACGCCGATGGTCACCGGCTCCGCGACCCAGTTCCCCAGCTGTGCGACCGTGTGCGACGCAAAGAGTTCGCACTCTGTTCGGTATTTCTCCAGCGGATGGCCGGAAATGTAGAAGCCCAGAAGCTCCTTTTCCCGCTGCAGCCGCTCGCTTTCCGTCCAGGTGGGGATGTTGGGGAGCGACGGCGCGCCGTTCTTGCGCGGCGTATCGCTGGCGTCGGGCCCGCCCCCCAGCAGGTCGCCAAAGAGCGAGCCTTGTCCCTTCTCTTCCTCTTCCTGCTGCAGCGCCGCTTCACTGATCGCCGCGTCGAGCGCGGCGATGAGCTGTCCGCGGTGTCCACCCAGCCCGTCGCACGCGCCAGCGGCAATGAGCGCTTCGAAGACGCGCTTGTTGCACAGCCGCAGGTCCACGCGCGAGCACAAATCGTACAGCGACGTGAACGGCCCTTCTTCGCGCGCGGCGAGCAACGAATCGATGGCGCCGCGTCCCACGTTGCGGATGGCGCCCAACCCGAAGCGAATGCGCTTGTCCGCGATCACCGTGAAGCGCCACCCCGATTCGTTCACATCGGGCGCCAGCACCTCAAGCCCCATTTCGCGGGCTTCGGCGATGTACTTGATGACTTCTTCCGTCTTCCCGATGTTCGACGACAGCAGCGCCGCCATGAACTCCGCGGGATGATGCGTCTTCAGGAAGGCGGTGTGATACGCGACGACGGAGTACGCGACGCTATGCGATTTGTTGAATCCGTAACGCCCGAACGTCTCAATCTGTCCCGCAAGCTCTTCGATGATCTTGGGGTCGTACCCCTTGGCGATCGCCTTCTCGGAGAACTTGCCGAGCTCCTTCTTGATCAGCTCGGCGTCCTTCTTACCCACGGCCTTACGCAGCACGTCGGCTTCGGCGAGCGAGATGCCTGCGAGCACCTGCGCAATACGCATCACTTGTTCCTGATACGTGATGACGCCGTACGTGTTCGACAGAATCGGCTCGAGCTCCGGCAGCGCGTACACCGTGGGCTCTTCGCCGCGCTTGCGGCGGATGTACACGTTGTGCATCCCCGCGTCGAGCGGACCGGGACGCAGCAGCGCGTTGGAAGCGACCAAGTCGTCAAAACGGTCGCAGCGCATGCGCTTGAGCACGTCCGTTGCCAGCGGCGATTCGAACTGGAACACGCCGCCGGTGCGCCCGGCGCGCAGCACCTGATACGTCTTCTCGTCGGTGAAGCCGCGCTCCTCGAGCGTCACCTCCACCCCGGTGCGTTCCTTGATCGCCTTGATCGTGTCGGTGATGACCGTGAGCGTCGTGAGCCCAAGAAAGTCCATCTTGAGCATGCCAGCCTTTTCGAGCGCCGTCATGTCGTACTGCGTCACGATCACGCGCTCGTCACCGTCGCCGCCCGAGCCCTTCGAGGCCTGAGTGCAAATAGGCACGAACTCGTCGAGCGGACCCGGCGCAATCACCACGCCGGCCGCGTGCACACCCGTGTGTCGCGACAACCCTTCGAGCTTGATCGCAAAGTCGAGCAGCTGACGGTAGCGCTCGTCCTTGTACAGCTCCTTCACTTCCGGCACCTGCGTGACCGCTTCGGCAACCGTCAGCGAATTGTTCGGCGCGTTGGGAATGAGCTTTGCCAGCGCGTCGGTTTCGGCGGGCGAAAAGCCAAGCGTACGCCCCACGTCCTTGACGGCGGCGCGCGACTTCATCGTTCCGAACGTGACGATCTGCCCGACGCTGTCCTTGCCGTACTTCTGCCGCACATACTCGATGACTTCGCCGCGACGTTCGAAACAGAAGTCGACGTCGACGTCGGGCATGCTCACGCGCTCGGGATTCAGGAAGCGCTCGAAGAGCAGGTCGAACTCCAGCGGACACACATCGGTAATGCGCGTCGCGTACGCGACCAGCGACCCGGCCGCCGAGCCGCGACCCGGTCCTACCGGAATGCCACGGTCACGCGCCGCCTTGATGAAGTCGGCGGTGATGAGGAAGTAGCCGGCGTAGCCCGTCTTGGTGATGACCCCGAGCTCGTAGTCGAGACGCTCCTGCACATTGGCCGGCAGCGGACTCCCGTAGCGCTCCTTGGCGCCCTCCGTGGAGATCTGCACGAGCAAGTCGTTCTCCGTCTCCACCCCCGCGGGCAACGGGAACGACGGCACGTAGTACTTCTTGGCGAACTGCACGTCCACGGCATCGGCAATCGCGAGCGTGTTCGTGAGCACATCCTCGCGCCCCGGGAAGAACTTGCGGACCTCGTCGGCACTCTTGAAATAGAGGCCGTCGTCGTACTTCATCCGCTCCTTGTCGTTCCGGTCCTTCCCCAAGCCGATGCACAGCAGCACGTCGTGCGCGTCGTGATCCTCGTGCTTGAGAAAGTGCGCGTCGTTCGTCGCCACCACCGGGAGGTGCAGGTCGTCGGCTAGCCCCAGAATCTTGGCGTTCAGCCGCGCCTGACCTTCACTCGTGTGCGCCTGCACCTCGAGGTAATAGCGGTCCTTGAACACATCCGCATACCACTCGGCCGCCTTGCGCGCTTCGTCCATGCGGTCGTCGAGCAGGTGAGCCGCCACCTCGCCCGCCATGCACGCCGACGATACGATCAGCCCCTCGGAATACTTCGCCAGCAGCTCACGATCAATGCGCGGCTTGGTGTAGAAGCCCTCGGTGTAGGCCAGCGACGTGAGCTTGACGAGATTCTTGTAGCCCACGAGGTCGCGGGCGAGCAGCACGAGGTGATAATACGGCTTCACCCCCGGCGCCGGCCGGCCGCGCTGCTTCCGGTCGCCCGGGGCCACATACGCTTCCATCCCGAGGATGGGCTTCACCCCTGCCTTCTTCGCCTTCTCCTGGAACTCCCAGGCAGCGTGCATGTTACCGTGATCGGTAATCGCCAGCGCCGGCATTTCGTAATGCTGTGCGCGCTTGATCAGATCTTCGATACGGTTCGCGCCGTCAAGGAGCGAATATTCGGAGTGGCAGTGCAGGTGAACGAACGACATACCAGCAATGATACCTCAGACCGGTACACGGTGGCAGATCTTGCGCCGGCTCCTCAAACCACTCGGCACCGCGGCCGCTGCGCTCGTCGTGCTCTTTCTCGGCGTCACCCCCATGGGATGCTACTTGTCCCGGGCCGCCTACGAGGAAGCGCGTATTCTGGCCCGGCGGCAGCCCATTGCCGTACTGGCGGTGCGCGAAAGCACCGAACCTGCGCTCCGGGCCAAGCTCGCGCTCGTGCAGGAGGCCCGGCAGTTCGCCATCGATTCGCTGCGCCTCAAGGCTGAAGAGAGCTTCACCACCTTCTCGCAGCTCGACCGTGACACGTTGGTGCTGGTGGTGAGCGCCGCCTACCGCGACCGCCTCGAGCGCAAAACGTGGTGGTTCCCGGTCGTGGGACGCTTTCCCTACAAAGGCTTCTTCGATTTTGAGGAGGCGCGCAAAACCGCCGAGGCGCTCAAAGCCGACGGCTTCGACGTCACCGTCGGGCCATCCAGTGCGTTCAGCACGCTGGGGTGGTTCAACGACCCGCTGGTCAGCACCACCGTGAAGGCCGACAGCGTCACCCTCGTGAACACGGTGCTGCACGAACTCCTGCACACCACCTTCTTCGCCAAAGGGCAGGTGTCGTTCAACGAGTCGTTCGCCACCTTCGTCGGTGGCCGCGGTGCCGTACACTTCTTCCGCGCCAAGGGCGACTCCGCGCTGTTGCGCCGCGCCCAGGACGATTGGCAGGACGACCTGCTCCTCGGTGCCTTCTGGGAGCGTACGTCGCGCGAAATCGACAGCGTCTTCACCGCGCTCCCCGACTCGGCCACCGCGCAGCGCATTGTAGCGCGCGACACCGTATACGCCCGCGCCCGCCGCCGCCTCATTGACAGCGTGGGCCCGCAACTGCGCGGCTATCCAGTAGGCTGGGTGGAGCGCGTGCCGCTCAACAATGCCGTGCTGCTCTCACGCCGCGTCTATGCCGAACGGCTCGATCGCTTCGACTCCGTGTACACAGCGGCCGGCGGGGACATTCGTGAGGCCATCCGGCGGGTCATTGCCACGCACAAGGATTCAGTGGCGGCGGCAAAGAATCGCTGAACTGCTCACACGGAGGCATCCAAGAAAAAGAGGCCACGGAGGCTACTCCGACGTATCGGGGTA
>CANGXD010000212.1 GCA_947457545.1 Gemmatimonadaceae bacterium
GAGACCGCGTAGTGGAACGGGCGCTTGAGCTTGGCCGGCGCACGCAAAAGGTTTTCGCGCGACAGCACGACGCGCAGCATCGCCTTGATATCCCCCTCGGCGCCGTAGGCGTTCACCACGGCCTGAATCTGCGCCTCGCTGGGATCGGGGCGCACGAACCAGCGCAGCAGCTTGCTGGCCAGGAAACGCTTGGTGCTGGGGTGGCGAATGAGCATTTCGCCAAAGGCGATGCCTTCGTCCATGCCGGCGGTGCCGGAGAACGCCTGCGCGCGCGCGGGGAACGACACGCCAAAGGCCGACTTGGCGCCGAAGTCGTGGTTGTTGGCTTTGTATTCGAATTCGTAGTCGGCGTTCATGCTCCAGCCGGTGAGCATGCGCGCCACGCCAACGACGTCGTCCTGCGTGTAGCCGCCGTCCCACCCCACGGTGTGGAGCTCCATGAGCTCGCGGCCGTAGTTCTCGTTGATGCCGAATCGGGTGCTCCACACCTGATCGAGATACTGCAGCATTGCCGTGCTGCGCATCCCCGAACGGGTGAGTGCCCCGAAGCTGCCCAGAAGATGCGGGCGAATGGTGCGCTCGTAGTGAATCACCGGCAGCCCGCGCTCCCACGAGGGAACGTGCAGGTGGTCGGCAAAGAACTCGAACATCCGCTCCTGCAGCTGCCGCCGGGAGAAGACCGCGCGTTCGGTGGTGAGCAGGTTGTAGGGCAGCTGCGAGTCGAAATAGTTCGACCCGCGCTCCCACTGCTCGAACAGCTGCTTGGGGGTGAAGCCCAGCACGCGCGTGTACATGGGGTTCTGGAGGCGCGTCGCCATATCCGTATCGGGGAGCGCGGCTGCGTTGAGCTGCTCCTCGAGATAGGCGTCGTAGCCGATCTGCCGCACCCGGGCGACTTCGGCTTCGTTGAGCCCCTGGGTAATGCGACGCACGAGCCGGAGCTCGGGGCTTTTCCACTGGGACTGCTGCCCCAGCTGGTTGATGAGGCCACCGATGCGCCCGACATTGGGCTGGCGGGGCGGCTGGGCATTGGCGGCGAGCGGGGCGAGGGTCGTCGCCCCGAGCGCACCGAGCCCCGCACGCAGCAGATCGCGGCGCGAGGGAGCGGGAGATTCGGACATAAAGGACGGGCCTGGAGGGGACAGGAGGAACCGAGGCTATTCTACGGCGCGGAGGCGATTCAGCCATAGGTCACCTGCCCTATGCGGGATCAGCACGGCGCTAAGATTTCTGCCCTCCCGCCTACCGGTGTCCCCTCACTAGTTTCCGGCTGGACCTTTTTCCGAGAGACATTCCGTGACCAAGCTGGCCACTTTCGAAACGAACAAGGGCACCGTTGTCGCCGAGCTGTTCCCCGGCGAGGCGCCCATTACGGTTGAGAACTTCGAGAAGCTCGCGAACAGCGGCTTCTACGACGGCATCAAGTTTCACCGCGTGATTGCCGACTTTGTGGTGCAGGGCGGTTGCCCGCATACGAAGGACGGTAAGGGCCCCGTGGGCACGGGTGGTCCGGGGTGGCGCATCAAGTGCGAAACCGCCGGCAACCCGCACAAGCACAAGATCGGCGCGCTTTCCATGGCGCACGCGGGCAAGGACACGGGCGGCAGCCAGTTCTTCATGGTGCTGAGCGAGTCCAACACGCGTCACCTGAACGGCGTGCACACGGTGTTCGGGCAGATCACCGAAGGGCTGGACCTGTTGCCGTCCATCGCGCAGAATGATCACATGGTTTCGGTCCGCGTGACCGACGCCGAGTAAGCTGTTCGCCACCACACTCCCCGTACCTACCATGGCTGGCCACAAGCACGACACGAACCCCGACATCGGTCCCGCGTTCACCGGTCTCATCGGTGGCGCCATCCTGATTGGCGCGATCCTGTACGGCATCGTGCTCTGGACCAATGCGCGGTTCGCCGAACATCACAAGGAAGAGGGCAAGAAGGCCTCGATCACCGTCGTGGCTCCCACGGTCGGCTGATTTCCTCTTCCGGGAAAGCAAGAAAGTGCCTCGACGGGCTCGGCTGAACGCCGAGCCCGTTGTGTTTTGTGGGGGTCGACATATCATTCGAATATGACTGACCAGCCAGTCAGTACCGAATCGCTCGCGCGCCGGCGGGATCCAGAGGCGCGCCCCCAACAGATTCTCGATGCCGCGTTTCACGAGTTTGGTGAACGCGGCCTTGCCGGCGCGCGGCTCGACGACATCGCCAAGCGCGCCGGCGTCGCCAAAGGCACCATCTACCTCTACTTCCCCAACAAGGAAGCGCTCTTCAGGGAGATGGTCCGCAGCACGATCGTCGACGCCATCTCGAGCGCCGAGGCGCGGCGCGACGGCTGGGGCCCCGACGACAGCGCCGAGGCGCTGCTAAGGCAACTGGGCACCGGCTGGTGGGAGTTTCTGCGCACCGAACGGGTGCGGACGCTGAACCACCTCGTCATGGCCGAGCTGCGCCAATTCCCCGATCTCGTCGCCTTCTACGCCGACGAAGTGATTGCCCGTGGCCGGCGATTGGTGGCGGCGATCATCGAGCGCGGGATCGCCCGCGGGGAATTCCGCCCGCTCGATGCCATGCTCGCGGCGCGCATATACTCCGCGGTCTGGATCTCGCACGCCAATTGGGCAGCGATGCCGGATCTGCACCCGACGCTCGGCTCCGACGAGCGCGTGCTCCACGAAATGCTCGATTTCTACCTGAGTGCCTTGAGACCCACGGCCCCATGATGCGTCTTCTCCGTTATTCCCGCGCCCTGCACCTTCCGGTCGCGTTGACCCTCATGCTGGCCGTAGGGAGCAGCCGGAGCGACGCGCAGACACGGCTCTCGCTCGGCGACGCGGCCCGGTTGGCCGCCAAGCAGAACGGCGCCATCGACGTGGCACGCGCCAAAGTTGCGCAGGCCGATGCCCGTGTCACGCAGCGCCGCGGTGCACTCTTCCCCGATCTCGCGGCGGCGGTGCAGCAATCCGAGCGCACGCTCAACTCGGCCACGTTCGGTTTCTCCTTCAACAACCCCGCGACTGGTCGCCCGCTGCTGCGCCCCGATGGCGAGCTGCTGGGGCCGATCCCGACGCTCGACCTGCGCTATCGTGTGCAGGCGCCGCTGATCGATCTGGGCAAGTATCAGAGTTGGCGCGCATCGCAGGCGACGGTCGGCGCGGCCACGGCGGAGCTCGATGCGCAGGCCGAGGGTGCGGCGGCGAACGCTGCGGCGACGTATGTGCGCGCCGCACGCGCCGAAGCCCAGCTGAGCGCGCGCCGTGCCGACAGCACACTCGCCGCCGATCTCGTGCGCATCGCGCGCGATCAGCTGCAGGCAGGCGTGGGCATCGCGCTCGACGTGACGCGCGCCGAATCGCAGTTGGCCAACGTGCGCGCGCAGATCATTCAAGCGCGCAACGAGCGCGATCGTACGTTGCTCGAACTCAAGCGTGCGACGGGGATGGCGAGCGATGCCGTGGTGGAGTTGAGCGATTCGCTCGCCGCGCTGCCCTTCGAGCCCACGTTGCCGTCGGAGCGTGATGCGATGACGGCCGCGATGGATGCGCGCCCCGACGTGCGCGCGCTGCGGGCGCAAGAGAACGCGCAGCAGCAGGCCGCCAAGGCCATTCGCTGGGAGCGCACGCCACAGCTCTCGGCGCTCGTGGAACAGGGCGTGATTGGCCGCAACTACGAACGCATGCTGCCCACGTATACGTGGGGCGTGCAGCTCTCCGTGGGGATCTTCGACGGCTTCCGTCGTGAGTCGCGCCTCGAGGAGCAGCTGGCGGTCGCGCGCGAAACCGATGCGCGTCTGCGTGATTTGCGGGCACAGGGCACTCTCGAAGTGCGCACGGCCTTGCTCGATATCGCATCGGCCACCGAACAGGTGGACGCGGTGCGCGAACGGCTGCGGTTGGCCGAGCAGGAAGTGTCGCAGGCGCAGGAGCGGTTCCGTGCCGGTGTTGCCGGCAACGCCGATGTGATTGCGGCGCTGCTCTCTCTCAATCAGGCGCGCACACTGCGCAACGATGCCCTGGCCACGTATCAGAGCGCACGTATTGCGCTCGCGCGGGCCATGGGACGTGTGCGGAGTATTTCGTGAGCGCCACCGTTTCTGCGGTACCAGCAATCGCCGATTTCACATTCTCGAACGTATAGACCATGAACATCCGATTGATCGTTTTTGGCGCCCTGGCGGTTGGTGTGGGCGGCTGGGGGTACACCAAGTGGTCGTACGGCCGCACGCACGAGTCGACGGACAACGCGCAGGTCGAAGGGCACATCGTGCCGATCGTCGCCAAGGTGGGCGGCTATGTCACCAAGGTGTCGGTCGATGAAAATGCGATGGTGACAGAGAAAGCCGAGCTCGTGCGCATCGATGACCGTGAGTACGTGGTGAGGCTGGCGCAGGCCGACGCCGACTTGGCGGCCGCGCGCGCAACAGCTGGCGGCGGTGGCTTCGACGGGCAGGCTGTGACGGTGGTGCGCACGGCGTCGAGTCAGCGTGATGTGGGATCAGCGCAGGTGGAAGCAGCGCGGGCACAGTTGACGAAGGCGCAGAGCGATCTCGCGCGCGCCAAGGAGCTCGCGGGCAAGCAGATCATCAGCATGGCACAGCTCGATGCCGCGCAGGCCAGCTACGACGCGGCGCAGGCCCAACTGTCGGTCACGCAGCGTACGGTGACCGCGGCGACGAGTGGGATTGCCAACGCGGAAGCCGGTGTGCGACTCGCGCGTGCGCGCGTAGGTGCGGCCGAAGCCGCGCGCGACAATGCCGCGCTGCAGCTGTCGTATACCACGGTGACTGCACCGATGACCGGTACGGTATCGCGCAAGCAGGTGGAAGTCGGGCAGCTCGTGCAGGCCGGGCAGACACTCATGAGCATCGTCTCCGACAGCGGTATCTACGTGACGGCGAACGTGAAAGAGACGCAGCTGGCGCGGGTGCGTCCCGGGCAGAAAGTCGAGCTCGAAGTGGATGCCTACGGCAACGCGCCGGTCGAGGGCGTGGTGGAAAGCATTTCGTCCGCGACCGGCGCCAAATTCGCGCTGCTCCCGCCCGATAACGCCACCGGCAACTTCACCAAAGTGGTGCAGCGTGTGCCGGTACGCATTCGCGTGACCAAAGGCTTGGGCAAGGATCGCCCGTTGCGTCCGGGAATGTCGGTGCTCGCCAACATCGTCGTTCAGTAACAGGAGCGCACGGTGTCCACCGAAGTCATGCGCACTCTGCACGTCGAGCAGCTGAAGGCCCTGGCTGAAGCCGACGCGCACGATGCGCAGCCCGCCACGCGCGACGATCCGTACAAGAACCGCTATCTCATCGCGATTGCCGTCACGTTGGCCGCGGTGCTCGAGCTGGTGGACACGAGCATCGTGAATGTCGCCATTCCGCACATGATGGGCACGCTGGGCGCGACGCTCGACGAAATCGCGTGGGTGAGTACGAGCTACATCATCGCGAACGTCATCGTCATTCCCATGTCGAGCTGGCTATCGGCGTACTTCGGTCGACAGCGCTATCTCACGGGTTCCATCGCGATCTTCGTCATCGCGAGTTTCTTCTGCGGCGCCGCCACCTCACTCTGGGGGCTCGTCTTCTGGCGCGTACTCCAGGGCCTTGGCGGCGGCGCGTTGCTCAGTACTGCGCAAACCACCCTGTTCGAAGCGTTTCCGCCACACGAGCGCGGCATCGGCCAAGCGATCTTCGGCGTGGGCGTCATGGTGGGGCCGACCATCGGCCCCACGCTCGGTGGCTTCATTGTCGACGCGTATGCGTGGCCATGGATTTTCTACATCAACGTACCGCTGGGGCTCATTGCCGGCGTCATGGTGTGGACGTACGTGAAAGATGCCGCGCACCAGGTGCGTGCGACGTCGGTCGATGTGTTGGGCATTGTGTTGCTCACGCTTACGGTGGGATCGCTGCAGTGGATGCTCGAGCGCGGTGAGCGCTTCGACTGGTTCGAATCGCGCTTCGTGACCACGCTCGCGATCACTTCCGTGGTGTCCGGTATTCTGCTGGTGTGGCGCGAACTCACGATCGACGAACCGGTCATCGA
>CANGXD010000213.1 GCA_947457545.1 Gemmatimonadaceae bacterium
CGCGCGACGCCTGCTGTTCGTTGATGACGCTGAGCGAGGTCGGCGTGTCGTTGGTGGCGGCGGACCCGCCGGACCGCGGCTGGGCCAACAGTGATGCCAGCGTGAGCAATTCGCCGGGCGCCGCGCCCTGACGCACCGTAATGGCGCCGATGCCCAGCGAGACACAGCGAAAGAGCAGCGTCCCGATGAGCGGATCGTCGCGAGTGAGTGCACGGTCTACCGGCTCGCCAGCCAGGATGAACTGCACTTCGACCACGCGACACTCCATGGGCGCTTCGCGAATGCGCCCCGTGAACTGGCGCAGCGCCTCACGGACCGCGACGGCGGCGTCGGGGTTGGTGAGTGCGCCGGCCCCGTCCACGCCGAGGGTGGCCATGCGGTCCACCAGCAACGCCAGCGAACGGAGCGTTCCGCGCGCTGCGCGGCCGTCGGCAACAGCCCGCTGCACGCCCGACTCGGCGGCAGACGACGATGGAGTAAGGCGGCGGTACCCGAGCGGCGGCATGCAGGAAATCTACTCGCTCGCCCCTGAGAGTCGGGCATCCGCCGCGCTAACTTGCCCCATCTCCTTTCCCGCATCCGCACACGCATGCCCTTCACGACGACCACGCCCTTTCCGCTGTACCTCCGCGAAGACGGCCCGGCCTCGGCGCCGCCGCTGTTGCTGTTGCACGGTGGTCCGGGGGCGCACCACGATTACCTGTATCCGCAGATGCTCGCGCTGGCGGAGTCGCACCGCGTGTTCACCTACGATCAGCGCGGCGGCGGTCAGTCCAAGTCCGACAGCCCCGAGCCCATTACGTGGCGCACACAGGTGGACGATCTCGGACTCGTCGTGCGTGAGCTTGGCCTGGTGCCGCCCAGTGTGACAGGCCCGACCATCGTGGGGTACTCGTGGGGCGCGTTGCTGGCCATGTTGTACGCCGTCCAGTGCACGATCGACCCCTCGCTGGTACCTCCGGCTCGGCTCGTGCTGATCTCGCCGGCGCCCATTACGCGGGGCTGGCGCGACGAGTTCGAACAGACGTTGGCCGAACGGGGACGAAGCGCGGTGGTGCAGCAGCTGCGCGACGAACTGGCGGCCTCGGGGCTGCGCGAGACGGACATGGTGGCGTACCGCCAACGCGCGTTCGAACTGAGCGTCGCCGGCTATTTCGCCGACCCCACGCGGGCGACCGCGCTCACCCCCTTCCGGGTGACCGGCAAGGTGCAGCAGTCGGTATGGCAGTCGCTGGGACAGTACGACCTCACCGAATCCCTGCGTGCCGTCCGCGTACCTACGCTCGTCGTACATGGCAGACAGGACCCCATCCCCCTCGCCTCGGCCGAAGCGGCCGCTGAAGCGCTTGGCGGAGAGATGGTCGTCCTCGATGACTGTGGACACGTGCCGTACGTCGAAAGTCCCACCCTGCTCTTCCGCTCGATCGACCGGTTTCTTCAGCACAGCGCGTAAATCATGGTTCCTTTCGGCCCCGTCACTTTCACTTCGCTCGCGACCATCGTGGTCGAGGGCCGCGAAGTCCGCGTGACGTTGCACACGGCGCACGACGGCATCGAGTATGTGGGGCGGTTGTTCTTCGCCGAAAGCGGCTGGTCCAACAACGGCATTCCCGACCGCGCCAACCTGCCGGGCCGCAACGTCGACGACGTCATCGCGCTCGCACGGACGCTGGGACCCGAAGACCTGACCCTTCGCTTCCGCCGTGCCAACGCCGAAAAGCGGCGCTACCACGGGCTGCGCCAGATCACGCTCGAACTGCTGGCCAAAGTGCGCTACGTGAACCAGGTGGGCGTAAGCATGCGAACAGGCCTGCTCGACGCGAGCGCGGGGCACCAGGAGATGGAGCTGACGGAAGCCCAAATGCATGAACTGGTAGAACAGATGAAACACCTGGCGGGCGTGGAGAGCTGAGATCTGAGTTCTCAGAGCTGAGTTCTGGATCTGAGATCTCAGAACTCAGCTCTGGATAGGCGTGAGAGTCCAGGACCGCAGAAGCGAGAGGCGAGGACCCGCGGTTCGGGAAACCGCCACCGCAGGTCCTGGCGTCTCGCTTCTGCGTTGCTCGATTCTCACGCCTATCCGGAACTGAGCTCTGAGCTCGGAGGTCTGGGTCTGGGGTCTGGGCCTGAGGTCTGAGGTCTGAGATCTCAGCAACCAGAACCAGCGGTTAGATTTGCAGTATGGATTGCCGCTCCGCCGCTCACGCTCTCAACCAGATCGCCGTCCTCCTCGAGCTCCACGACGAGGACAAGTTTTCCGTGAAGGCCATGCAGAACGCCGCGCGTACGACGGCGTCGCTGGGTGAGCGGGAGTTGGCCGACGCGTTGCGTCGCGAACTGGCAGTCGGCGACGCCGTCGCCCCGGCAGCGCTCGAGGTCCTGCGCGATCTCGCGGAGAGCAACAGCTCGGCAATGCTCGAGCGTTTGCAGGAAGAGACCCCCGAGGGCCTCATGGAAATGCTGCGCGTCCCCGGTCTCGGGCCTGCGCGCATTCGCTCCATTCACGACAACCTGCACATCGACTCGCTCCTTGAACTCGAGGAGGCCGCGCAGGACGGTCGGCTCGCGGCGCTCCCCAAGTTCGGCGCGCGCACGGCCGACAAGGTGCTCAAGGGGTTGGCCGATTTGCGCGCGACGGGAGCCTACGTGCTTTGGCAGCATGCGCGCGCCGAAGCCGAACGAATTGCCGATGCGCTGCGCGTGCACCCCGATGTGTTGCACATCGAGGTCGCGGGGAGCATTCGCCGCCGCATGGAAATCGTGCGTGATGTCGATCTCGTCGCAGCGGTGCGCGGGTCACCGAGCGTGGTCGCGGCATCGCTCGCGCAGCTGCGCGGCGTGAAGGAAGTGTTTGGTGGCGGCGGACGCTCACTGGCGCTGCGCCTCGACAACGGCGTGCGCGTGGATCTTGCCTGTGTGCGCCCTGAGCAGTTTGCCTTGGCGCTGTGGCGCGCCACGGGCAGCGCGGCGCACGTGAAGCAAGTGACCGAGCGCGCGTCGAGCATGGGCTTCACGCTCACCAATGACGAGCTGCGCGATGCCGATGGCGCCGCGGTATCCATTGGTACCGAAGCGGCGCTGTACGAGCAGCTCGGCATGGCGTTCATTCCGCCCGAACAGCGTGAAGCAGCCGGTGAAGTCGAGGCCGCCGCGCGCGGCGACATGCCAACGCTGGTCACCGAGCAGAACCTGCGCGGTGCGCTGCACTGCCACTCGCAGTACAGCGACGGCGCCGCCACCATCGAGCAGATGGCGCGGGCGGCGTACGCGCGCGGGCTGCACTACGTGGGCGTGAGCGACCACTCGCAGTCCAACACGTACGCGGGCGGACTGTCGCGCGACCGCATTCTCGAGCAGCACGCGGAAATCGATGCCCTCAACGCGATGTTCCGCAACGAAGGGTTGGATGTGCGCGTGCTCAAGGGCATCGAAGCGGACATCCTCCCCTGCGGACGGGTGGACTACGACGCGGCGTTCCTCGATCACTTCGATTTCGTGATCGGGTCGGTGCACACGCGATACGGCATGAACGCCGAGCAGATGACGAACCGCGTGCTCAAGGCGCTCGACGATCCGCATCTCACCATTCTCGGACACCCGACGGGTCGCCTGCTGCTCACCCGTGAGCCGTACGCGATCAATCTCGAGCCCATCATGGAGAAGGCGGCGCAGGTGGGCGTGGCGATCGAGCTCAACGCCGACCCACACCGACTCGACATCGACTGGCGCGCCTGCCGCATTGCCGCCGAGAAGGGAACGATGGTGAGCATCGGCCCCGACGCGCATTCGCCGCAAGGCTTCGACAACCTCGAGCTCGGCGTCGCCATTGCGCGCAAAGGCTGGTTGTCGGCCGCCAACGTGCTCAACACGCGCAGCGCCGACGAGGTCATGGCGTTCGCGTCCGCACGGCGCGGCCGAAGCACGGCGGCCCAGACAGCGCGACTCCGCGTCGTATAGTCCTGCGCCCCTGCGGTCTGTGTGGCTGCCGTCTGCCGTCTCGGCGTGACCTCGCGGCATCGCGCCGAGAACGCAGACGGCAGGATTCTAGACGGCAGGAGCGGGGGGACGGCGGTTATCACTGAGGATCATTCATGGCACGCAACACCTCCAAGACCTACGGCCTCAAGCCCTCGCAGCGCGCGGCGCCGGTGGCCAAGAGTCCCAGGACGAAGACGGCGAAGCGCGAGATTGCGCAGGTGGTGCTCGAACGGCTCAAGGTCGAGTACCCCGATGCGCATTGCGAGCTCGATCACTCCAATGCCTTCGAGTTGCTCTGCGCGACTATTCTCTCAGCGCAGTGTACCGATGTGCGCGTGAACATGGTGACACCCGCATTGTTCAAGGCGTATCCGACGGCCGACGCACTCAGCGTGGCCAAGGTGGAAGACGTCGAGGAGATCGTGCGCACCACCGGTTTCTTTCGCGCGAAAGCGAAGAGCTTGGTGGGCATGGCCAACCGTTTGGTGGACCACCACGACGGCGAGGTACCGCGCACGATTGCTGAGCTCGTGCCGCTACCCGGCGTAGGTCGCAAGACGGCGAATGTGATTCTGGGAAATGCGTTCGACATCAACGAAGGCATTGTGGTGGACACGCATGTGCAGCGCCTCGCGCGCCGCTTTGGTCTGACGCGTGAGCCTGATCCCATTCGCATCGAGAAGGAATTGATGCCGCTCTTTCCGCAGGAGGATTGGGCCCTGCTCAGCCATTTGCTGATATGGCACGGGCGCCGCACCTGCTTTGCGCGCAAGCCCGACTGTGGGCGGTGCGTGGTGAACGACGTGTGCCCGAGCGTCGGCACCGAGTAGCACGTCGCGATGCGTGTCGCGCGTCACGCATGGCGCAGCACGTGGTATGGAACATGCTCCCTTTGGCACTTCGTGTGACCGCCGTTCTGTTGTGCCAGCGAAGGGGAAGCGATGCTGCGTGTATGGGATACGCCCGACAATGATGAGTTGGTGTCAGTTCACGAGGCGGAGAGCAACCCGGGGCTGGTGCGCGGCGTGAACGTGTTGGTGGCGGCGCTGCTCATGGTGCCGTCGCCGCCGGCACTACCGCTTGGGCGCGATTGCGGCGCGCCTGCTGTCTTTGGGTACTTCGGTCTGCGGTGTTGGGGCTGATCCCGCGGCATCGCGCCGAGACGGCGGACGGCAGCCACACAGACGGCAGGGGCGGAGCATAACCGCGGTCGCTGCGCGCCTGCCAACAGTAGTTGCTGCCGTCTGCGTACTCGGCGTGATCCCGCAGCATCGCGCCGAGACGGCGGACGGCAGCCACACAGACGGCAGGGGCGGAGCATAACCGCGGTCGCTGCGCGCCTGCCATCTGTAGTTTCTGCCGTCTGCGTACTCGGCGTGATCCCGCAGCATCGCGCCGAGAGGGCAGACGGCAGCCACACAGACAGCAGGCACGGGGGAACGGCAGTTCTATTGCCGTCCCGGTGTGGCGCCGTTCGGGCCCGTGCCGCTGATGATGTCGCGCTGCGCGCCACCGATGATCAGGCCACCGCCGGGGAGCGCAAATCCGCTGAAGGTGCATTGCGAGAAGTTCGTCGGCACCTCCGCGACCCACGTCGTGCCGTCGAAGCGACGGGTTTGCGCGCCGCAGCCACCGACATACACGTCGGAGTCGCCGGTACCGGTCAGCCAGTTGAAGTTGCTGCCGGCAATCACGACCGCCGGTTGCCACTCGCCGTCGCGATAGCCGAAGATCTGATTTCCCGACACGGCGAACGTCCGCGTGTTTCCCACGAACACGGCGTTCAACGACGCGTCGGTCCCTGACTCCTCACGCTGCCACGTGCGGCCGTCGAAGCGCCAGATGCGTCCTTCATCGCCAACGGCGACGATGTTGTTGACATCGCGACCGTGGATGTCGAGCAGATTGCGCCCGGTGCGGAACTTGAGCGCCCACTGCTGGCCGTCGTAGAAGAGAATTTCGCCGTTGCCCGTGACAGCCCAGACGCTGTCGCGACGCAATCCCCAGACGCCGTTGATCCACGCGGTCGTTGGCACCGACTGCGTTTGCCAGCG
>CANGXD010000214.1 GCA_947457545.1 Gemmatimonadaceae bacterium
ATGAACCGCGCGCAGGATTGGCTGCTGGCCACCTACAAGCAGATGGGCGTCACGGCGCGTAAGGAGCGCTACGGCACGTGGAACTCCTGGAAGCGTGGCGTGGCCTTCGCGCAGCTCACGGAGCCGCGCGTGAAGGTACTCGAGGCCACCATGCTGTCGTGGAGTGGCAACACCGCGGGCAAGTGGGTGGACGGCGATGTCGCGGTACTCGCGCCGTACGATTCGCCTGAAGCCTTCAAGGCGTGGTTGCCGAGTGTGAAGGGCAAGGTGGTGCTGGCCAGTGCGCCGCGCCTCAGCTGCCGCATGCCGTCGCAGATTGCGGAGTTTGCCACGCCGGCCACGGCAGCGGCGCTCGATTCAGCGCAGCGCGATCTGTCGGCCACGTATCAGGGACTCACGCAGCGCGTGCCCACCTTCTACGCCGATCTCAAGGCTGCTGGTGCGGTGGCGGTATTCGAGTCCAACTGGTCGAGCTATCCGGGCATCGACAAGATCTTCGGATCGCCGCGCAACAGCGCGTTGCCTACCTTCGACGTGGGCTGCGAAGACTATGGTATGCTCTTCCGTCTCGCGAAGAACGGCCAGGGCCCCAAGGTGAAGCTCATGGCCGAAAGTGAGTCCCTCGGCGAGCAGCCGGTGTTCAACGTCATCGGCGAGATCAAGGGATCGAGCAAGCCCAATGAGTACGTCGTGCTCTCGGCGCACTTCGACAGCTGGGAAGGACACAGCGGCGCCACCGACAATGCGACGGGCACGGTCACCATGCTCGAAGCGCTGCGCATTCTCAAGACGGTGCTCCCCAATCCGAGCCGCACGATCGTGGTGGGCCACTGGAGCGGCGAAGAGCAGGGGCTCAACGGCTCCGGCGCATTCGCGGCCGATCATCCGGAAATCGTGAAGGGGGTGCAGTTCGTCTTCAATCAGGACAACGGCACGGGGCGCATCGTGGGCACGGGGCCGAGCATTCTGCCGGAGAACGGGCCGCGTCTCGCGCAGTACATGGCGCAGATGCCGAGCCAGCTCACGCAGTACATCCGTCTCAGCGGCCCGAGCGGCATTGGTGGCGGTAGCGATCACGCCTCATTCCTCTGCTACGGCGCTCCTGCCGCGAGCCTTGGCGCGCTCTCGTGGGACTACAGCAACACCACATGGCACACCAACCGCGATTCGTTCGACAAGATCATTCAGGATGATCTCAAGCATAACGCGACGCTCACGGCGATGTTCGCGTATCTCGCGAGCGAAGATCCGCAGCCGAGCTCGCGCACGCTGATGAATCCACTGCCGAATGGCCCCAACGGTCAGCCCATTACGGTGCCGAACTGCGGCAAGCCGCAGCGCGAGTCGAGCGGGTATCGGCGGTAGTTCGGGTTTCTACCGCCCCGTCAGTTTCGCCAGCGCCCCTCTTACCACGCTGCTCACATCCGCCGTGCCGCCGCCCTCGAGAACGGCGCGCACGGCGCGATCGGCATCGGCCTGATTGTAGCCCAGCGCCATGAGTGCGCGCATCGCGTCATCGGCCACCGGCGTTGACGGCGCACCGGCCGTCGCCGGCCCACTGCCCACGCTATCGATCTTGTCGGCCAGATCGAGAATGATCTGCTCGGCCTTCTTGCGCCCTACCCGCGGCACGCGCATGAGCGTGGTGATGTCTTTCTCGCGGAGGGCGCGCACCACACGCTCGGGAGTGAGCGCCGACAGAATGCCAAGCGCCAACGACGGACCGACCCCCTTGGCCACGAGCAGCTTCTGAAAGACGGCGCGCTCGTACGCGTGCGAAAAGCCGAACAGTTGCCACGCATCTTCACGGACGGAGAGATGCGTGAAGAGCGTGACCGCTTTGCCTTCGGCGGGCAGTGCTTCGTACACCGAGAGCGGAATGAGGCACTCGTAGGCGAGCCCGCCGGCGGTCATGATTTCCACGCGATCGAACTCGCGCGAAATGAGGGTCCCACTGATCTGCGAAATCATCGACGCTTCTCCTGCGCAGCTTTGGCAAGCAGCGCGCTGAGCGAAAATTCGGGCATCTTGGGGAGCGATGCCGACATGCAGGCACACAGCGCGGCGGCGACGCCGTCGGCGGCGTCGGCCGGTTGCGGCGCACTCTTGAGGCGCAGCAGGCGCGTGACCATGAACTGCACCTGCTCCTTGGTCGCCGACCCGCGCCCGGTAATGGCTTTTTTGATCTCGGAGGGCGGATACTCGCGAATGCTGAGTCCCGCCTGTTGTCCCGCCAGCAGAATCACGCCGCGGGCATGGCCGAGGACGACGGTGGTGCGGACGTTCTTGGCGTAGAAGACGTCTTCGATGCTGATGGTATCGGGGCGATGGCGCGCGATGAGCTCTACCACGCCCTGATGCACTTCGTGCAACCGCTTTGGCAGCGGGTCGCGCGCGTTGGTGCGAATGACCCCGCACTCCACCAGCGTGGTGACGCGACCGTCGAGCGCCACCACGCCGAAACCGGTGACCGCCGTGCCCGGGTCGATCCCGAGCACCAGCTTCACGCGCGCCTCGTGACCATCAGTCTTCGGCCATCGCGTCTTCGTCCATCTCGAAGTTCGCGTCGACCTTTTGCACGTCGTCGAGCTCTTCGAGCGCTTCGAGCAGCTTGAGCAGGTTGGTCGCGTTTTCCCCTTCCACCTTCACGGTGTTCTTGGGCACCCACGCGAGCTCCGCCTCTTCCACCTTGTACTTCTTGAGCTCCAGCCCTTCCTTCACGGCGTGCAGCGAACCCGGGTCGGTGGTGATGGTGAACTGCTCGTCTTCACGCACCACATCGTCGGCGCCCGCTTCGAGCGCGGCCTCGATGAGCGCGTCTTCGTTCACGCCTTCGGCCGACACCGTCATCTGCCCCTTCCGGTCGAACATGAACGCGACCGAGTTGCTAGTGCCCATGTTGCCATTGTTGCGCGACAGCTTGTGGCGCACGTCGGCGACGGTGCGCGTGGGGTTGTCGGTGAGCGCCTGAATCATGATGGCGACGCCGCCCGGGCCGTACGCTTCGTACAGCACTTCGGTATAATCGACGCCTTCGAGCTCGCCGGTGCCCTTCTTGATGCCGCGCTCGATGTTGTCCTTGGGCATCGACACCGCCTTGGCGTTGTCGATGGCCGTGCGCAGACGGGGATTGCCGCTCGGATCACCGCCGCCAAGCTTGGCGGCCATGGTGATTTCACGGATGAGGCGCGTGAAGAGCGAGCCCCGCTTTTTGTCGGTGGCCGCTTTCGCGCGCTTGATCGTTTTCCATTTACTATGGCCTGCCATCGCTCGCCCTCAGGGGTGTGGTTCGGACGCTAAAGATAGGGCGTGCGGGGGGGGAACTACAGTTCCTCCGCGCCTGCGGTCCCTCCGCGTCTGCGGTCTGAGTGGCTGCTATCCGCCGTCTCGGCGTGATCCGCCGGCATCGCGCCGAGACGGCAGACGGCAGCCACACAGACCGCAGGCGCACAGGAAAAGCACCACGCCTCCGCGTCTGCCGTCTGGGCTCCTGCCATCCGCCGTCTCGGCGTGATCCCGCGGCATCGCGCCGAGACGGCAGACGGCAGCCACACAGACCGCAGGCGCACAGGAAAAGCACCACGCCTCCGCGCCTGCCGTCTGGGCTCCTGCCATCCGCCGTCTCGGCGTGATCCCGCGGCATCGCGCCGAGATCGCAGGCGGCAGGGAATTAGACCGCAGGTGCGGGGGAACCGCAGTCCTTCCCTATTCCGCCACGTCCTCGAACCGCCCGTAGCGCGTCTCGAAGAAGAGGTCCACGTAGCCCCGCGCGCCGTCCCGGTTCTTGAGAATGAGCAGCTCGGCCCCGCCGGAGACGCCGTGGTCGAAGTCGTAGAGTTCTTCGCGGTACAGGGCGAGGACCAGATCGGCCTGAGCGCCCACGGCGCCGCCGATGCCGAAATCGGTGAGGCAGGGGCGCCGGTCGGCGCGGGATCGATCCAGCCCGGGGAGATGGGTCGTGAGCAGGACGGCGATGTTCTTCAGGAGCGCGATCCGCTTGAGCGCGACGACGGCATAGCTCAGGGCTTCGTCGTGGCCATGGTCGCGGTGCAGGATGCCTTCGAGCGTATCGATGATGACCAGGCGCGCGGCCGGTGTCGCGTCGATCGCCGCCGCGATGCGGGGGAGGCCGCCATCGGTGAAGGTCTCGACGACGGGGGCCTGGTCGCGCAAGGAAACGGCGGCCGTGGCGAGGCGCGTGCGCTCCTCGTCGGAGATGGTCCCCATCCGGATGTTCTCGAGCGAAACGCGTGCGGAGTTGGCGAGCGCTCGCTCGTAGACGCGGTCGGGGTGCATCTCGCTCGTGAGGAACAGCGCGCGATGCTGCAATCGCAACGCGATCCCGAGCGCGAGCGCGGAGCAGCCGGCGCTGTCGTCGCCGCCGAGCACCACGAGATCTCCGCGACGCACGCCCCCGGCCAGCGCCTTGTCGAGCGACGGGAAGTTGGTGGCGATGAGGTCGAGGTCCGCCTCGCCGGCGGTGGCGCGGTCGAGGCGCGCCACGAGGCGGGTGAGCGGGGAGATGTCGTGGTCGTGTGTCATGGGAGGCCCGGGATCAGGAGCCGGCCAGCTGCCGGGCGAGTCGCTCCAGCTCCTGCACCGACGGTCCGTCGAGATGCGCGCCCGCCGCGGCCACGAGACTGCGGAGGGCACCGGCCACCTGCAACGGCGTGCCTGTCGTAGACTCCACACACCGGGCAAAGGGCACACGTGTGGTGGCAGGGAGGGCCAGCGACGCCAACCACACCTTGGCGCCTGCGGCGCGCGAGGCCCGTTCGGCAGCGGGGAGTGTGTCGCCGCCCGCCACACCCTGCGCCAGTCGGGCCACGAGCAGGGAGGCGAGCGCCACTTCGCGCCCGCCACCAAGGGGCAGGCGGCCGGCCAGCGCGGCGAGGGCCGGGAAGGGGAAACGCAGGGTTTCCAGCGCGTAGGGGAGGGGTTCTGTCAGCACGACAGGAATTGTACCACCGCGAGGTCACCTGCGGCGGCCCGGCAGGGGCAACTGGGCGCCTGCGGCGTGTATCTTGAACGCATGGCGCATCTGGCAAAATCCATTTTGTGGGTCGACGACGAGGCCGAGCTCCTCGAACCTCACCGGCTTCTGCTGGGAGATAAAGGCTACGTCGTGCAGACGGCGACCAACGCCGACGACGCGCTCGAGCTGTTGCGGCGTCACACGTACGATCTGGTACTGCTGGACGAACAGATGCCCGGCACGCGCGGTCTGGATGCGTACAAGGACATCCGCGAACTGCTTCCCACCTTGCCGGTGGTGATGGTCACCAAGAGCGAGGAAGACGCCACGCTCAAGGAAGCCATCGGCGCGAACATTCGCGACTACCTCGTCAAGCCGGTCACGCCGCGGCAGGTGCTCACGGTCATCACGCGCATTCTCGATGGCCCGCTCATTCGCTCGCAGGCCATGGCACGGGCATTCGTGGAACGGTTCCGCGCCATCGAAAGCGAGCGGTATGCCAACCTCGACTGGCGCGGATGGACCGAGCGTTTTTCGGAGCTGATGCAGTGGGATGTCGATCTCGCCGAAGCCGGCGAAATGGGGCTGCACGAATCGCTGCGCGGCCTGTACCCCGACATGCATCGCGCGTTTGCCGACTTCATTCGCACCGAATATCCGCGCTGGCTGCGCGACCTCGAAGGCGATCGTCCGCCCCTCTCGGTGGACGTGTTCCCGGAGTTCGTGCTGCCGGTGCTGCAGCGTGATCGCAAGGTCATCTTCATCGTCATCGACTGCTTGCGTCTCGATCAGTGGCGTGTGCTCGAACCGTTGCTCGCGCCGCTCTTCGACGTGGAGACGGCGCAGTACTACTCCATCCTTCCCACCGCGACGCCGTACGCGCGGAATGCGCTCTTCAGCGGGCTCTTTCCGGGGGAAATCGCCGCGCGCTTTCCCGACTGGTGGGGCGAGCGCGATGACGAAACGCTGAACGCGCACGAGAAGGATCTGCTGGTGGCGCAGCTCGCCGAGTTGAACATCCCGGCCAACGTGCG
>CANGXD010000215.1 GCA_947457545.1 Gemmatimonadaceae bacterium
CGGCATCGCGGAGGAGCGGCCGCGTAACCGACCGGACCATCCGGCCCCGGCAGCCAGCCGGAGCGCTGTTTTTGAAGGGCGGCGTTGTACTCTCGGTGGTGGTTCACACCGGATGTTTCACTCTATCTCGAGGAGGTGATCATTTGTCTAGTGCCAGTCCCCATGCCGGCTCGTCCTGGGCTTGCGATCTCCTGATCGGCGCCCAGTAAATCGGGTTCTTCCGGTTCAGGGTCTCCTCGAGCCGGCAGGGAAGTCATGAAGGGCCGTCCCGTTTTCGAACGGGCGGCCCTTCGTCGTTCCCGCTATGGTCGGTGACGCGTTCCCGCCCTTACCCGCCCTTGGTGGTCCGCGCCGGCAGCGACGCCAACGCCGCGTCGAGTCGCCGCACGAGCGCCGAGGCGAATTCCATGGTCCCTCGGAAGAACGCCGGGTCGACTTTGTCCGCGTCGTCCCCGGACTTGTGGTAATCCGGGTGGTCCTCGACGCCGAGGTAGAGGAACGGGATGCCCTTGCCGTGGAAGGCACCGTGGTCCGACGAACTGGTCCAGTCGTCGCCGGGCTTGAGGTCCTTGGTGTCGTGCCCGAACCGGATGGTTACGGGGGTGTTCTTGGCGGCCGCTTCGGCGAACGGCTTGAGGAACGGGTAGTGCGACGTCCCCGCCACCCACAGGGCCCCGCCGTCCTGGCGTGCGATCATGTCGAGGTTCACGTCCACCGCCACGCGTTCGAGCGGTAGCGGCGGGTTGGCCACAAAGGCCCGTGCCCCCTGCAACCCGCCCTCTTCGGCGTCGAAGAAGGCCAGGATGACATCGTGCTGCGGCCGTTGAGCCATGAGGCGTTCGGCGATCATGAGCAGGGTGACGCAGCCGCTGGCATCGTCATCGGCGCCGTTGAAGATCTCGCCGTTGCGCACGCCCAGATGATCGTAGTGCGCACTGATGACCATGGCGGGCCCGTTCGGGTTGGTGCCGGCAATGCGCGCCACGACGTTGGCCCCCACGGAATCGGGCCCCGGCGCGCGCATGCGCAGCGCGAAGGGCATGTCGTAGCGAGCACCGAGCGGCGGCACCCCAATGGCCTGCAGTTCGCGCACGATCCACGCGCGCGCCCGCGCCCCACCGGGCGAACCGGCACGCCGCCCTTCCATGCTGTCGGCCGAGAGCGCGGAGAGCCGCCGCATGAGCTTTGCGGTCACGCTGTCGCTGACTGCGGGACGCGACTGGGCGTGGGCCGCTCCGGCCATGCACAGGGAAGCGGCGAGCACGACGCGAGTCAGGTTCGAATAACGGATCATGAAAAGTCCGGAGTTGAAGGTGCCTTCGATGTCATTGAATCCATACCCCACTCTGCCCCGTCAACAGTGCCCGCACCACGATCGCACTGGCGGTCGTGGTCACCTGGGTAATCTGTACCTCGCGCACGCTGCTGCCCATGACGACTCCCGGCGCCAGCGTCCCATTCAGCAACACCAGTAGTTCGGCCCGCACGGAATCGAGCTGCGCTTTGAGCGGGACCCGACCACCACTCGTGGCGCGACGAACGGCGAGCGACACCAGCGGCGCCGCGAGCGTCGCTTTGACCCGCGAAAGGGCACCACGACTTTGCAACGTCCAATCGAGATCGTCGAGGCGCAGCTCACGGGCCGTCCCGTCCCACCGTAACCGCGACGTGAGCCCCAGCCGTCCGCGCAGCGCCCCCGATACCGCGAGGTCCACGTACACCGTATCGCCGGTGCCACGCACGAACACGGAATCGATCTTGACGCTCTGCTGTGCCGTTTCTTCGGAGAGCAACGCGGTGGCGCGACGTCCGAGTTCGACGAACGGCAGTTCCACCGTGACGGGCACCGAGAACTCCCGCGGCGCCTGTCCCAACGCGAGCGGGGGCAGCGGCCGCTTGCGCACGATGGGCTTGGCGCCCGCCACCACCCGCGGCCTCGCGTACAACACAAGATTGGTGGTGATGTTGATGCCGTTGCCCACGAAGGGCGTTACGCGCACCGCTTCCGGGTCGAGCACCAACCACAATGACGACAACGAGTCGAGCGCGGTGGGCTCGAGAAAACTCTGCCACAACGAATCGGCGAGCGGCTTGAAGTCGGCCGCCGCGGGAATGGCGGTGTCGGCGTCGGCCGCGAACGTGGCGAGCTGCCGGTCGATCACGTTTTGCAGCGTGGGGGTCGCGTTCACGCCGAGCGCCGTCACCAGACAGGGGTCACGCAACGCGGCCGCCAGCTTGGTATCCTGCGCCCCGATGCGCCAATCGCGGCGCCAGTACAGCGCGGTGCTCATGCTCAGCGACGCCCGGCGCATGGCTTCTGGTGCGTAGCCGCAGCTCGCCACCCGTGCCCCGCCCACGACGCCCAATCGCGCGCGATACGCGAGCTCCGTCTCGATGGTCAGCCGGCTACCGTCGGCCCGCAACGCGAGCGGCTCTCGCCGATACACGTACTGGTGGCACACCAAACCCGCGGCATTGGCGCAGCGCGCTGCCGACAACGAATCGCGCGCGGGAAAGAGCGAGTCGAGCGACGGCCGCAGTGCGCGCAGCACGTACGTAACCTGCACGGGAATGACGGCCAGTGCTGCACTGCTGGTTGCCGTGGGCACCGGGGCGCCCGCGACGGCCGCAGCCGCTGACGGTGGTGCCGCGCCAGGCGTTACGCCCGGCGACGGCGACGGATTGCCAGCACAGGCGACGGTGGCGAGCAACGTCAGCAGAACGCGCGCCGCCACCCGTGCGCCTGCTACCACGCGCGTTCGGCCCCCGTCCAGTCTACAAACGCCCCCGACTTGTCGCGTGTGACCCGCTCGGTCTGCATGAGCAGCCCCAACGCCGCGTCTTCCACCGGCACACGGAACGCGGGGCCATCGGGCGTTGTGGCGTAGTTGCCAGGATTGCCCAAACAGACGACGATCCCCTCCTCCGCCAGATCGTGCGCCACCGTGCGCGTGAGCATGTGCAGCGCCGCGGCACTCGTGCAGGTGGCATAATCGCCCCCCTGCGACTTGCCGCTCAGCGAGCCAAGCCACGAACTCACCACCAACACGCGCGCCTTGTCGCCCTTGGTCAACCACGGCAACAGCGTACGAACCAGCAGTAATGGCGCGACGGCATGCCGGCGAAAGTGCTCCGTGAGTCCGGTGCCCGTGAGCGACGACAACTGCTCGTCACGCTCGGCACTCGCCAGCGTCTCGTGCGGCCCCGCCTCGGCCGGGCCGATCACCAACAGGTCGAGCGAATCGGTGAGGCTCTCCAGCACTGGGACCGCCTCGGCCACACTCGACGGGTCGGCGGGATCGAGCGCAATCAGTTCGAGTCCGCCAAACTCCGCGCGCAGATCGGCGAGTACCGGCACACGGGCGGGATTACGACAGGCGGCATACACCTTGTCTCCGCGCATGAGCGCCTGACGCACCAACTCCACACCCAGCGGACGCGAGGCGCCGGTCACCAACGTACGACGCGCACTTACGGCGTTCATACGCGCGACTCCGCGATGACGCGCGCGACAGCGTCGACCGACGCGTCGATCTCCACCGGCCGATTGGCCAGCGCGAAATCCGTACGCTGCTGATGTAGCTCTACGAGCATCCCCGGGTCCTTGAGCACGTGTCCGGTGAGCACCGCGACGACGCGGTCACCCGCGCGAATGACGCCGTCGCGCACGAGTTGTTTGACGCCCGCGACACTTGCCGCGCTCGCTGGCTCGCACCCCACACCGGCGGCATCGATCTGCACCTTGGCATCGATGATCTCGTCGTCGGTCACGCTGAGCACTATACCGTTGGTTTCACGGATGGCCCGCACGGCACGATCCCAGCTCGCCGGGTCGCCAATGCGAATGGCCGTGGCAATCGTCTCCGCCTGCACCGTGTATCGTTGTGCAAAGTCTTCGCGAAAGCCCTTGGCAAAGGGCGCGGCGCCGGCGGCCTGCACCGACACCAGGCGAGGCACCTTGGTAATGAGCCCCAGCGCCTTCGCTTCACGCAGCGCTTTGCCGAAGGCGGCGGTGTTCCCGAGGTTGCCGGCGGGGAGCACGATGAAGTCGGGCGCATCCCACCCGAGCTGCTGCAGAATTTCGAAGACGATCGTCTTCTGCCCTTCCACGCGCCACGGGTTGATGGAGTTGAGCAGATAGATGCCCAGTTCGCGCGAGGCGTCCTGCACGAGCCGCAGACAGGCATCGAAGTCGCCCTTCACGAGCAGCGTCTTGGCACCGTACGCGAGTGTCTGCGCCATCTTGCCCAACGCCACTTTCCCGGCGGGCACGAACACGAGCCCGGGAATGCCCGCCTGCGCCGCATAGCTCGCGAGCGACGCCGAGGTGTTGCCCGTGCTGGCGCACGCCACGGCAGTGGCACCGGTGCGCACCGCTTGCGTGGTGCCCACCGTCATGCCGCGGTCCTTGAAGGAGCCGGTGGGGTTGTAGCCCTCGTGCTTGAGCAGGAGTCCTTCACAGCCGGCCCACGTGGACACGCGCGGCCGTTCCATGAGCGGCGTGTTCCCTTCGGGGTGACTCGTGATGGCGTCGCCTGCGGTGGGCATCACCAACGATTCGAAACGCCACACACCGGAGGGATGTCCCATGGGCATGGCGCAGCAGTGTTGTACGAAGGCGTGCTGCACCGCTTTGGGCTCGAGCGGCGCGCCCATGACATCGAGCGGCGCGCGATGGATGATGGCCAGCAGCCCGCCGCACCTGGGACAGGCGGGGCTGGCGTCGCGTTCGTCGAGATCGTGCCCGCAGTCGTCGCAGCGCTGGACGCTCTGCTGTCCGTGGGCTTCGTGCGCCGACAGAAAGATGGATTCGTTGACAGCCATGATCAGGCGGGCGTGAGCTGGAGAATGTCGTTCAACACACCGGCCGCCGTGACGGCGGGACCGGCGCCGGGGCCCGTGATCACCAGAGGATGTTCGCGATAGCGCATGGTGGTGAATACGATCTGGTTGTCGGTGCCGCGCAAACCGGCCAGCGGATGCGACGGCGGGACAGCCTGCAGCCCCACCTTCACCTTGGTCGGCGTCGCGCGCAACACATAGCGCAACACGCGCCCCTGTCGCACTGCGGCGGCCTGCCGTTCCGCCCACATCTTGTCCTGCTGCGCGAGCGTGCTCTTGAACTTGGCCACCGGCATGGCGCGGAACGCTTCGGGCACGAGCGACTCCACCGTGACATCCGACAGATCACCCGTAAAGCCAATGAGCCGCGCCAAGATGAGCGCCTTGCGCGCCACATCCATCCCCGACAGGTCGTCGCGCGGATCGGGCTCGGTGTAGCCGAGCTTCATGGCGTCGCCCAGCGCTTCGCTGAAGGGGCGTCCCTTGCCGATTTCAGAGAGCAGAAAGCCCAGCGTGCCGCTCGTGCACCCTTCCACGCGCAACACCTTGTCGCCGGTTTCGACGAGCTTGGCGTAGCTGTCCATGACCGGTAGTCCGGCGCCCACGGTGGTTTCGTGCAGAATGCGCGCGCCATGTTGGGCCGCGAGCGCCCGCAACGCCTGCACTTCCGTGCGCGGCGCCGAGAGCGGCTTTTTGTTGGCGAGCACGATATCCCAGTCGGCACCAATCGCCTTGCGAATGGCCGGGAGCGTTTCGTCGGCCGTGAGGTCCACGAGCACGGGCCGCGAGAGCGCATGTCGCGCAATTTGCGCGACCGCTTCGGGCGCCGTGGCCCGCAACGCTTGCGGCATGCTCGTGAGTGACGCCCCCGATTCCTTGTGCGCCACCGCCGCGAGCAACTGCTTCGCACTCAATCCATCGGGATCGAACAAATACCCGCTGCGATCGATGAGGCCGACGATGGTGGGCTTCACGCGGCGACGCGTGCGCGGAAGAATGCGCAGCAGCTCACGGCCGATCTGCCCGACCCCGAGCAGGATGACGTCGAGACGGTCGTCACTGCGCACGCCGCCACCACCGATCTTGTCGAGCTGGAATTCGTCGTGCACCGAGCGCGCCGCCGCTTCGGCATCGCGCTCGGCAATCACCACCGAGATGTTGA
>CANGXD010000216.1 GCA_947457545.1 Gemmatimonadaceae bacterium
CAGCTGTACCCGCGCACCAGTGCTCTCGGCGCGATCAATCGCGTCGAGAATCTCGTGCAGCGGTTTGACCGCGGCACTTGAGGTGGGCGTGAGGGAGGTGGGGATCATGGGTGCTACCGCGTGGACGACCCACGGTTGCCTAGGGAAACGGGCGCAACCAGTGGAACTCATGAAGATAACCTCAGCTATGCCGAGGCCTGCTACCAGTTTCTGATTCTGGAAAATGTCCAGAAGCGGAAGAAGTCCACGCCCACTTGCGGCGGGGTCTGCTGAAAGGTTCGACTGACGCCGAGTCGGCCACAGGTTTGCGCGCTTGACCCCGGTTCAACACCGGCTGACACCGACAATCCACCCTCGAAACGCCGCTCGACTTTGACGCCAAGTCCCTGCGCGAAGAGGGAGAGGGCGTCGCCCGACCCGCCGCCGCTCTGCGGCGCCAGCCCGCAAAGACCCGTACTGAATGTGAGGAAGGTGTTCCGCGCCACCTGTCCGCCAACACCCACGCGGGTGGACGCCAGAATGCCGAGCCCGTTCTGCCGGAGGTTGGCCGCGTCACCGGGGTTGAGCGCTGTAGGCTCTACCTGCACCACATCGAAGCGCCCGCCGGCAAGCCGGCTGGACAGGTACGACCCCGCCAGGCGCAGAGCCAGCGTGGCGCCCTGCTCAGCGTACGTACTCCCGAGGACGGTGTAGGCCGGTTCACCGGTCACGAGGTAGCTCAACATGTCGCTCTCGGGGAGCGGCGGGTTGTCAGCGCTCGTGAGGGCCAGCGTGGGACGGTCCACCGTGCCACCGATGTTCACGCGGATGCGCACGAACTGCTGATTCGAATTCGCGCGCGTTTCGCGAATGGTGTGCAGCGCCGCGATATCGAGCGTGGGTGTCAGGTCCGGATCGCCGAAAAAGCGCACCAGCCCCCGCTCTACTTCGAAGGTGGGACGCGCCAATCCGAGGTTGAGCTGATACGTGCCGCGTTCGACGGTGAGCGAATCGGAGAGGGCCAGCTGGGCCGAGTTGCCGGCGCCCGACACCGCCCGCGTGACGCGCAGCTGTCCCCCGAGCTTGAGATTCGCTTCCGGCGACCGCAGCCAGACATCGTCCCCAATGCCAATGCGGACATTGTCCAACTGCAAATTCCGCATGAGCAGACCGGGCGCGTTGGGTAGCAGCGCATTCATCGCCAGACGCGTGGTGTCTACCAGATCGAGATTGTCGCTCAGATCGAGCCCGCGCCGCTGCGTGAGCTGGCTGATGTACACGCGGCCGCGATCGATGCGCAGCGCACCTCGCATGCGTGCCGCGTCGGTGGAGCCGATGAGCGACAGCGGCGTGGTGGTCGTGATCGTCAGCGTGGCCGTACGCGGCTTGTCGACGGCGAGGAAGTTGTTCGCCGCCAACCGTACGTTGAACGACGGCTTGGCAATCTCGGTAATGCCGATGAACCCGGACACACCGAGCGTATCGGTGGGCGCGCCACTGACGGCACCGAAGCGCCGAATGAGAATGCTGTCGCCCGTGAGTCCGATGTCCGCCGACGCATTCTCGAGACGAATGCCGAGATTCTCGAGCGACAGTGCCGCGCTATCCATGCGCACCTGCCCGCGCAGCCGCGGACGATCCCAGGTGCCGGTAATCTGCACGTCGGTTTCGAGCGTACCGCGCGCACGCGTCACGTCGGGGAAGAGAGACTCGAGCAGCGTGAGGTCGGTGCGGTTGGCGAGGATGCGACCGGTAAGCGGTTCATCAATCGTGCGCTTGCCGCGCGTGGCGATGGCCAGATCGATGGGGAGCGACGCGTTGGCGGTGAGCGCCGGCGTGCTGTTGACGCGTAACGCGCCCTCGAGAGAGAGGCGCAGCGAATCGTAGCGCGCACTCGCCGTGAGTTCTCCCAAACGCACGCGACCCGCGACCGCGTCACGCAGCTGCACGCTGCCGACCATTCGTGGCTGCTCCCGGGTTCCGCTCACGACCGCCTTCGCGGTCATGGCACCGCGCGCGATCCCCGACCGACGCAGCAAGCGCCCAACATCGGAGAGCGGCACATCGAGTGCTTCGAACCGACCACTGACTATGCCGCCTTCCGCCAGCTGCCCGGTGAACGCCACCCGTCCGGTATCGGTGTGCTGCAACACGAGGGAGTCCAGCGAACCTTGTCCGTTGGCCAACAGGCGCAACGTCGCGGGGCCGGAGAGCAGAAATCCGCGCGGTCTGGTGCTCGCGCTGTCGACGCGAATGCTGAGGGTGTCGACCAACACGTCGGTGGAATCCGCGCGGCGTGTGACGCCACCAGCCAGCGCAATGCGCGATTCAGAGGGCGTCCGGAGCGCCAGGTGAAAGCGTTCGGCCAATCCGCCGCGCAGCGTCGAGCGCGCGGACGCCGCAGCGACATCGATACCGGCGACGTATGCCGAGTCGGCCGACGCCGTAAGCAAACCGTTCGCGCCACGCAGCACGTCTTTGACGTCGAGATCGAAGGCCATGCGCATACTGCGCGAGCTGGCTACGACCAGATCGCGCAAGTCCGCACGCGCCGACAGATCGAGACCGCCGGTATCGAGCGTGTCGATGGACCCGAACAACGAACCGTTCACCTCGACCGTGCCACGCAGCGTATCGGATGGCAAAATGAACGCGCGCTTGGTCGTGTCGGCGGGCGACAACCACGGGCGCAACCCGCCGAGCGAATCGACGATCATGCTGAAGCGCAGCGAATCGCGGCGGGTGCGGTCGAGCCCTACGCCACCGCGAGCGACTACGCGCGCCGCCGAGCTTTCAAGCGTGAGGGTATCGACGCGCACGACGCCCGAGTCGAAGGCCACGGCCACATTGCCGCCGAAGACGCGCGCGTCGGCGATGCGTGAGAACTGATCGACCGTGGCCTTGAGCGGACCGACGATCGTGTTGTTGATGAACTCGCCATTCTTGTCCACCGCGCCCGACAGATCGACCGTACCGGTCATGTTGAGCGTGGAGGTGGGGAGCGACGACGTGCCGAACAGTGACTGCAGGTTGCCGCCGCGCATCCGCCACGTTCCCGTGGCGCCCATGACAGGTTCGAGCGCGTCGGCCACACCGGTGAAGCTCAGCTCTCCACCTTCGCCGGAGAGCGTCGTTTGCAAATCGAACTTTTCGGCCATTCCCTTGGCCTTGATGCGTCCGACAGCGCTGCCACGGAGTGGCATGTTGGGATACGACCGCGACAACGTGGTGTACGACAGCGGCAACGCCTGCATGTCGACGTCGAAGAGCACCCCTTCGGGGACGAGCGTATATCGACCGGCCCCGGTGAATCGCGACGGTTGCCCCGGGCCGTCCACGAGTTCGACATCGGCATCGCGGAAGTACGCGTCGTACCACAACGAATCGAGTCGCACCGTGCCTCGCGCAAACCCATTGAGCTCGGCGAACACCGGATTCACGAAGCGCGGCGTACGGAAGTCGAGGTAGTCGATCTTGACATCGACGCCCTTGAGAATCGCTTCGGCCGGCTGGAAGATGTTGAGCACCCCGGTGGCCTGCGCGCGCGAGACGGCACCGGGTACATGCTCGTCCGCGAACGACACCCGCGCATCATCGAGCTTCCAATCGGTGACGTAGCCGCCGCGCGCCGACACCGTCCCACGTACCGCACCACGCCAGTCATACGGGAATGGCTCGCCGTTGAACCACGTGAGCAAATCGGTGTGCGCAGGCTCGAGGTCGAGCTTCACATCGGTGAGACGCGTGACCACACCGCCCACCCCCCACGTCATGTTGCCCCGAATGCGCGACTTGAGCGACCGCGCATCCATGTTCGTGATGGCGTAGTCGATGATGTTGAGATTCTTGGGATCGTTGCGCATGGTGAGGAAGGCTTTGCCCCCACCAGTATGCGGCACGGTCTCATCGATCCACGCCAAGTCGCTCAGCGCGACCGTATCGAGCTGCAAACGGACATCGTAGCGCACGGGGAGATTGCTTCCCCATACGATCTTCGCGTTCCCGCGCGCCTTGCTCTTGGGAAGATCGAACTTGGCGCCCTCCACCCAGAGCGAATCCCCGAGCCGGCGGAAATCGCCCGACAGGTCCTTGAACCAGAAGGGCGGATAGATCCACATGACATCGAGCCGGCGCATGGGGAAGTGCATCCCCGCCGAATCAGGATGAGCGAGACGCGTGCGCCCGAGGGCGACGTTGCCGCGCACGAACCGGTACACGCGCACCGTGCGCCCGTCTTCCTCACGCACTTCTCCATCGAGACGACGCAGGTTGTACGTCAGCGCGCTGTCGCGCTTGGCACCCTTGAGTGAGTCCGGGAGCGTCCACGGCAGACGCATCACGAACGTCGCTTCGTGCAGCGAGGTGGTATCGATGACGATGTACTTGCCGAACCGACCGCTCGAGGGCGCCTTTTTCTTGCGCGGCTCCTTCTGCAGCGCACGACGCCAGTTCCAGTCATCCTTGCCGTAGTCGATCAGCGTAATCACTGGGCGTGTGACATCGAGCGAGCGAACGACGATACGCCCGTCGAGCAGATCGCGCGGCTCGTACTGCAGGCGAATGGGACCGGTGCTCAGGAACGGCGTGCCGTCGGGGGCGCGCACATCGACCGAGTCGATGGTGATGTCGCTGAACAGGTTGCCGCCCATCTTGCCCACATACAACCGACCCGGCACGGCAGCGCGCGCCAGCGGCATCGCGGTGCGCACAATGAGCGCGCGCCCCCAGTCGGTTTGCGTGAGCGACACGAGGCCGCCCACCGCCGCCACGAGCAGGAGCAGCAGCACCGCGGCGGTACCGAGCACGATGGTGCGCCGGCGCGGCGTCAAAAGGCCTGCCCGATCCAGATGCTGGGATTGATGCGGCCGAGCAATCCCGGGCGACGCGACGGACGGAACGACGAGGGACAGCTGCCAGCGGTCTGCACCGGCGGCTGCCCCGCGAGCGGCGTGAGCACCGCCAAGGTGTTCCCAGGGCTCACGCAGTAGAGCGGCGCCACACCCTCCTGCAGACGGGCATTGAAGTACGCCGCACCGGCCGGCAGATCGTACGGGTTGTAGCCGAAGTCCACGCGAATGGCGCCAAAGGGCGACGCGATGCGCACGCCGAGACCGGGGGTCACCTTTATCACCGGACCGTCGGCACGCAGCGACGTGCCGCGCGATGCGCTGCCGCGATTCCACAGGCGACCCGCATCGGCGAATGCCGCCAGCTGCAGCAGACGCGGCAACACCGGGCTATCCCACTGCGCTTCGAGATTCCCCACCACGAGCGTGTTGCCGCCGGTGGGCACGACGCGCTCGGTAATGCTCTGCCCGTCGGCGCGGAAAAACGTCGCGCCGTTTTCGACGACCGTGCTGTAGCCGCTCACGATGTACACGGCCGGCCCGAGCTCGTTCTGCCGGAAGCCACGCACGGTAGTCGGCCCACCGGCGTACAACCGCTCCTGCGGCGGAATGAAGCTCCCTACGCCGTTGCCGCTACCACGTCCCTGCACAATGCCGGCACGCATATGCGCCGTGATCGTGGCGCCCGCCACGCGACGATACCAGGACGCATCGCCCGACGCGCGATTGAACTGCTGTGTTTGATCGGACCCGATGTAGGTGCTCGCGTGCCGCACCGTGGCGCGAATGATGGTGCCACTCGTGGGACGCAACGGATCATTGACGCGCTGCCGCGAGATGGAGAACTCGAGCGCGGCCAAGCGGTTGTTGCGCTGCAGAAAGTTGCGCAGGTCCGCATCGCACGCGTTGAACACGGCGCAGAAGAACGCGGGCTCCGCTTCCGTGCGCCCCAACTCCAGCTGATACGACAGCGTGCTCGGCGTCAGCGGCGAAGGGCGCAACGCGAACGGATCGGAGAGCGAGAACACGCCACCAATGGGCGTGCGGCGCAGGTACGCCTTGTACTCCGACAACGTGGAGCTGAACACTGTGAGCGACGGCACCCGCGCCTGATTGGCGCGCACCGGCTGCCGCAGCGTCATGGACGTGTAGTAGTTGAGCGTGCGGCTGTATGGG
>CANGXD010000217.1 GCA_947457545.1 Gemmatimonadaceae bacterium
ATCGTCGTGGTGATGAGTAGCTCGATAGTGCACAACGCGGCGCGGTTGTCGTAGCCACCCGCGCGCAAGTCGTGATCACCGAAGGAGATGGCGAAAGCCGTCGCCGATGCCTACCGCACCGCATGATGCACAAAAGGCATCCGCTCGCTCAATCCGATGCGGCTGCTCCCCCCAGCGTGTTTATTCCGGCGCCGTAGATGGTCGCGACCAACGCGCCCGCCATCACGCCGGCGGGCCCGCCTACGTATGCCAGCCCTGTGAACAGCAGCGTCGCGAATACAACCCGCTCTCCAATCGTGAAACGTTCCGCCGAAGCGCGGGCGTGCGATACATGCGCCTGCAGGCGGGCGATGAGTCCAGCCGGGATCGGCCGTTCCTCGAACATGGCGACGCGGAGCACCTCTACCAGCTTCTCGTCATGCGCGTCGTCTGCAATGGTGTCCTCCATCATCTCTCCTCCTTTAACAAGTACGTTCGCAGTGTGCCGAGCGCCCGATGAAGCGAGGCCTTCACCGTGCCTTCTGCTCGGCCAAGGCGAACAGCCGTCTCGCGTGTGCTGAGCTCCTCTACCACTCGCAGGAGCACCACCTCACGCTGTAATCGCGGCAGCCCTGCGACCGCCCTCCATAAGGCCGTTCCCGCGGTATCCGCGACCGTGACGGTGTTCCCATCGGTGGAGGTGCGTGGGAGGTCCGCGGCCCAACGCAGCCGCAGCCACTGTCGTCGCTTGGCACGTCGATGGTGCGAGCGCCCCAAGTTCAGTGCCACGCTGTGCAGCCATGCCCCCATCGGCATGCGGGCGTCTCGTCGGTGCGACCGGTCGAGCACGATCAACCAGAGATGCTGCAAGAGATCCTCTGCGTCGTCGTCGCGCTCGGTGAAGCACCGCACGACCGCGAAAAGCCGGGGCGTCTCACGCCGAATGAGCGCGGCGAAATCAGCCTCGTTGAGCGGTGCAAGAGGAGGATCACCCTCGCGCATCAGTCTGGCGTGACGACGGGCGGCTCGCTCGGGGTGGAGCGCGCCGCTGCACGCCAGCCCACCATGGCCAGCGCAATGGCGGGCGTCCATGGGACGACCACATGCCACATCGGCACGCCCCGGAAGAGAACGTCTGTCGCCGCGCTCTGGCTCCAATTCAGCACGAACGCGAGTATGCCTGGCGCCAGCACCCACGAAACGATCCATCGGGCAACCGTGCCGTCCCGCGGGCTCCGGAACATCACCCGCGAGTGAATCCATGCTGCGACGCCGAGTGAGATACCGGCAAGCACGACGGGCGCAAGCAGCAGCCCTCCTCGCTGAAGCGCCTCAAGGAGAAGGCGGCGGGGGTGCTCCGCGCCGTATGCGGTAACGATCTCACCAGTGTTGCCGAGTGATCCCGCGAATGCACTGACGATGGTAGGAAGCGCGTGAGAGGCGGGAACGGCGAGATCCAAGCAGACGAGAAGCAATAGCACCACCGCCGTCATGAGCGCAGCCCGTCTGGTATGCCCAGCCGTCGGCGGCAGCGTCCCCACGGCGATGGCCAGCGCCACAGCAAGCGTGGGGACGAGAACGTCTGGGAGCGCACGCAGGGCAGCACCTGGTGCACCGGACCATCCACCCGCGCGGGTAGGCGCGCCGGAGAGCAGGTCGATGAGGAACACCGCGCCAACCGAGAGCACGGTGAGAAGTAGAAGATGTCGCCAGGCTCGCATACGGAGTCAGAGGAAAGGGTGATCACTCGTTCAACGCCGCGAGTACGGCCGATGGTTTACGCGACGGCCGGTAAACCGGAACGCTTGCTCGTGATGTTGTGAACCGACGCCGCCAACGGCGCCGCTCTGCAACACCAAACCTCTACCGCGAGATTCTATGCGCTTCACACCTTGGCTGATTGCGACAGGTCTGATTTCTACGTCGGCCGCGTTCGCGTATGCGACACGCGATACGCGCCCTGTGTACGCTACCGCCGCGCTACCGCCGGTGGGATCGACAGTCGACTTCCGCATGCCGTTCCTGAACGGCGATACGCTGCGCTCCGTGGCGCTCCACGGCCGTCCGACCCTGTTGGCCTTTTGGTCTTCAGAATGCGGTGTATCGGCTCGCGCACTCTCCGGCTTGGAAGACCTACATACCTTTTATCGCGGCCGGGCGAACATTGTGGTGCTGGCGGACGATAGTGACCGCCAGACTGTTGCGGACGCGATGCGCGGCGCCGGCATCACCACCTCCGTGGCGTTGGCGAATGGCCAGCTGCAAGCGCTTTTTGACCGGTCACGCACCGCACCAGAGCGGCAGCAGTATCGCGTCAAGTTTGCGATGCCGGGGTTTCTGGTCCTCGATGCCCGCGGCCGTGTGGTGCATCGCGAGGCCGGCCTCTCTCTCGAGGATTACCAAAGCGGGCGGGCGAAGCTGACAAAGATTCGCGGCGTGCTCGATTCGCTTGTGAACGCTGTGCGTTGACTGGATGAGTTTCCAAGAGCACGTTCATCATTGCGGGTCGCATTGCCGTCCGCGCACAACATCACCGCTTCGATGACATGAGCACACCAATGTCAGTACCAATACGCAAAGGCGACACGCCCATTCACACTCTCGAGCAGTGGCTCGCGCTCGCCGGGCCCAAGGGCGGGGAGACGCAGTGGGTCGACGGACGCAGCGCAAAAGAGTGCGCCCGCGCATGGTTGGGTGGGCCCGACCTGTTTCCGACAGAGATCGCACAGCTCCTCGAGCAGATTGGTGGCGGTCCACTGGAGGTCGAGCGGGTAGAGCCCGAGGCCCTGCTCGCATTCGATGGCCATGGCGGTCCACGAAACGCCGATATCGCGGTGTGGGCAAAGGACGCCAGAGGCCCGGTGGCAATCACCGTGGAAGCCAAAGCAGACGAGCCGTTCGACAAGCTGTTGCCGGAGGTGCTAGCCGCGGGATTGGAACGGAGGCTGGAACTGTCGACGTCCAAGGCGCTGGCACGGGCAACCGATCTCTCGAAGGCGCTGTTCTGGCCGCGAGAGGCGGGTCAACCAGGACTCGACCGAATTCGCTATCAACTGATGACAGCCACCGGGGGGACCATCTCGATGGCGGAGCGCCACGGCGCCAGCAGGGCGGTGGTGATCGTTCACGAGTTCCGGTCGGAACAAACGTCCCTGGCAAAGCTGAATGCGAACGCCAAGGACCTCGATACATTCGTCAAACGGCTATCACGCGGGGCGGTGAGGACGGTGACGCCCGGTGTGCTGCATGGGCCGTTCGCGGTCCCGGGCGCTCCCCTGTTTACGGCGCCGGCATCGCTATATGTCGGGAAGGTGGTTCGCGTCCTGGGAAAACCGAGACCGTAGAGAGCGGGGGCTCGCACCTCGGCGATCATGAACCCTTTGAACGACGTGCTTCTGCCGCCAAGGATTGGACCTAGACTCCACTTCACCATCTGTGTCCACCATGGCCCCGCTACTGGCCCACCTCGGGAAGGAAGACGCAAGCGTTCCGCACGTGCGGCAACTCCCCCGGCGGAATGTCCACCGAGATGGGGACTACCTCGACGTCTCCAGTCTGCGAGTAGACGCGCCACATGTGATTCGGTCCATCTCGCATCGCGTGAGCTCTGCCGCTCACCCTTTACACGGCTCATCGCTGGCGCGAGAGGTCGACTCCGTCTCAGAGCGCCACTTACTCGTGGAGCGCAGCCGGTAGTCGCGACGCGAGGCGTTCACCCTCGTCGCTCTCCTCGGTATTCGTGGCCCATGCTCGTAGTAGTGCGATAGCCTGTGAGCAAGAGCGCGGAACCGGCGTGCTCATCACGAGGTACATTTCACGAACGCTTGCCCGTGCGGCGAACGGTACGGTTCGCGCCGCTGGCGGTGTACGCAACCTCCTCTGGGGATTGATCATTGCGACGTGCCCTTGTGTGTGCCGTGCTTGTGCTACCGGCCGGCACTCTTCCCGCGCAGCCTTTGCGCGCGCCAGCAGCGCGAGTTACGGCGAGGCCCGCGCCCGCGGACACCTCGCCCGCAGATTGCGGGTTTGAGGTTGGACTCGGGGTTAAGCGCGTAGGGGGGGCACCTGGGCTCGCCCAGGCCCGCGCGCTCGGCGCCGCGAGCGCCGACGCGATGATGGCGTTTACACGCCTTTCCGGCTACGTGCGCTTCTTCCATCCGAGCGACTCCGTCGTCACGACCAACTGGCACCTGTTCCTCGCCAACGGCCTGCGCGTTGTCGAATCGGCCACCACCCCGGACAGCCTCACGCGCGCGCTCCGCACGCTGTTCGCGGGTGTCGCGCCAACGATGCGCATCGACCGGGTCGGTACGCCGCCGCACAGCCCGGTACCCGCCGCGGCGGGCAACGCCGTCGCGTTCTGGGCGCATCGTGGCGTCTCGCTTGCGACCAGCGTCTACAAGGAGCAGACGCTCTACAGCAGCACCCGTGTGATCGCGGCGAGTGTCGCAGCCGGACAGCCTGCATCAACGCTCCTTGGCAAAGCATTCCCGGACCCCAACCGTCCGGAACGGATCGACCTCGGGGCTGGCGTGGCCGCCGTGATGCCCGTCGCACTGCGGGTCGCGATGCCTGCGGTACCCGAAGCAAGGCGCCTCGCCCCCAAGACATTCAGCTCCTGCGTTTCAAGCGCCGATGACCGGTTCACCCGCCTCGCGGCAGTAGCGGAGCTCTGGATGGTCATGGAGCATTTTTACCCATACTGGGATGTGGTCGATACAGACTGGTGGGCAACCATGCGTTCGGGGCTGCTTGCGGCCTCGCGCGACAAGTCAGCGAGCGACTTCACGGTCACACTTCAGCGCATGGTCGCGACACTGCATGACGGCCACGGCGGGCTATCGCATAATGCGCGCCCCCGCCCCTGGGCGAGCTATGGCGTCGTCCTCCGCGTCGTGGAGGGAGACGTAATGGTCACGCGCGTCATGGACACCGCGCGGACCGACGTGCGCCGGGGTGACGTGGTCTTGGAGATCGATGGGCGGCCATCTTCGACGGTACTGGCCGAACAGACTTCACTGGAATCGAGCGCCACACCGCAGTTCGCGGAGTATCTCGCCTTGCTCAACCTCATGTGGGGATTTCCGGGCGACACCCGGACTGTTCGGGTCCGGTCCGCCGAGTCTCCCGCCGCGCCGGTTCGCACTGTCACCCTGCGCGCTCGGGAGATGACATCGGTTCGGGATACGCCGGACGATGTACGCCCCGAGAAAGTCGCGGAACTCGCCCCAGGTGTGCTGTACGTGCATCTGGGGAAGATCTCCGATGCGGAGTTCGTCGCTCTACTGCCGCGCCTCCAGCGGGCATCAGGCTTGGTGTTCGACCTGCGCGACTACCCGTCGTTCGACACGCGGCTGCTACTGCCGCGGTTGTCGGACAGCACGATCACAAGTGCCCGCTTCGAGCTCCCCGTGCGTTCCCTGCCGGGCACTGACGCCGTGACCTTTCAAAATAGTCCGTGGATCCTACCGCCTATTCGGCCGCGTCTCCGCGCGAAGGTTGCGTTCCTGACCGACGGCCGCGCGATCAGCTATGCGGAGAGCACGATGGGGATCGTCGAGGCCTACAAACTGGGCGAGATTGTCGGTGAGCCGACCGCCGGTACCAACGGAAACATCAACCCCTTTATGCTGCCGGGTGGATTTCGGGTCACGTGGACCGGCCTGCGCGTGCGCAAGCACGACGGATCGCAGCACCATGGGGTCGGTATCAGGCCCACGGTTCCCTCGTCGGCCACGAAAAGGGGGGTACTCGATGGACGTGACGAGCAACTGGAGGCGGCACTGGCCGTAGTGCGCAGCGCGCGCCGTTCTAGTCCATAGGGCGATGACATGGATGCGACTGCGCCACCGAACGCCGACTGTCCGCAGACACGTCATAGTCCGAAGAATCGACGTGGCACATGCGCACCAACGAAAGCGAGGCCTATGAC
>CANGXD010000218.1 GCA_947457545.1 Gemmatimonadaceae bacterium
ACCGGAACTTCCGGCTGTTCTGGGTTGGGCAGACGCTATCTCTGATCGGCTCCTGGATGCAGACCATGGCCGTTGGGTGGCTGGCGCTCCAGCTCTCCAATTCGGCGTTCGTGGTGGGGCTGGTGGCGAGCGTGGGGGCGCTGCCGATCGTGCTGTTCAGCATGCACGCGGGGGCGCTCATTGACCGCGGCAACCGGCTGCGCATCGTGCGCATCACGCAGGCGGTGTTCCTGGCGCAGGCGACGGTGCTCTGGCTGGTGACGTACACGGGGCATGTGAGCATCCCCATGCTGCTGGTGCTGCAGTTCATCCAGGGGCTCACGAGCGCGGTGGAAATTCCCGCGCGACAGAGCATGGTGGTGCAGCTCGTGGGGCGCGACGACCTGCAGTCGGCGATTGCCCTCAACTCGAGCGGCTTCAACCTCGCCCGCGTGCTCGGGCCGGCCACAGGGGGGCTCATCATTGCCCAGTTCGGCATCGCGTGGTGCTTTGGGCTCAATGCGCTGAGCTTCGTGGCGGTGCTGTGGGGGCTGTATCGCATTCGGCTCGTCGTGGCGCCGGATACTGTGATTGGCGCGACGACCGGCCCAATGACTGCCGCCGAGGTGCTGCGCTCGAGCTCGGCCGACGCCATGGAGGGGCTGCGGTACCTGCTCAGGCCCGGGCATGTGCGCGACTTGCTGCTGCTGGTCACGGTGGGGGCGGTGTTTGGCGGCCCGTTCCTGACGCTGCTGCCGGTGGTCGCGCGCGACCAGCTCGGGCTGGGCGCCGGCGGCTACGGCGCGATGCTGGCCATGGTGGGGATTGGCGGGCTGGTGGCGGCGCTGCTGGTGGCGGGGCCGCTATCGCACCGGCCGTTTAAGGGGCGGGTGTTGATGGGGGCGGCTTTGTGTTTTCCCACGTTGTTGCTGCTCTTTGCCTATACGCGGTCGGTGCCGGTGGCGTATGCGCTGCTCTTTGCGGCGGGGCTGGCGATGATCATGTGGAACGCGCTCTCGAATGGCGTGCTGCAGATGATCGTGGAGGAACGCTTTCGCGGACGGTTGATGGCGTTCTACTCGCTGGTGTTCGTGGGGCTGTCGCAGGCGGTGGGGTCGTTTGCGATTGGCGGCTTGGCGAGGCTGCTGGATGCGTCGGCGGCGATTGCGTTGTGTGCGGTGGTTTTGATGGGGGCGAGCGGGGTTACGATGTGGCGGTCTTCGTTTTGGAAGGCGGTTTGAACTGCACTACGGTAGGGGAACTACGCGAGGGGAACTACGGGAGGGGAAAAACGCGAGGGGAACTACGGGAGGGCAACTACGACCCCGTGACCACGACCCCGTGACCACGACCCCGTGACCACGACCCCGTGACTGTGACCACAACCCCGCGCCGACCCCGCAATCTTGGTGCGGCGACGGTGCGAGGACGAAGGACTGGATAGACGCAGGATTCGATGAGCGCCTGTGTCCAGAAATAGCAAAAAATGTTAATATTTGACAGGTAATTCAATTTCTGATAACCTTCCCAATGACCCCCAAAGGAGCTGCCATGAACGTGTCGCTGACGCCCGAACTCGAAAGGCTCGTCGAAGGAAAGGTGAAGGAAGGACTGTACGGTACGGCGAGCGAAGTGGTCCGTGAGGCGCTGCGTTGTCTGAGTGAGCGCGACGAAGAGCGCATGGTCAAGTTGGAGGCGATCCGGCAAGCCGTAGCGGTCGGTCTCGCGCAGGTGGACGAGGGCCAAGGCGTGCCTGGGCCGCATGCCTTTGCACGCATCCGGCAGAGCGTCGGACGAGCGGTTGGCGAGCCCTGAGCAGTTTCCTCCTTTCTCCGGCTGCCATTCTCGATCTAGAGGGGATCGCGGCATACGTCTCGGAACGAAACCCTCGAGCGGCAGCGGCGCTGTTGGACGCGGTGGAGGCGGCGTGCGTACTCCTCGCCAATCATCCCGGCGTGGGCCGTGTACGTGACGAGATCGCGCCGGGTGTTTTGAGCTGGCCCGTTGGATCGTATGTGGTCTTCTATCGACCCGACCCCAAGCCCGTTGTTATCGCCCGCGTCCTCCACGGAAGTCGCGACCTTCCTGTGGTGTACCGCTACGACTAAATGGGCGTCTTGCAGGTTCGGCTGGGACTGCGGTTCGGGTTCACTACGCGAGGAGAACTACACGAGGGGAAAAACGCGAGGGGAACTACGGGAGGGCAACCACGACCCCGCGACAACGACCCCGCGACAACGACCACGCGAGGCCAACAACGAAAGTCGGGGCCGGAGTCCCTGTCACGGGGTCGGGGCCGCAGTGCCGTTTTTGCGCTCCCGTCGTTGCGCTCCCGTCGGCACGCTCCCGTCGTTCCCCTCCCGTCGTTCCCCTTCCGTAGTAAACCCAAACCGCAGTCCCGCCGGCGCGCCGGTCGTCTACAGGCCCAGCAGGAGGCGAACGTACCGCTGGACGGCTTCGATGCGCGGATGCGCGACGTCTCCCATGTGCCGCACCAGGCGATCCTTCGAGAGCGATCGTAGATCCTCGCACTTGATGTAGCTGTCAAAGGTCAAGCCGGCTTCGCCCGCTGGCACCAGGATATGGGTCGGAATGCCTCGCTTCGTCTTCGTGATCGGTACCACGATCACGAGCTCCGCCGGACCGTGGTTGAATTTGTCGACCGACAAGACAAGTGCCGGGCGCAAGCCGGATTGCTCGCGCCCCCGCGTGGGATTGAGGTCGACCATCCACACCTCGCCGCGTGACGGCGCGAGCTGCCCCGCGCCCCCGCTACTCACGCGTCACGCCGTCCGCGGCCGTTCCGTCCCACGCCACGCGTTCCGACTGCTCTTCACGCCAGGCCTTGTTGTCCCGCTTGAGCGCGGCGAACGCGGCATTGATCTCGTCGAGCATTCGGTCGCGATGGAATGCCTCCAGCGCCTCGTGGATAATCTCCTGATGCTGCTTCCCCGTGCTGGCGGCCAGCTCCTGCAGGAGCGCGTGGTCGCTGTCGAGAATTCGGGTCTGGGCCATGGTGACTCCTCCTGTTGCGTTGCAGTTTACTGATTGGTGAACGAAATAGTCAACGGAACTGTTGCAGCGTTACTGCGGTTTTGGAGTACTACGGTAGGGGAACTACGCGAGGGGAAAAACGCGAGGGGAAAAACGCGAGGGGAAAAACGGGAGGGCAACCACGACCCCGCGACAACGACCACAACCACGACCGGGCGACCACGTGAGGCCAACAACGAAGGTCGGGGTCGACGTCTCTGTCACGGGGTCGGGGCCGCTGTGCCGTTTTTGCGCTCCCGTAGGCACGCTCCCGTCGTTCCCCTCCCGTAGTTCCCCTCCCGTAGTTCCCCTCCCGTAGTAATCCCAAACCGCAGTCGCTACGACCGCACGAAGCTGAGTAGTGCGCCGAAGTCGCCGCGGTCTGCCTCTCGGAGCGCGTGGAGGTATGCCGTTCTTGCGTTTCCCGCCCGGGAAAGATCGGAGGCGCCCCATGAGAACAGTGGTCTCCGTTGCCCATGCAGCAACGAGTCTGCGGCGAGCCGGCTCCATCGTCCGTTCCCGTTAGGGAATGGATGCACAACCACGATTGCGTGATGGACGCGCGCCGCGATTTCATCGGGTGAGTACACGTCGTGTGCAACCCAGACGCGGGCATTCTCGAGTTGGTCGCGCAGCGCGACGCGTATCGTTGGCCAATGCGCCCCGATGTTCTTGTCGGTTCTGCGGAGTTGTCCGGCCCAGCGCCACGTCTGATCGAACATTCTGCGGTGCAAGGCCATCAAAAAGTCGGTCGTCAGCACACGCGTCGGCTGTACACGTCGCGACGGCCTGAGCGCCCACTCTGTCGCCGAGAGGATGTTGGCCTGTTCGAAGGCGTTGAGCTCGGACAGCGTGCTTACGGATACTGGGATCAGTCCGTGCGCGTCGTCCGGATCGATTGGCGTCGCGCCTGGCGCATGCACGCCTTCGGCGAATGTCGCGACGCGGTCAGCCATGATCCGCGCGCGAATCGTTACTCCGCGCGTCCCACGAGATGTCCCACAGGTCTCTTGGCCACTCGGCGAGCAGGCGCCGCTCGACGACCCGTTGTTGCTGGAGCGTTTCGTCGGAATCGGAGGCCTGGTCTTCGAGGGACATCGAATGTCCCGCTCGGGCGGCCAAGGCCTGTGCTACGAAACGGGCCCGCGCCGCCACCAGCGCTTCGAGCGATCCCGTTGCGGGAACGATGGCGTACACGACCGTGCATCCGAGGGCATTTGCCGCCTTCGAGAGGGCGTCGAGCGTTACCCCGCCGCCTAATTCCCGCTCCTCGAGCTTTACCACCGATGAGCGAGTGATCCCGAGTCGTTCCGCGAGCTGCGCGCGGCTCATGCCGAGGGCCTGTCGAATCGTGGCGACCCAGCCGGACTGTGGCCGAGGGAGACGCGTGAGTGGCTCCGAACCGACGAGCGCTTGCTCGGTCTGGCGGAGGAGGAGCCACTGCAGGTCGCTTCGTGAGGACATTTCTGTGTTTGTATAGGGATACGTACGGGTCTTCGGCTGATGTATAATACTAATACATAAAGGCAGATTCTGTGTATCTATACTGCGGTTTTGGAGTACTACGGGAGGGGAACTACGGGAGGGGAACTACGGGAGGGGAACTACGCGAGGGGAAAAACGGGAGGGCAACCACGACCCCGCGACAACGACCCCGCGACAACGACCCCGCGACAACGACCCCGCGACAACGACCCCGCGACAACGACCCCGCGACAACGACCACAACCACGACCGGGCGACCACGTGAGGCCAACAACGAAGGTCAGGGTCAACGTCCCTGTCACGGGGTCGGGGCCGCAGTGCCGTTTTTGCGCTCCCGTAGTTGCGCTCCCGTAGGCACGCTCCCGTCGTTCCCCTCCCGTAGTTCCCCTCCCGTAGTAATCCCAAACCGCAGTTGGATTAATTGGCGTCCATGCAGTAGCGTAAGCCACTTCTCAAAAGCGGGGTTTTGCGTGACGCGTTGGATTGTGGCATTGGCGGCGTGTACCGTCCTCTCGGCGTGTGGCGGCGGGGGCGACCCGGCGACGCCGGATGTCGTGCCTACCATTACGGTGACGGCGGCCGGCTCCACCACGATCGTGTCGGGCGGAGGGCTGCAGCTGGCCGCCACTCTGACCGACAATCGTGGGCGGCCGGTGAGTGGCCCCACCTTCACCTGGCGTTCCGGCGATGCGACCATCGCGACCGTCGCCCCGACGGGGCTCGTCGTGGGGGTCAAATCGGGGACCACGAGCATTTCGGCGTCATCGGGGAGCACGACCGGCTCCATTGCGGTCACGGTGACGGCGGGCGCGCCGGCGCGGCTGGTGATTACCACCCAACCCGCGGGCGCGGCGTCGGGAGTGGTGCTGGTCACGCAGCCGGTGGTCGAGGTGCGCGACATTTCCGATAACCTCGTCACCAATGCCACCGTGACCGTGCAGGCGGCGGTGAGCAGCGGGACACTCTTTGGCACCACTGTGGTGACCACGCAGCAGGGCATTGCGCGCTTCACCGATTTGCGCGTCGCCGGCACGGTGGGCACGCGCGCGATCGTCTTCAGCTCCGGCGCGCTCGCCAATGGCGTGTCGGGCAACTTCGAACTCGCCGCCGGCCCCTTGGCGACCGTAGGCTTTGTGGGCGCGGCGCCGCGGTTGCGCAGTGGCATTGCCGGTGGGGCCAATATCGTCGCGCAGCTGCGTGATGCCGATGGCAACAGTGTAGCGCGAGGCGGCCGCCAGGTTTCCATCACGGTGACCGGCGGCAGCGGCACCACGACGTCGTCGGGCACCACGGCGGTCACCGACGGGCAGGGGCGCGCGACGTTCCCGGCGTTCACCGTGACCGGTCTCGCGGGTCAGCGCACCATGGCGCTGCGTGCCGACTCCATCACGCCGATCGC
>CANGXD010000219.1 GCA_947457545.1 Gemmatimonadaceae bacterium
CGGCCACGCTCGAAGCCTCGGGCTTCCCCGTCACCGAAGCGCTCGAGCCGCATGACCAGAAGGCCTTGGCCACGCTGCTCCGTGCCGACGAGTACGTCACGGGTACGGTGAGCAAGGGGCCCGAGGGGGTGAAGGTCGAGGCCAACCTCGTGCTGGCCCGCGACAACGCCCTTGTGCAGCCGCTCGGCAACTACGACGCCAAGAACGTCGGCGAAGCGTCGAGCCTGATCGCAAAGGAACTCAAGGAAGCGCGCAAGCAGCTTGAGTTCGAACAGAAGTGCACGAACACGGGTCGCCAGGGTCAGTTCGACGCTGCTATCGCAGCTGCGAAGGAAGGCATCACTGCCTACCCGAAATCGACGCTTGTACGTATCTGCTGGGCCAACGTGCTCATTTCGCAGAAGGCAGGGGCCGCCGAGCGACTCGAGGTCGCCAAGGAAATCATCGCGGTCGACCCGAAGAGCCGCCCAGGTCTTGCTGTTATGGCCCAGGCGTACAAGGAGCTCAATCAGCGTGACTCGGCCGTGGTGACGCTGACCAAGCTCCTCGCGACCGATCCGAAGAACCCGCGGCTGCAGAAGGACGTGGTGGACGAGCTCATGTCCGCCAACCCCAAGGTTGCGCGTCCCGTCATCGACCAGGCCGTTGAGGCCAATCCGGGAGACCCGGACCTGCTCCGCACCCGTTGGATCATCCTGCTCAGCCAGGGTGATTACAAGGCGGCTTTCGCGCAGGGTGATGAGCTCGTGAAGCTCGACACGTCATTCGCCGACACGACGTATTTCATCCGCACAGCGCGCGCGTACACGACGGACAGCCAACCCAAGCTGGGCGCGGAATTCGCGGCCAAGGGCTTGTCCAAGTTCCCGAATCAGCCGTCGCTCGTGTACGAGCAGATCATTTCGCTCCAGAAGTCCGGTCAGCTCCAGCAGGCACTTGAGTCGCTCGACAAGGCTGAGAGTGCAAAGGTGGCCGTCGATAACGCGGCAGCGTTGCGAGTCACCTTGTTGAAGGATCTCGGCAAGGAAGTACTTCCGGCCATTAAGGCAGCGATCGCTGCGGGTGATACGACGCAGAACATCCGCGTGCTGGCGGTGTCAGCAGGGCAGGATCTGTTCAAAAAGGCCGGTGCGAGCAAAGCGCCCGAAGATTTCGCTGCTGCTGTTGACGCACTAAAGTTCGCAGAATCCGTTGCGCCTAGCACACTGAAGGCGCAGGCTCAGTTCTTGCTCGGTGCAACGTATCTGCAGTACGGACAGTTAAAGCTCAATGCGGCGCAGCAGGCGAAATCATGCGCGCCGGCGAAGGAAGCGAAGGACATGTTCGTTGAAGCGCAGATCCTTCTGCCGAAGGGCGGGAGCTTCGCGGTCGATGCCACTCGGCAGTACATGGGTTACTTGATGCAGCTCGATCCGGTAGCGGACCAAATCGTCAAGCTGTACTGCAAGTAACTGGTCGCTCTCAATCGATCTGGCCCGCGTTCTGCTAAAGATCGCGGGCCTTTTTGCTTTGGGGTTCGCTATTTGATGACCAATCCTTGATCCGTAGATACTCCTAGGGCCGCAGCTGACCAACTAAACGCACTATTGACACAGAGCTGAAGATCCGTATACTGTGCCCACCGGAGACACAAACTCCTTAATGAAGCGGGTCTGGTGGCTCCGTCGTCGCTGCGAGCTTGTCGTGGCGAAACACACCCTTGATGTGGAGATTGTGTATGAGATTACCGCGTATCCGCACGTTCGCAATTGCTGTTGTGGCGGCCTCTGCATTGACAGCCGGAGTGGCTGTTGCCGGCGAGTCCCAGATGCCATCAGCGTCTCAGTGTGACCCGTTACAACCAGGCATCTGCGAAATCATTGTTATACCTGGGTTCTGCCTGCCAGATGCCGGATGTGTTCCTGAAATCGAGATCGAACTTTTCGGGGCACGCAGCTGACCAAAGCGGGGGGAGGGCAATGCCTTCTCCCCGCTTCTTCTTCAAATATCCTGCATATGATTGCTAGGCTTCGGATAATGCTCGCGTTTTCACTCGCATTTCTGGCATGCAACTCGAGCACTCAAAGAATGCCCATCTTGCTTGGGCTATCCGACGAAGAATCTGTACTCGTTCTTCAATCGGCAGACTGTCGGTCTCGCGAGGCAGATGTGGTATTCACGCTAACTCAACTTCACATAAACAGAGTTCACGTTTTGTCGGAAAAAACACAAGACAGCGCGTTGGTTGAGTCTGTCGAGCGCATCATGCGGAGACTTAAGTATCGGCCGGAAGTGCATTTTTCATCATCTGTTGTGATTCCGAGGTGGCTGCCTCCACTTAGCTTGCCGGCAACACCGTTCGTGGCGATTCGGCGCCATACCGGTGCGTTCCTTACGTTTTCGCTTCCTATGGATCGACTTCAAGCGCGAAAGTTAATCGCCCTTTCGAAGACCTTTCTAGACTCTGCCAATGTCAAATAGAAGCAATTCGTGTTTTCTTCTGCTCTTGTTGTCGATTGCTTGTAACGGCGAAAAGCGCCAGGATACCCCACAGTTCCAGAGCCTACCTGTACCGAGAATCGTTGGTGTTCAACGGCCCGCTGCTGACAGCATGCACAAGCCAACCACTCGCGCTGCGTTGGTGTGGAGAATCGGCGGCCTATTCGATGACACACTTCTCGTGCAGCCCGAACGAGCCTTGATAACTTCGACAGACATACTAGTTACCGACCATGCAACCGCGCGTGTGCTCGCGTTTAAGCTTTCAGATGGCACCGTGAGGTGGATATCGCAATGGTTAGCAAAAAAAGCGACATCGTTGATCTTCATAGGATCGAATGCGGGACAACACTTTCTGCTCGAAAGATCCGCTAGGAAGCTTGTTACTTTGGGAGATCGAGGCAATGTGCTCGCCGAAGAAACGTTGCCAGGACGCTATGTGCCAGCAAATGCCTGCGTGCATAAACAAGGAATCTATTTTGCAATTCCTGGTCGTCCGTATAGGCTCGGTGAATACAGAAATGTCGTTTCTCAGTTGACTGAAGCAGAGAGCCGCGATTCGCCGCTAGGATATACCGACACGAAGTCGCCGAGGAGCTCACAGTTTGAAGTCAGCTACTCTTCCAGCCACTGTGTCTTTTTTGGCCCACAGTCGAGTAAGGTAGTCGTAACGACAACGGAAGACCACAGGAAGCTCTCGTCAGGTACGGAGAACGGTGACGACTCACAAATCATTGAGCTATTTCTCCCGCACCAAAATGCTCAATCCTTGACTGGTCAACCGAACGCTTTTCCCACCAGCGCAGCGGTCGCCGGCGATAAGCTACTTCTGTTGTATGGAGGCATACCAAACTTCGAACAACGACGTGTTGATGTTTATAGCATGACTACTGGCGAGTATTGCTGCGCGTTTTCGGTGGGCCAGCGTCCAAGAGTGATAGCCGGCCGCGGTTCGTTTGTGGCCGTGATCGGTGAAGCGGAGAATGGATCCTTTGACCTTTCGCTTTATGAATTGAAGAAGGATAGGTAGTGGAGTATTCAAGCGAGAAAGCAGCTGCCATCGTGATGGTCTTCACCCCATATCCTGACCCAGCGCGACTCACATTTTGGCGGTAGTTGGTCTTGCCCCCAAACCTGGTCCAACCAGACTCACTTTATGCGGAGCTGGAGACGCTGGCGGTGGTCGACACGGCGGCCCGGAAGTGGGCCCGTGGCACGTTACCTAAGCTGCTGTGGGGCCGGTCGTTGTTGTACTCGGACCGGTACTGCTCGATCTGCTGTTGGGCGTCGGTGATATCGATAAAGCAATGCTGCGTGAGGCACTCACGTCGGAAGCTGTTGTGGAAGCTTTCCATGGCCGCGTTGTCGGTCGGTTTGCTAGGCCGACTGAAGTCGACGCGCACCTGATTCCAGTCGCACCAGTGGTCGAGCGCGACCGACGTGAACTCGGCGCCATTGTCGCACTGAATGATCGAGGGGATGCCGCGCTCGTCGCGCAGTCGGCTCAGCGTGGCCACCACATCGTCCGCGCGAAGCCGGATGGCCGGCACGAGCCCGACGCATTCGCGCGTGAAGAGATCGACGATGCTCAGCACGCGGAACGCGGTGCCATCGGCGAGTTGCTCGTGAATGAAGTCCATGGCCCAGCGTTCGTTGGCGGCGCCCGGCAGCAAGCGCGCAGCGCGAGGTACGGCGCTGCGGCGTCTCTTCGGTCGTTTGCGCTGTTGCGTGAGCCCTTCGTCCTGATACGGCCGCTGCACGCGCTTATGATTGACGGGCCAGCCTTCGCGACGCAGGAGCACATGCAAACGCCGATACCCGTAGGCCACCCGCGTCTGTGCGAACTCGCGCAGGCGCTGCCGCAGCGGCTCCTGCGGGGCCGCACTACTCGCGTAGCGGACGCTCGAACGCCCGACGCCACCGGCATCACAGGCCAGGCGCTCCGAGACCGCATACGCCTCCTCCACCCAGCGCACCCACGTCCGTCGCTGCGCTGGGTTCACCATTTTTTTCGCAGGGAGTCCTGCAGGATCGTCTTGTCGAGACTGAGATCGGCGACGAGCTGCTTGAGCTTCCGGTTTTCTTCCCGGAGCTGCCGCAGCTCCCGGATCTCCGGGGTCCCCAGCTCCCATAACTTCTTCCACCACCGAAAGAACGTCTGCTCCGTGACCTAGAGCTTGCGGCAGATTTCCACGATGGGCGCGCCACTCTCGGCCTGCCGCAGGGCCTGCGCGATCTGCTCCGGGCTGTTCTTGCTGGTCCGCATTTGCTGTCCTCCTCCGCCCGCTCTCGGGGCTTGGGCCAGCCTCTACACTACCGCAAGAATGTTAGTCGCACTAGGTCAGGATATGTGGTGCAGACCACCAAATCAACCATCGGCTAACAGTAGGGGGGGATCAGCAACTGGGGTCACGTCCATTGAAGGTTCACGAGGTGCTAATGGTGCGCTTGGTCTCCGCTTCATTAATGATGATCACATCCGTGCGCGCGCACGGGTAATGCACATTTTCGCGCGGTCGGGCGTCTGTTGACGCTGCCGACCGCTTGCCGCTATCATGCCCCGTTGCGACGCTCTTGTACGCGCCCGTCGAGGCGCCTTTGCCGTATCCATGACGCGCCTGTTCGCTAGCCCAATCCGCGCGTGAGCCCGACCCGCACGCCTCCTGTCGCGCGCGTCGGCGCCTATCACGTCCCCGTGCTCCTGCACGAAATCGAGGAGCTGCTGGCGAACGCCTCCACGGTGCTCGACTGCACCTTGGGGGGCGGCGGTCACTCCGCCGCCTTCCTCGAGCGCGGCATGCGCGTCACCGGCGTCGACCGCGATCCGCGGGCCCTCGCGGCCGCGCGCGAGCGGCTCGCCGACTACGAAAAGTCCGGGCAGTTCCGCGCGCTGCTCGGCAATTACGCCGATGTGGGCGGCGCCGGCCTCGCCGACATCGAAAAGTTCGACGGGATTCTGCTCGACCTTGGCGTGTCGTCGCATCAGTTCGACGACCTCTCGCGCGGCTTCACCTTCCGCGAGGGGGCGCCGCTCGACATGCGCATGGGCAACGACGCCGACGTCGACGCCGCCGAGCTTCTCAATACGATCGACGAAGTCGACCTGTCGGCGCTGCTCCGGGCCTACGCCGACGAGCCGCGTGCTGCCCGCATGGCGCGCGAAATCATTCGCCGTCGTGAGCGTCGTCCGTTCGCTACCGCCGACGATCTGGTCGATGCCATTCGCGCCGTGCTCGGCCCCCGCAGTGGCGCGCCCGATTTTGCGCGCATCTTCCAGGCGGTGCGCATTGCCGTGAACGACGAACTGGCTGGGCTCGAGCGCGCACTCCCCGATTTGCGCGACCGGCTCACCCCGGGCGGCGTGCTCGCGATCATCTCGTATCACTCCGGCGAAGACCG
>CANGXD010000220.1 GCA_947457545.1 Gemmatimonadaceae bacterium
TGGTCGGCCATCGTCCGCAGGATGTGCTTCCCCCCGAGGAGGCGGCTGCCGCCATCGCCCGGTATGAGCAGGCCCTGCTGGCTGCTGAGCCGCTCACCTACCGCGAAGAGGGCGTCACCGAGCGCGGCCGTCTGGTCGTCGAAACGCGGCTGGCCGTTCGCCGCAGCGCCGACGGTCACCCCACCCACATTGTCGGGTTGGCGCGGAACATGACGGAGGTCGAACAGACGGCGATGGCGCTCTCCGCGTCGGAAGCACGACTCCGCGGAGTGCTCGATGCCGGCTTCGATGCGGTCGTTATTGCGCGCGCCGAACGCGCACTCGATGGACGCATTACGGACTTCGTCATCATGGACGCGAACGCCCGCGCGTGTACCATGGTGGCGCGCCATCGCGAGCAGCTCCTGGGGCACTCACTACTCGACGTGTTTCCGCGCAGCCGAGCATGGGGACTCTGGGAACAGTGCTGCATGGTGGTCATCACCAATCAACCGCTCGAAACCACACAGTTCGCTCCCACGGTCGAAGAACCCGCCCGCTGGCTGCAGCGGCAGCTGGTGCCGGTGGACGGTCATGCCATTGCCATCAGCTCGCGCGACGTCACGCAACAACAGCTGGAGCGAATCGCACTGGAAGCGAGCGAGTCACGGCACCGCCAACTCTTCGAAGCAAACGGCGCGATTCAGCTGCTGGCCGAACTCGACACCGCGCGCATCGTCGATGTCAATCCCGCGGCCGAGGCGTTCTATGGCTGGCCGCGCGCCACGATGCGCGAGATGTACATCACCGATCTCGAAAGCATCGCGCTCGATCACTGGCGCGATCTGACCTCCGGCATTGCCACCGGCAGTGGTTTGCACTTGCAGCGTGAGCATCGCATTGCCACCGGTGAACTGCGGCAGATTGAAGCGTTCATCGGCGTGGCGGAGATCACCGAGCGTCGTCTGCTGCACATCATCATTCAGGACATTACGGATCGCGTGCGCGCCGAACGCCAGCTGCGTGAGTCGGAGGCACGGTTCCGCGCCGTGATTGCGGGTATGCGCGAAGGCGTCGTGCTGCATGACGATACCGGTGCCATTCGCGTGCACAATCCCAGTGCGGAACGCATTCTCGGCTTGTCTGCTGAGCAGTTGCTTGGGCTCATGCCCATCGATCGCGACTGGCAGGCCGTTCGGGAGGACGGGACACCGTGGCCGCCGGAGGAACATCCGGCCATGCTGGCGTTGCGTACCGGGGCATCGCAACCGCGACAGCTCATGGGCATCGGGCGCGGCGACAACGAACCGGCGTGGTTGAGTGTCGCCGCCGATCCGCTCATTCGTGGCGGCGAGACACGTCCGTATGCGTCCGTCGCCGTGTTCACCGACGTCACCGAAACCCGCGCCTCTGAAGAGCGTTTGCGGCAGGCGCAGAAGCTCGAAGCGGTCGCGCAACTCGCTGGCGGGATTGGCCACGACTTCAACAATCTGCTGACGGTCATTCGCGGAGCCGCCGGCTTTCTGCGCGAAGGGGTGGGGGGGAGCTCGCCGCATCTCGAGGATATCGCCGCCATTGAACGCGCGACCGAACGCGCCGAAGAGCTGACGCGCCGACTGCTCGCGGTGGGACGCCGGCAGATGTTGCGCTCGGAAGCGGTGGAGCTCAACGGACTGCTGTCGGCACAGCTCCCGGTCATTCGTGATGAAGTGCCGGTCTCGGTGAAGGTCCGGCTTGAGCTCTCGCCGACACCGGTGACCGCCACGCTCGACCGATCGCGACTGCTCGACGCCATTCGCGCGTTGATCGACAATGCCCGCACGGCGATGCCCGACGGTGGTACCCTCGAGCTCCGAACGGCAGAGGTCATGCGTCGTCACCCGCATGAACCCAAGACGTCGCGCCCGCAGTTCTTTGCCATGCTGGAAGTGCGCGACACCGGGCTTGGGATGAGCGAGGACATCCGTACGCGTCTCTTCGAACCGTTCTTCTCGACGCAGCCGTTCGGAACCAGCCGCGGTATGGGGCTCGCGTCGGTGCACGGCATGGTGCACCAGAGTCGTGGCTTTCTCGAGTGCGACTCAGCCCCGGGGGGAGGGACGACGCTCCGGTTGTTCTTCCCGCTCACGGGCGCGCCAAAGACTCCCGCGTTGTCTAATGCCGCGATCGAGCAGGACGCGCGAACCGGCGGTGTACTGCTCGTTGACGACGATCCCATGTTGCGCGATCTGGGCAAGCGGATGCTCCACCGGCTCAACGAAACGGTGTATGTCGTGGAGTCCGGAGCCGAGGCCCTGGAGTTCCTGACAGCGCGTGCGGCCGATGTGTCGCTGGTGATGACCGACCTCACCATGCCCGGCATGTCAGGGCTCGAGCTCATCGAGAAGCTCGCGATCGACTACGCACTGCTGCCAATCGTGGCCGTGAGCGGTTTCGCCGTCAACATCGACGCGCGCGCCGAACTGGCGGCGCGGCAGGTCCCGTTCGTCGCCAAGCCATTCACCATGCAGGATCTGCAGAAGGCAATGGCCGCCGCACGGGCAATGCGGCGATAATCCGCGATTTCTGCGTTCCTGCCGTCTGTCGTTTCTGCGGTCTGCCGTCTCGGCGCGATGCTGCAAGTTCGCGCCGAGATAGCAGACGGCAGGATTCTAGACGGCAGGATTCTAGACGGCAGGATTCTAGACGGCAGGGGCGCAGAAGGATTCCGTCACAGCAGGCTTTGCTGTCCTTCGTCGCGCCGCGGCACCTGGTGACAGGCGCGGCAGCGCGCTTCGTACGAGTCGGCGGCGCCCACCATGATCGTGGGCGAATCGTACGAGGCCGGCTGTCCCTCGATGAGTCGCTGGGTGCGACTCGCCGGCGACCCGCACAGCACGCAGATCGCGTGCAGTTTGTCGACCACCTCGGCCATTGCCATGAGCTGCGGCATGGGGCCGAAGGGCTCGCCGCGGAAATCGGTATCGATGCCGGCCATGATCACCCGACGTCCACGTTCGGCCAGACTCGATACCACACGCACGATACCGGCATCGAGGAACTGCACCTCGTCGATGGCAATGACCTGAGCCATCGGGTCGAGGCGCAACAGGATCTGCGATGATGAGTCGACCGGGGTCGCATCGAAGGTGCGCCGGTCGTGGCTCGAGACCGCCCATAATCCGGCGTAGCGGTCATCGAGATGCGACTTGAACACCTGCACGCGCTTGCGGGCGATCGTGGCGCGCCGGACCCGACGCAGCAGCTCTTCCGTCTTGCCGCTGAACATCGAGCCGGCGATAACCTCCATCCATCCACCGGATGCCTGAAAGCCGCCACTCACGCGTTACGCCTCGTCGTTCCGCTCGGGAGCGGGACCGGCCGGGCGTTCACGCTTGGCGTGCTTCATCCGATCGGCACGCTCCGACCACTCCGCACGGTTTTCGGTGCGCTCGCTCGGTGAACGATCACCGAACGCGCGACGCTCATCGGCCGCACGGGGGGGACGGTCGCTGTTGAACTCACGGCGCGGGCCACGGTCGCCGCCGAACGACGGACGGGCGGGACGATCACCACGGTCGAAGCTGCGCGCCGGGCGGTCGCCGCGATCGAAGCTGCGGGCCGGACGCTCCCCGCGATCGCTGCCGGCGTCGCGGCGGGGGCCGCGGTCGCCGCCGAACGACGGACGCGCCGGCCGGTCACCACTGTCGCGACGCGGGCCACGGTCACCGCCATCACGGCGGGGACCACGATCGCCGAAGTCCTTGCGGGGACCAAAATCTTTGCGCGGGCCACGATCGCCGCCAAAGTCACGACGCGGACCGCGATCACCGAAGCCACCACGCTCGGGGCGATCAGTACGCTCGTCGATACGCGCGTTCAGACGACGGCCACGCAGCGATGCATCGGCGAGTGCCACGACGGCCTTGTCGGCGTCGTCGCCCTCGAGTTCAGCGGTCGAATGCGATTCGAACATTTCGACTGCGCCGATCTTGTCACCGGGAATCCCGGCTTCGTTGGCAATCGCGCCCACGATGTCACCCACGCGCACGTTGTCGCGCTTGCCGACCGAGAGGAACACGCGCTTCTTGCCCGCCGACGATGCGGCCGCCGCCTGCGACGTTTCGCGGATCGTCGACTTGGCGCCAGCTGCCGCGGCCTTCGCCTTCGCGGCCTGCGTTTCGCGGCGCGCACCTTCGTACAGACGCAGCGCGGCACACGCGATTTCGAGAGAGTCATGCGACTCGAGCAACGGCGTGAGCAACGCCAGCTCGCTGGCCGACGCGCCGCCGTTGGCGAGCGTCGTGCGCAGTGCGGTGCGCAGCAGTTGCACGCGATCTTCGGCGGCCGCCTTCTTGGGCAGCGGCGTCCACGCTTCCGCGAGGTTCGCCGTCATGCGACGGAACGCCGGCAGCTCGTCGGGGAGGAGCAGGGCCACCGCGTCGACCGGGCGCATCGCCAACGCGTCGACCAGCGCATCATACGTGGCCGGCGCTTCCCACAGCACCGCCATCGCGACGTGCTGCGCCGTGGGCTGCCGCGTGACTTGCACGCTCAGGCCGTCAACGGCCATGCCGAGGCGCGCCAGCGCGGCCGTGGCTTCGGCAATGCCGGCATCGCTCGCCGCAATGAGCACGAGCGACGGCGGGTCGGTTTCGTCGAGCACGAGGCGCAACGCATCGGTCCGGCCGCTGTGCGAGGTGAGCACGAAGCGGGGCGTGACGGCGAGCGGCGTGTCACCCAACAGCAGCGGCGACATGCGGCGTGCGCGACGGAGCTGGGCTTCGATGAACGCCTCGGTGGCCTCGCTCTCGGCATCGAGCGTCGCGACACGGCTCACATCACTCGGCGCGTCGCCAAGGAGCGCCTGCAGCGTGTCAGCGCCGTTGGCGGCCAGAATCTCGTCGAGCCCGACGATCACCACCGTCTGCAACTGTTCGAGGTTGAGCGCGGCGCTGCGGCGAAGTGCCAGCAGATCGGCGGCAGTACCGGTGGCGACGGCCACGGGGCCGGTGCCCAGCACGCGGCGTGCACGCAACGCGCCCGTGACGGGGACGACGCGGATGGCGGCGTCGTTGAGCAGGCGGCGAGCTTCATCGGCGGCCGTCATGGCCTGCTCGATGGTGGGGGTGATCACGAGGCACGCCGGTGCCCCAGTCTGGCCGCCCTCGCGGCTCCGTTCGACGCCGGGACGCATGGCCGCGGTCATCGTGCGCAAATCGGCGGGGCCCTGCAGCACCACATGCTGGCTCCGCGTCGCCCCTGGCGACGTCTCTTCCCGTTCCTGCTCGCTCACACCCACCCCTTCAGTTGTTAGTCAGCCCGGTCAGTCGTGCACCGGTGTATGGCGCGCCCCCATGGCGCGTACCGTCCGTCATGGCGCGTGCTCCCTGAGCACGCTTAATTGCCTCGCAGTGAAGCTGACGGTCCGTCCCGGACTCCCCCACAGGGGCCAATCCGGTTTGACAAACCTAGTCGGTTCCGGCCCCAAAAACGACTCTGACCCCTTTCGGCGAGTCGGGTCCGGTCCCCGAAACGACTCTGACCCCTTTTGGTTCGACATGCCGCTGTCCTTCCGGCCGTCCCCGAACATCGCCCGACTCAAGGAATCCGCCACGCTGGCCGTCGCCGCCAAGGCACGCGCGCTCAAGGCGCAGGGCATTCCGGTCATCGATCTCGGGGCCGGTGAACCGGACTTCGATACGCCCGCCTTCATCCGGTCGGCTGCCGCCGCGGCCATGGACGCCGGCGCGACGCGCTACACCAACACCGAAGGCATTCTGCCGCTCCGCGAAGCGATCGCCGCCGACGCCAACCGGATTCAGGTGCAGGGTGCGCCGGTCACGGCCGCCGAGGTCGTGGTCTCCAACGGGTCCAA
>CANGXD010000221.1 GCA_947457545.1 Gemmatimonadaceae bacterium
CACGGTGCCCGCCGTTCCCACGGCCCTCGAGTCGCACGAACACGTCAGCCGGCACGCCGCCGCCCGCCAGTCGGTGCTTACGCGGTCGGTGATCGCGCCCTATACTCGACCGGTAGTCAACCCGCCCCGATTGAAATTCCTATCCCCCAACGATTCATCTCGCTGGTACACGGATATCGAATCGGATATGCGCGCCAGCTCAGCACCCTCGCTGCCCGAGTAGCGAACGGATTCGGCGGTGGTGTCTACGCTGAACAGTGACCGGTCGACGACGACGCGTGCGATGCCATTGCGAGCGAGTGCTACCGATCGGTATGCGCCTTCCGACGTGCGCAGCAGTCCATCGCGTCCAGCGTTGGGCGTCAGTCCCCTGCTACTCACCCGGAGCAGTGCGTATACCAGCGAGTCCTTCGTGGTGGGGATGTCGACGATGAGCCGTCCGTCGGCATCCGCACGCAGCGCACGGCTCGTCGAATCCGTCTTGAAATTGTTGAAATCGCTGACGACCGCGGCCGAGTCGAAGGTCGGGCGAAGTGCTACCTGCCGCAGTCGTACGTCGATGTGTATGGAATCGCCGCCTTGCAGCGACAGCAGTATCGTGCGCGTCTGATGCAACGCACCGCTCACTTCAATGGCGTAGCTTCCAGGTTGCGTGATGGCCATTGCGAAAGCGCCTCGGCTGTCCGCAGTCACCGTGGCCAGCTCCGGAGCCCCATCGGGGTCGAGGCTGCGCACCTGTCGAAGACGCACATGCGTCGCCCCTACAGGCTTGTTGGCAGCCCCTACGACGATGCCGGTGATGAGCGACAAGGGTTCCTGGCGTGTGCGCAGCTCTTGCGCCGACAGCTTTGCAGGCTTGCACAAGAGCGCCGCGAAGTACGTGCCACACCACACTACTAGACGAATGATTGGCCGCATTGTCTGAACTCCTGTCTGGCGATGTTCACCGGCATTGTGCAGGTCGCTGCGTTTCCGACTCTCCCTTGGCGAAGATACGAATACGTACCAATCTTCGTGACGGTGCCATGTTAAAGCTCGATTAGCATTCAGTTAGCTGACCTGGGAAGTAGCAGTCAAATTGTCGCCCACCGTCCCACACTTGCTCCACCGCCTATGAGTCGCGCCCCCGCCACCCGTTCCCGTGCACGCCGATTCTGGCGGCGGCTTGCCCTTGGCGCGAGTGTACTGGTCGGTCTGGCTTCGGCCGCGGCAATCGCCCTCTACATGGTGGCGCGCCCCGCGCTGGGAGATGCGCCGCGTGGCGCGCGGCAGACGCGCATCGCGCAATCGCCACAGTGGCGGGACGGACACTTCGTCAATCCGCTCGCCCGCAAGGATGGGCCGATGCTGCGCGCGATGTACGCGTTCGCGTTCGGCGGGTCCGCGCATCGTACACCGGATGCACCCATCAGTGTAACGGCGCGTCATCTGAGCGATTACGCGAATCCGCCAGCATCCGGTTTGCGCGTGACATGGTTGGGACACTCCACAATGCTGCTCGAAATCGACGGACGACGTGTCCTCATCGATCCGGTGTGGGGAGAACGTGCGTCGCCCTTCTCGTTCATGGGGCCACTGCGCTTCTTCGCGCCGCCGTTGGCGCTCGCCGAGTTGCCGTCAGTCGATGCGGTGATCATTTCGCACGACCACTACGATCACCTCGATGTCCCCACCGTCAAGGTACTCGCCGGCCGTGGCGTGCAGTGGATCGTGCCGCTCGGCGTTGGCGCGCATCTCGAGTCGTGGGGCGTGCCGGCGCGGCAGGTGACGGAGCTCGACTAGTGGGAGCACACGGTGGTGCAGGGGCTCACGATCACCGCGACACCCGCGCGACATTTTTCCGGTCGTTCACTTGGCGATGCGAACCGCACGCTCTGGGCCGGCTGGGCGTTCGCGGGCGCCGCACACAAGGTGTTCTATAGCGGCGACACGGCGCTGCACGATGAGTTCGATGACATCGGCGATCGACTCGGCCCGTTCGACCTCACCATGATCGAATCCGGCGCCTACGACGCGCTCTGGGCCGATGTACACCTCGGGCCAGAGCAGGCGGTGCTGGCGCATCAACTGGTGCGCGGGAACGTGCTGCTTCCTGTGCATTGGGGGCTCTTCGATCTCGCGCTGCACGGCTGGACCGAGCCCATGGAACGTGTGCTTGTGGCCGCCGAGCGTGCGAAGGTGCGCGTGGCCACACCGCGCCCCGGTGATATGTTCGAGCCGTCGGAGGTGGGCGCACCGGTGCGCTGGTGGCCGCATGTGCCGTGGGTGAGCGCCGAGCAGGCGCCGGTGCACTCCACAGGTGTGGAAGCGCTCCGGCGCCGCGGCGTCAACTAGCGAAACTGCGGAGGTGTTTGCCGCTTCTTGGTCGCTTGCTCGAAGGCATATGCCAGCGCCACGAGCTTGGGTTCGGCACACGCACCAGCCGTGAAGGTCACGCCGAACGGTGACGGCTCAGGAGTGAAGCCGGCGGGAAACGCCTGAGCGCCAGTGGCAACGACGGGCAGCAGCGCGAAAGGCACCGTGATGCTCGGGTATCCCGGACGTGCCGCGATATTGGCGCTGCTCACGCCGGGAAAGAGCAGGGCGTCGAGCTGCGCGCTCTTCATGACCGCGTCGATGCCCTGTTCGGCGGTGAGGCGAAGATCCTTGCGACGATCGGCGTCGTATTTCTCGCGATCGAGACGCAGCTCCATTTCATCGGAAATGTCGAGCAAGGCCTGACCATACTTGATGGTGCCGGCGCGTTGGTGGCTGTTGTTCCACTGGCGCAAGGCGGTGAGCGACGCGACCGGCGCTTTCGTGCCAAGGGTCGTCAGCCAGATGTTGAAGTCGCGCTTCATGCCGTACTTGAGCACCGTCGAGCAAGTCGCATCGCGTCCACGTGCGTTATCGAGGCCGGCGCACGGACTCCAGTCGAGCAGATTGTCGTCGGCGTTCTTGGCGCTGATGCTGGGAATGACCACCGGATCGACGATCGTCGCGCCCTGTGCCTTGAGCACAGCGATGACGTCGCTCATGACGGCGCGCTGCGCGGCCGTCAGTCCGCCGCGCGGGGACGTTGCGGACCCCGACGTGACGGTATCGTAGAAGAATGCGCGAGGAATGCCGATGCGTGCGCCCTTGAGTGATGCCGCATCGAGGAACTTCGTGTAATCGCGCGCCGGTGGTGCAGTGCAACGCGAGGTCGCGGCGTCATTGGGATCTGGTGATGCGCCTTCCATGGCGCCGAGCATGACGGCGGCGTCGGCGACGGTGCGCGTCATGGGACCAGGGGTGTCCTGATCGGCGGTAATGGGAATGACGCCGTAGCGGCTGATACGCCCCACCGTAGGCTTGATACCCACGAGCATGTTGGCGTGCGACGGTGACAGAATGGAGCCCGACGTTTCGGTGCCCACGTTGCCGGCCCAGAAGGACACGTTGGTGCCGGCGCCGCTGGACGAGCCGCCGGTGCCGAGCACGGCGCGTCCGTCGTTCTGGCCTTCACGTGGATCGGGGCGCGGGTCCCACGGATTGAGCCCCTGGCCATTCACCGCGTTGTAGTTGCCGGGCATGCCGGTCGCGACCCAATTGGCGAGCTCGGTCAGCTGCGCCTTGGCGATGATGATCGCACCGGCATCGCGCAGATTCTTCGTGAGTGTCGCATCGTACGGCGGCACCAGATCGGCGAACGCCAACGCCCCGCCGGTGGTGCGCATGTCGGCGGTGTGAATGTTGTCTTTCAGCGCCACGGGAATACCGTGCAGCGGCCCGCGCAGCTTGCCTTGCGCGCGCTCACGATCGAGCACGTCGGCTTCCTGCAGGGCACGCGGATTCACCGTGATGGTCGCGTGCAGTCGCCGGTCGTACGTGGCGATGCGCACGAGATATTGCTCGACGAGCTGCCGCGACGTGACGCGCTTGGCGGCGAGTGCTGCCTGCAGCTCGGGAATACTCGTCTCCACGACCGTAAACGGCGTTGCGGGGCGTGTACTCTGCGCCTGGACGGCGACGGCGCTCGTGCACAACAACAGCGCGATGGCACGCGAACGTTCGCGTGGCAGCATGACTATTTTCTCTTGAGCGGTGAAGGCGGTAGCGATCCAACGTACGCGGCAAGGGCAACCATGTCGTCGAGCGTGAGCGCGTCGGTGACGGCATACATGGGCAACGCCGTGCTGTCCTTTCGCGCACGCGTGCGGAAGTTGATGAGCTGCCGCAGAATGTTGGTCGGCGAGCGGCCGGCGATGGGCGGGATCTCGCCGACGCCTAGCAGTTGCGGCCCGTGGCAGGTGGTGCACGCCGTGGCGATGCCCGCGGGTCCTGACGAAGCGATCCTTCGGCCTCGCGCTTTGCTGCCCACTGGTACGTACGTGATGTACGTAACCCACGGATCCTTGAGCTCGTGGCGCTCCAACGATTCCGGTACTTCGATGAGGCGCCCGGCAAGCGGTTCGGTCCCTTCGCCGTCGTGCGCGTACAACATGCCGGCAATGCGCGTCTTGGGAACCTCGCGTACTTCACGCACGACATTGCGCCGCGTGAGACGCAACCGGCTGTAGTAGCGAGCCGCCGCACGTATGTCGTCGTCGCTGGTGAATCCCTTCGCGACGCGATGCATGGGTCCCGTGGGAAACTCGGGGGACGCACTGAGCCGCGTCTCGTTTCGAAACGCGCGCACCTGACGCACGATGTACTCCACCGGAAGTCCGGCCAGCGTACCGTTCTCCGGTCGCCCTTGTCCGTCGGGAAGGTGGCAGAGCGCGCACGCTCGTCCATCGGGCTTCATCCCGTATTGCACGGGCGACGGCATGCGCGGATGCTGCGCAGGAAACCAGTCTACGACATCGAACCCGTTGTTCACCTGCTTGCGCGTGAACGATAGCGCGGAGTTGGGCACGCGTTCGAGCACGATACTGTCAAGCGGCGGCACAGGGCCGGTGGGGTTGAGCAGCGGGAACGCCCAGGCGGGGGCGGTAAACGGTTTCACTGCAACTTGTGCCGTGATGACCGAGGGCAACGCGGCTAGCGCGAGCGCGGCCGGAATAGCGCGGAGAGAGAGTCGCATGATTCGTCCAATATCCGCGCGGGCGGGAAAACCGCCACTAAGCGACACGTGCCAGTGTCAGCGTTCCTGCCGTCGAAAACCCTGCCCTCCGCCGTCTCGGCGCGATGCCATAGGGTTACTCCGATCCCGCGGTACCAACGGCCAACTGCCGGCGTTACCGCGCCGTCAGCACACGATCGGCCAACCGCTGTGCCATGGCCCGCGCATCGGCGGTGGCGTCGTTGGTGAGCACCAGAATGACCAGTCGCTCACCGGGAAAGCGCACCCACGCGCTGCGCATGCCGTCGTCGGTGCCGTAAACCGTGTGCCGCACCCGACCGCCAACGGTTTCCACCGTGAAGGCCGACGGCGGCGTATTGGTGTCGGGCGCGCCCGGGCGCACGACAAACCGACCGAGCCGCCAAGGCGGTGACGTACCGGTCGGACAAGTCGGAGGGTCCGACGGCGGGCACCGAGACCGCCGACCCGCTCGAGTTCCTGGCCCGGGTGCTGGTGCACATCCCCGACCAGGGCCACGTCACCACGCGGTACTACGGCTGGTATGCCAACCGTCCGCGTGGCATGCGCCAGAAGGCGGCGCCGACCGGAGCTGACGGGCCGCCGGCGATCGTCCCCGCGCGACCGCTGGCCCCGACCGAGGCGTCCCGCCGGTGGGCGACCCGGCTTCAGCAGATCTTCGAGGTCGACCCGCTCGCGTGTCCCAGCTGCCACGGCGCCATGCGCATCGTCGCCTGCATCACCCAGACGTCGGTGATCGACCAGATCCTCACCCACCTCCGGACCC
>CANGXD010000222.1 GCA_947457545.1 Gemmatimonadaceae bacterium
AATGCGCGCAACGACGCCGAGCCGTTCACGATTCTTGGTACCGTGATCGAGGGGATGACCGTGCTGGACAGTTTATACAGCGGCTACGGAGAAAATTCCGGCAGCGGCGTGCGGCAAGGGAAACAGGGTCCGCTGGAACGGGGCGGCAATGCGTTCATGGATCGTGAGTATCCGCGGCTGGATCGCATTATCCGCGTGAACGTTTCGGTGCCGAAGTGATCGCGCGGTCAGCGTTCTTCGGAGACGCATTCTTCGCCGCCGTGGCTTCCGTGACTTTCGTACGCGACGTCGGTTTCCGCGTTCTCGCCGCCTCATTCACCGCGATGTACGCCGCTGTCGGCACGCTGCGAATGGCGTCCTGAATCGCGCCCAGGTCGATGTCATTGACCGCGCGAAAGCGCAGGCACGCCTTCCCCATGTCGAGCTTCTTGCCGGCCTTGGCAAACGCCTCGCGCAGGCGCTCCTGCCGCGGCTCGTCCAGGTACAGAAACATGAGGTGCAGCGAGATGTGGTTCTTCTGCACCCCCAAGTTCATGAACGGCAGCGGCACTTTCGGATTGCAGTGATAGCCGGCCGGGTACACCCGGTGCGGCACGTAGTAGCCAATCATGCCGTACGACATCCCTTCTTCGATCTGGTCGTCCACGGCTTCAAGCAGTGCCGCGCGCACGACCTCGATGGTCGCGCGGGTCTCGCTCGGCAGTTCGCTCAGGTAGTCCGCGACGGTCGTTGCCTTGCTCGGCATGTGTACTCCAGGGGATAGGCGGCGGCAGCCGGTGGAATATTTCTAGATTCTTGTCTATATTCTAGAGCCATGGCCATCAGCATCAAGGATCCCGACACCGACCGTCTCGCCCGTGAGCTCGCGGCGGTGACCGGAGAGTCGCTCACCGAGGCGATTCGTGCCGCACTGATCGAGCGGCTCGAGCGTCACCAGCGTCCGGAGCGTCGATATCCAATGCGTGAGGCCGCCCTTCGAATTCGTGAGCGCTTGAACGCCCTACCGGTGGTCGATGCCGGGGCCGCCGACGGGCTCGAGTACGACGAGCACGGTCTCCCCGCGTGATCGCCGCATCGCGCGCGGCGGTCATCGACACATCGGCGCTGGTCGCAATCGCACTCGGCGAGCCTGCAGCTGATCGGCTGGTCGGCGCTCTGGAATCGCTCGCGTTCCGCCTCATTTCTGCCGGTTCAATTCTCGAACTGTCGCTGGTACTGCAAGCACGCTTCGGCACGGCGGCAGACATCACTGTCGACGAGCTCGTGCGCGATCTGCACCTCGATGTGGTGCCGTTCGACGGTCCGCAGCTGGTGCTGGCGCGCGATGGCGCCCGGCGCTTTGGCAAGAGCCGGCACGCCGCGTCGCTCAACTTCGGGGATCTCTACGCCTACGCATTGGCCATGGACCGGCAACTGCCGTTGCTGTATGTGGGAGACGATTTCTCGCGCACCGACGTGCAGACGCTCGCCGTCTAGATCTCGGAATCCCTAACATTGACACATAGCCTGTGTACACGTATTATGTGTAATGAAGAATATCACCTTGGCGCTCGATGAAGAAACGCTCGCGGCCGGACGCGCCTATGCGGAGCGTCATCACACCACGCTGAATGCGCTGGTGCGCGATCTGCTGGCACGCACCGTTCATGTGGATCGCACGGCCGCCGTTGAGGAGCTGTTTGTGTTGATGGACCAGGCGCCGGGCCGCTCGGGCGGCACACGGTTCACGCGAGACGAGCTGTATGAGCGGCGGTAAGGTCTTTTTCGATACAAACGTGCTGGTGTACGCGCAGGATCTTGATGCGCCGCACAAGCGTGAACGCAGTCGCCAGCTGATCGCGGAGGTGGCGGCGGCCGGTCGCGGGGTGATCTCGACCCAGGTGCTGCAGGAGTACTACGTCACGGCGACGCGCAAAATGGGTGTCGCACCGCTGGCCGCGAAGTCTGTCGTACAATCGTTCCGAATGTTCGAGATCGTGCAACTCTCGCCCGACTTGATCGAGCAGGCCATCGATCGGTCCGTGCTCAGCCAACTCTCGTTCTGGGATGCACTCATTGTAGCCGCATCGGCCGCCAGCGGGTGCACGACGATCTACAGTGAAGACCTAAATGCTGGACAGGTGATTGGCGGCGTGAAGGTGGTGAATCCGTTCGGCTAAGCCGTCTGCTGGCGGCGCGGCCTCTTCTCGCCGAGTGGTACGTCTTGCTCCGACGTCCGCTCTCCGCACTCCTACCGGTGCAGGTCGATCCCGCACGGCGGTCGTAGATGCCGACGGACGCTACGCCAGCCACGAGGCGGGTGCCGCCGGTGCTTGACGGAAGCAACGCCTTAACACAAAGCAAGGGACCTCCACTAGCAGCGGCGATGAGTACGGCCACCGTGACGACGAAGGGACAGATCACGATTCCGGCCGATGTGCGCCGCCGGCTCGGTTTGGAAGCCAGGGACCGGGTAGCGTTCGTCGAAACAGAGGATGGCTTCGCCATCAAGGTCGCCAACGACGACGTCCGGGCGTTGAAGGGGTTGCTGCGAACGCCGGCGAAGCCCGTCACCCTCGCGGAGACCGTTCGACGAATACTCACGAGTCGCCAAGTCCTCCTGCAGGACGCCGACGTGGTCTGGAAGGCGTTACGCCAGTTCGCCACGGGGCGTGCCAACTTCGCCGACTGTCTCATTCAACACTGTGCCGACAGTGCGGGCTGCTCCAAGGTCGTCACGTTCGATCGCCGGTCAGGGATGACCATGCTGCGCTGAGCATGGGCTCCGCTGCCACTCGCCATCCTGTTTGTTCGCCTGCAGCGCTACACGGTTGATCGTGAACTCGGCGCCGAGCGGTTTCCAAGTGACATCACGACCCCGTGCCGTTCAGTCCAGCACCGATTCCTTGAACAGCGATTGCTCTCCGAGCGACACCCAAAACGCGTAGCACGCGACCGCACTGAAAAACAACACGGTGGCCACCGATTGTGGGAAAAACCAGGCGTGGATATCCGGGGTAAGTGACATCAGTCGCCACGACGAAAAGGTTACCGAGACGATCAGTGCAAGGAGTCCTACCCGCGTAAGCAGCAGCATCGTGAGTCCATAGATCAACACGGTCGTGATCGCTCCCACCGCGCTGCCTTCGCCGGCAAGAGGCGTAACGACAGTAGCAAGGACAGTGAGTGCAATGTAGGCGATCGCGGGCTTGCGGAACGCGAGACGCGCCATGAGTACGCAAAGCACCGCAAACACCGGTAATGCCAGCGAGCCCCTGAATACGTTCACTACGCTGACGAATTGATTAGTTGCGGAGGCCCACGGGAAGGATCCATTCATACCTAGCAGGCTGCTCTCCATTGGCTCGAAAAACGACGGAAGAACCTGCACCCACGCGACGGCGAAGCCCGCGACGGCGCCGATGAGAATGTGACGGCCGACCAGTGGATCACGCAGGCGACCCTCGAGCACGCGATTCCACGAGATCAGTGTTTCCGGCCAACTCCGACGGACGAATGGTTCGACCGCGAGGTACATCAGCCAAACTTGAAAGCCCGAGTACGCATCTATCCGAAGATTGGCGAAGACGCGGCCTCCCCACGTGGAGACCGCGCCATTCAGCTGTAGCGCCGAGATGACGACACCGAAGAGGACGAACGCACCAGCGGTCCGCACGGCGCCACGCATATCGCTCCGCCCTTGACGAACGTTGCGGCGCGCCAAGAAGCCACTTCCGATTATCAACAGCAGGACGACCATGGCGATCCCGTTGTTAGCTGCCGACGACCAAGGCGAGGGGGTCGCGGGTACGCTCTTGGGAAGCTGCTGCCATGCCGGTAGAAGTGCGAAGTACGTCACTCTCCCTTGAAATGCCGTGGCCTCTATTCGAAGGCTACCACGTGTCCACGCCCGACGTACATCTGACGCTCTCGGAGGCGAAACAGTGGGCGCGGCTGGCGTCCACTCTTTCTCGGCGAATCCTGCGGCCGTAAACGCGTCGCTCCATCTCGGCTCAGGCCGTGGACTTTCGTTGGTGATGGTGGATTGCGGTACCGCGATGAACTCGACAAGCCGTCCTGCCGGGTCAAGGCGAACGCGTGTCATGCCCGGGTCGAGTAGCGGCGGGTTGTCAGCGTTAACGTCTTGCTCATAAGTGGACGGAGCCAGTCCTGCAGTCGATTCGCGATACCAGTACGTGATCGGCGCCGGACGCACGGTCGCCAAGCTGTCCCAGCGATGCATCGACGAATCCGTGCGCTCGACATACGCGAAGTATGCACGGTCGTACTGAAATCCATCCTCGGTGTGGGGCTGCCGTACGCTATCGCCAAGCATCCGCAGCACGGCTCGTGCATCCACGCGCAACTCAGCCGGCGTCTTCGGCAACGGCACGCGATTCTCGATTCGCCGTGGAGCGCCACCGGCGTACCATACGACGCCCAAACAAGCGAGAATCGTGACGAGCAATCCTGCGGCCATCCAAGGTCGCAGTTCGCCGCTCCCACCAGCTTGCGCAACCAGCTCCGGCGACGGCGTCTCGCCGGCCGCGATTGCCATGGCCAGTGGATCGCCGCCGGGCAACATCGCCGACAATTGCAACGCCGATGCCGGGCGCTTCGCCGCGTCCGGTTCAAGACAGCGCAAAATCGCGCGCTCGACGACGGGATTGAGACCGCTGACATGCAACGATGGATTCGACGGCAGCGACGAGCGCATGGCCGCCAACTCGTAAATGCTTCGCCCCTCGAACGCCGGCTTACCCGTGAACAGCTCGTACAACACGAGGCCCAGCGAGTAGATATCGGTGCGTTCGCTGAGCGCCGCGCCGTCGAACTGCTCCGGCGCCATGTACTGCGGCGTGCCCGCGCGCGCTTCGGCGCCATCGATACCTGCCGTCGCCCCCGCCAGCCCGAAGTCAGTGATCTTCGCACGACCGCGCCCGTCGATCATGATGTTCGCCGGCTTGATGTCGCGATGCAGGACGCCTTCGTCGTGCGCTGCGGCGAGACCGGCGCACATCTGCCGCGCCAGATCGATGGCCTTTTCTTCCGGCAATCGCCCGATCCGACGCAGCAGCGACGCGAGGTCCTCGCCGTCTACATACTCCATGGCGAGGTACTGGCGCCCATCAATCTCACCGATGTCGTAAACGCGACAGACATTCGGATGCGTCACGCGGAGCGAGAGGCGCGCTTCCTGGACGAAGGCGTGTACTCGCTCGGTGTCAGCGTGCAGCGCATCGGAAAGGAATTTCAAGGCAACCGGTTGACCGAGCTTGAGGTCATCGGCCCGATAGACCTCACCCATGCCGCCGCGGCCGAGCATCCCCACCATGCGATAGCGTCCGGCGACGATTGCGCCAGGCAAGTAATGCGTGACCATGCGGTTCGGTTAGGGAACATCGAGGCGGCGCACCTCAATGCAGAAGCACGCCACCGGAAGGGATGGGCAATATTCTACCAGCGATGAAGTTAAGCCGCGTGCATCCATGTCGCTCCTCCATCTCTCCCGATGGACGCCACATTCATTCGAAATGCCCACACACCACTTTCAACGCGCCGGCGCGCTGGCATCGTGTCTGCTGTGCCTCGCGACGGCCTGCGTGCCTCAGCATAAGACGTCTGCCTCACCACAGGCGTCGGATGGGAGCGCCAAGACGTCCATCGTGTATGTTTCGGGTCTCACCTGCCATCAACGCGACCCCATTACGCTCACATGTCCGAGCTCACACAGCTACCCACCGCAACGCTGCACGCCATGAAGGCGCGACTCACCAACTGGGTCGTGTACGTCGCGGCCATCGACCTGGTGGCGGTGGGGGTGTTCGTCTATCTGCT
>CANGXD010000223.1 GCA_947457545.1 Gemmatimonadaceae bacterium
GACTCGGCGCGATGCGGCGGGATTACGCCGAGACGGCGGACGGCAGGAACTCAGACCGCAGGCGCGGAGGCACGGCCGTCACTCTGCGTCCCTGCCATCTGTGTGGCTGCCATCTGCGGGACTCGGCGCGATGCGGCGGGTTCACGCCGAGACGGCGGACGGCAGGAACTCAGACCGCAGGCGCGGAGGCACGGCCGTCACTCTGCGTCCCTGCCATCTGTGTGGCTGCCGTCTGCGAGACTCGGCGCGATGCGGCGGGTTCACGCCGAGACGGCGGACGGCAGAAGCCCAGACGGCAGGAGCCCAGACGGCAGGAGCCCAGACGGCAGGGGCGGGGGAACGGCGGCGGTTCCTGCGCGCCTGCTTTCTGTGTGGCTGCCGTCTGCCAGACTCGGCGCGATGCGGCGGGATCGCGCCGAGACGGCGGACGGCAGGAACTCAGACCGCAGGCGCGGGGGAACGGCCGTCGCCTGCGCCCCTGCTATCAGCGCCGCCGCTGCCGTGCAATTCCCGTCGGGAGTGCGCCGCGCCGCCACTGGGCGCCGGTGCCAGGCTCGAAGGAGCGGGTCGCCTCGCTGGTTGCCGCGCTGAGACTCGCGCGCAGGGCGCTGTTGGTGCCGGCGACGACGGTACCGTTCTGCCCCACGGCGAAGGCGGCCCCGTTGGCCGTCGGCGCGGCCGACAGACTCCAGAGCAGATCCGTCGTCCCCGTGGGAATCGTGCTCCACGTGTTGCCGTTGAACCGCAGGAGTGACCCGTTGGCGCCGGTCACGTATAGGTCGTTGTTGCTCGGTCCCCAAATCGATGTGAGCACGCTGGTGGTGCCCACCTGCAACGACGACCACGACGTGCCATTGAAGAGCGACGCGGTACCCGCGGTGCCACTGACGTTGCCGCCCACCGCGTACACGTTGCTGACGCCGGTGAGCCATGCTCCCGACAATGTTCCGGTGCTGGCGGGCGACGCGATCGAGGCGAAGGTGGTGCCGTTGAAGCGCAGCACGGCGCCGTTTTCACCGGTGGCAATGATCTCGCCCGGCGACGCCCCGAAGATGGCCCAGAGCGGGGTGCTCGTGGTTTGCACGAGCGCCCAGGTGGTCCCGTTCCACCGCAAAATCTCGCCGCCTCTGGTGGTGGCGAAGGCATTGACGGCGCTGCTTCCCCAGATCGCGTACACGCTGCTGCTGCTGGGGAAGGTCATGGGCAGCCACTGCGTGCCGTTCCAGCGCAGCATGGTGCCATTCTCGCCGCCCGCGAACGCATCGGTCGGCGAGACCGCCCACACGGTATTGAGATGCGCGGTGGTGGACGTCGTGAGCCGGTTCCAGTTGGTGCCGTCCCACCGCCACGCAAACCCGTATTCGCCCACGGCAAACGAGCTCGTGGGCGACGGGCTCCACACGTCGAGAATATCCGGCGCGAGGTTGTTGGTCGTCCACGGTGCACCGCTGCGCAGCACGGCACCGCGCTGACCTGTTGCCCACACGCTGCCGGTACCATCGACCGTGATGCCGAACAGTCTGGGCGCGTACGGTGTGCTGACCGCCGTCACCGTGCTCACGTCGAGCTGCGCCACGCCGCCGTCGCCGGCGATGAAGCGTCGCCCGCCGTTCGCGGGGCTCCCGGACACGGCATAGAAGCTGCCCGCCACACCCGCCGGCGGCACGAGTACCCACGCGGTGCCGTTGAACCGCACAATCGTGCCGGATGCGCCCACCGCAACCACATCGGAGGCCGTCACGCCGTGCACCCCAAAAAGATCTTCCCCGGTGGGAAGCGCGACGGTGGCCCACGTACCGGCGGTGCGACGAAGCATGGTCCCATCGTTGCCGACGGCGTACACGACATTGTCGCCCGCCCAGAGCGCGTTGAGCGCGAGCGTGGAACCCGAGGTTTCACTGCTCCACGCCGTGCCGTTCCAACGGAGCAGTGTCCCGTTGGCGCCTGCCGCGTACACGAGGTTCGCGCTCTCCATCCACACGGCGAAGAGATTGCGCGTCGTGCCCGAGGTCATGGCACTCCACGTGGTCCCGTCGAAGCGGGCAATCACGCCGTTGCTGCCCACGGCGATCACGCTCGTGGGCGACACCGCGTGCACCGCATAGAAGATCGTGCCGAAGCTGCTCCCGCGCGCACTCGATGCCCACGAGGTGCCGTTCCACCGGAAGACATCGCCGACGGAGTTCACAGCGAAGGTGCTGGTGGCCGACGGCGAGACAATGGACACGACGTCTTCGTACAGCGCGCCGGTGAGTCGGGCGGCGTTCCAGTTGGCCGCGAGTCGCGGCACGACGGTGATCGTGAGGGTGTCGCGGCGTGCGGCGTCGGCCGTAAGCGACGCGGTGATGAGGGTGCTCCCCAGCGCGAGACCGGTTACGACACCCTGCGCATTCACCGACGCGACCTGCGGCGCACTCGACGTCCACGAGAGCGCGGTATTCACCCCCGGGTCGGCCACGACGGTGGCGGTGAGCGTGGCGCTGGTCCCTGGATTTAGGGCCACGCCGCGTTGGCTCATCGTGACCGTCGTCGTCCGCGGGGCGACCGTGATGGTGCTCGTCGCGCGGCGATTGGTATCGGCGGTGGCGAGCGCCGTGATCGTCGACGTGCCCACGCCGAGCGCCGTAACGAGACCGCTATTGCTGACCGACGCGACGGCGGGATTCGACGAGCGCCACGAGGTCGTGGTCGCGAGGCCGGCGTCGGCGGTGACGGTGGCCGCGAGCTGCTGCGTGAGGTTGATGTTGAGCGTGGCCGCCGTCGGGGTCACAGCCACCGCGCGCACCACTTGAATGATGTTCACCGTCGCGGTCGCGCGAAGCGTCGTGTCGACGGTGGAGAGGACGGTCACTTGGGTGCTGCCCTGCGTGACGCCGGTGACGACGCCGGTGGCCGACACCGTCGCGACGTTCGGGGCGCTGCTACGCCAGGTGACCGTGGTGGCGAGCCCCGGATCGATTTGCAGCGTGGGGGTCAGCGTGGCGGTCTGTCCGGTGCCGATGTTCACCACCGTCGGCGAGACCGCGAGATTACGCGCCGGCTGAATGACGATGAGCGCGGTTCCGCTCACGGCACTGTTGGCCGTTGACGTCGCGCGAATCGTGGCGGTGCCGGTGCCCACCCCGGTGACTACGCCGCTGCTGTTCACGCTGGCGAGTGTGGGCGCCTCAGACGTCCATGTCACGGTGGTCGCGGCGCCAACGGCGGCATCGACGAGCGCGCTCAGCGACTGCGTTTCTCCCACGCGCACGGTGGCCGAACTCGGGGTCACGGAGACGCTGCGCACTTGGGGCGGTGCCGGCGGCGGCGTGGGGCCGCTATCGCCGCCACCGCCACAGGCGGTGAGCGCGACGGCCAGCAGGAGCCGCCCGCCAAGGGTGGGGAGCAGGCCCGCGACGTCGCGTGGCGTGGGTGCAGCGGAACGGCGTGCCCAACGGAACCGGAGGGGGAGCGGAACCATGATCGGACCAGATGATGAGAGGTCGCAGAGGCCGTGGCACCCGTGTCATCACGAGTGCTCGGGCCTCTGCGCGTTGTCGTCAGACGAGTGGGGACACCGTCGAAAACTCCTGCGTCACGTTACGTGGCGCCGTCATGGCGGCCGGATTGAGGATCGCATCGAGTTGCTCGCGCGTCAGCAGCCCGCGCTCCAACACGATCTCGAACACCCCTCGTCCACTCGCCAGCGCCGTGCGCGCCACGTCTGTTGCCTGTTCATAACCGATAACGGGCACGAGGGCCGTCACAATGCCGATCGAATGCTCCACAAAGTGACGCATCCGGTCGGCGTTGGCGGTGATCCCCGTTACACAGCGCTCCCGCAACACGAGGCACGCGCTGCGTAACATGTCGATGCCGCGCAGCAACCGATAGGCTATCACGGGCTCGAACGCGTTGAGCTGCAACTGCCCCGCTTCGGCCGCCATGGTGACGGTGACATCGCCGCCGATCACCTCGAAGCAAACCTGATTAACTACCTCGGGAATGACCGGGTTGACCTTGCCCGGCATGATCGACGAGCCGGGTTGCATGGCGGGCAGATTGATTTCGCCGAAGCCGGCGCGCGGTCCCGACGAGAGCAGCCGCAGGTCATTGCAGATCTTGGAGAGCTTGGTGGCCGTCCGCTTCATCACGCCACTGAGCTGCACGAAGGCGCCGGTATCGCTCGTCGCTTCCACCAAGTCGGGGGCGGTGAGCACGGGCACGCCCGATACCTCGGTAAGACGCACGGCGACCAGCTCCGCATATCCCGGCGGGGCATTGATCCCGGTGCCGATCGCCGTCGCGCCCAAATTGATTTCGCGAATGAGTAGCTGCGCTTCGGCCAGTCGATCCACGTCTTCTCGCAGCGTATGCGCGAACGCCATGAACTCCTGCCCGAGCGTCATCGGCACGGCGTCCTGCATCTGCGTGCGCCCCATCTTGATGAGCGGCGCGAACTCGATCCCCTTCACTTCGAAAGCGTCGGAGAGACGCGCGAGTTCATCACGGAACGTGGCGAGGCTCTTGTGCAGCGCCACGCGTACCGCGGTGGGATAGACGTCGTTCGTCGACTGACTGAGGTTGACGTGATCGTTGGGATTGATGACGTCGTACGAGCCACGTGCCGCGTTGCACAATTCGAGTGCACGATTGGCGATGACTTCGTTGGCGTTCATGTTGGTGCTCGTGCCGGCCCCGCCCTGAATCATGTCGACCAGGAAGTGCTCGTGATGACGGCCGGCGCGAATCTCCCGCGCGGCGCGCACGATGGCATCGGCCTTGTCTTTCTCGAGCAGGCCGAGCTCATGATTCGTCACCGCCGCCGCTTCCTTCACCGCCGCCAGCGACTCGATGAGCACCGGGAATTCGCGGAGCGGAATCCCCGTAATGGGGAAGTTCTCCAGGGCCCGCAGCGTCTGCACGCCGTACAGCGCCTCGAAGGGGACGTCGCGCTCGCCGAGGAGGTCGTGTTCGGTGCGGGTGCGATTGCCGCCAAAGCCCAACGTGCGGCCACGTCCCACGAGGGTGGCATCGGCGCGGCGCAGGCGGGCCGAAATGGCGCGCGCCGCCTTGGCCACGAGTGCCGCATACAGCTGCGGTGCTTCGCGGGTGATGTCATCGAGCTGGGTGCGCGTGAGCAGGACGCAGTGGCCGGGCATGATGACCCGTGCGGTGGTGCCATGCTTGCTGTCGTCGAGCAGCAGCCCTTCGCCGACCGCCTCACCGGGGCCGAGCGTCACCAGGCGCGTGGAGCGCCCGTCGGACGACTTTTCAATGGCCACGGCGCCGCTGAGCAGGATCGCAAAACGCTGGCGGGCTTCCCCTTCGGCGAAGATCGTGCTGTCCGCCTCGAGTTCGTGCAGCGTGACGTGACGGGCGAGTTTCCAGAGGTGCGCGTCGGTGAAGCCTTCGAGGAAGGCGGTGTCGCGCAATTGATCGGCGAGTTGAGCCGGAGTGGTCATCAGCAGGGAAGTGGTGGGGCGGGGTACGGCGGGCGGGCCATCCAACGAGCAACGTCAACCGCTGCAAGATGGCGTATGGCGAAATGCTTGGCGCCTCGTCCGAAGAGCCATGTCTGTATATGGACGGTCATCCCGGCCTCTCGCCACAGCGGTCATTTTCGAGTAACCTCGAAGCTGTCATATCCCATGAAGGGCCTTCACTGTTCCGGAGTCCGCCGTATGTCCTTGTCCCGCCGCGAGTTTCTCGAGCGATCGGCCGCCATTTCCGCAGCGGGATTCATGCCGCGCCTCCCCGA
>CANGXD010000224.1 GCA_947457545.1 Gemmatimonadaceae bacterium
GGCTCGCTCATGACGCGGGTGAGGAAGCGCTGCCCTTCGCCAATACGCTCCACTTCGACCGCCATGCTTTCGATGGACTGGCCCATCTGCTCGAGCCGATCGGTCACTTCGCGCGGAATGGGGGCAATGACCGTCGCCCCGCGCTTCCAGAGGCGCCGTGAATAGGCGATAGCGATGGGGAACAGCACGAACAGCGTGAAGACAATCGGGACCGCGACCATGGCTTCTGATGGGCCCGAGCGCTCGGGCGGCGGTGGCGGTTCCACCACGGCTCCGGGCACAGCGGCCGCCTTGGAGACCGCGAGATCGGCCTGATCGATCTGCTTTTCGAGCGACGAAATGCGCGCGTCCGTTTCCTTGAGCCGCGCCGCCAGCCCATCCCGGTCGGGGGTCGTGATATCCTCGGCCTTGAGGTCCCGCGCGATCTCGTTCCGCTGCTCCTGCAGCCGCTCCAATTGGTCTCGCAGCACATCGCGCTGCGCTTCCATTCCCTTGAGCACCGCAGCAGGCGACGCGCCGTCGAGCGCACGCAACGCCTCGGTCGAGACGAGGTTGGGCTCTGGCGACGACGGTGGGGCTGGCGGAGTGGGTTGCATGGGGCGGAGACCGGTCTTCGGAGGACAACGTGCGCAGCGGACAGCGGCCGGGACGGCCAGGCTGTGTGCTGTACGTTCAGGGAGCCCACGGGTTTCGGCAACCGGGCTCCACGGTCCAACTATAGCCGTACGCTCAGGCGATCAGGAGTCGCGCGTTCTTCCAGTGCGCACGCACGACGCACAGGGCCCCCGCCGCGACCGACAGCACTTCGGCGCTCGGCGTGTGCATGGTCGGGCGCACCACCAGCAACAGCAGCAGCCCAACGGCAAACCACAGCGCCGGTTGCCACGAGCGGTGTCGTCGGAGCCCCTGTCCCATGCTCAGCACGCCAAGCAGGACCGACGCCCCCAGGAATGTGCGCTCGACCCACGGCGCGGCGACGCCGCCGGCGCCGACGGCACTGAGCGTCCCCATGAGCAGCGCCGTGGCCGCGCAATGCACGGCGCAGGCGGTGCTGGTGGCCATGCCGAGGCGATCGAGCCACGGCAGCGGGCGATGAAGCTGGGGGGCGACGGCGCTGCACATGTCTACATGATAGTGATTTCTCATCATTTATCAAGCTGGAACGACGGCAGCCCCCGTCCCACTTGAACCTTCCTCCAGAATTGACCAGATATAGAGGCTCTCTCAGAAGAGCACCGCCGATTTCGGCGACCCCCGCGCGGCTCCGCGCCGCGGTCGGGATCCCATTTATGAACGCGTTCACCGCCGGCAATGGTGGCGCAAGCTGCTGGAGTTACGATGGCTCAGGAAGGCATTCATCCGCCGTACCACCCCGTCGTCTTCAAGGACGCGTCCACTGGTGCCCTGGTGTTGACGCGCTCGACGATGACGAGTGAATCGAAGATCACGCTGGACGACGGCAACACGTATCCGCTGGTCCTGCTCGAAATCACGAGCGACTCGCACCCGTTCTACACGGGCACGCAGCGCCTCATCGACACGCAGGGTCGCGTCGACAAGTTCAAGAAGCGCTACGGCCGCTAAGGCAGTACCGTTCGAGTCGTCGCCACGGCGGCGACTCACAACTCAAAACCCGAACGCACAACCCCGAACTGTTCAGTTTCGGGTCGTGCGTTCGGGTTTCGAGTTTTCGTGGAGCCTCGTTACTCGCCGGGCGGTTCGCTGCCGGTCAAAAGTGCCGTCACCAGCAACACCGCCCCGGCGGTCCCCAGCTCCACCCACACGCGTCGTGACTCCGGCGTCTTGCCGTTGGCGATGCGCCGGCGTTCGCCGGCCCCGATGAACAGAATGACCGCGGCCAGAACGGTTTTGAGCACCAACAGTCGCCCGTAGTCGCTCGCGAGAATGGCGCTGGGAGCGGTGCCCAACAGCAGCCGCGCCGCACTCCCCATGCCGCTGACCAGCGTCACCGGCGCCATGACCGTGGCCGTCCGGCTGAACGTGCGCCACGCCGCGTCGCGCAGCGCGAATGCGGGCACACGCACGATGAGCACGGTGCACAGCAAGCCGCCTATCCAGGCCCCCATGGCGGCAACGTGCATGGCGTCGAGCAGTCGCGCGCCAATGGGCCACTGCTCGTCGGCGGCGGCATGTCCGAGCCCGCCCATGGCTACGGCCACGCCGAGGGCGGCCATGAGCAGCAACAGCGACGTGGTGCGGCCCATGGGGAGCAGCAAGGCGACCGCGGCCAATGCGCTCGCGCCGGCGAGCTGACTCCACCCGAGTCCCCATGATGTTTGCCCGAGCAGCACCGGGATGTCCGCGCGTGTCATCTCGAGTGCGGTGAGCTGTCCCCAGAGCAATAGCGCCACGGCGGCGAGCAGTGCCACCGCAGCGAGTCTCGCGACGCTTCGCGGGCCGGCCGCGTCATGCACACTCCGCGCGCCAGCCTTCCACTCCGGATCGAGAAACGCGACCGTGCCGCGACCCACGGCCACGAGCGCGCCGGCATACAAAAGCCAACGCGCCGCGGTCGCGAGTGTCAGGGCATCCATCACTTACTTGGGGAGCGCGACCGTAAAGCTGTACACGCCGCTTACCACATGACCGTCTTTGGACATGGCCTTCCAGGTCACCGTGTACTTCCCGCTCGCCAGCGGCGACGTGAACTTCGCCACGACCGGATCGGCGGACTGCGCGCCGCGTGTCAGCTTGGCCACCGGCACGGCGGTTCCGGCAGCGTCGGCGACCGCCACCTTGGTTGCCGGCAGGTCCGCCGGTTCACTGAGCCACAGCTTCACCGCGTCGGGAGACGACACCAAGGTCGTGTCCTTTCCGGGAAACATGGCCTTGAGCTTGAGGTGCGGCAGGCGCGCGGCGGTGGCCGCAGCGGGTACCACGCACATCGCAACGACCAACGGCAGCAGGCGACGAGTGGAACGGGTCATCGGGAAACTCTCCAAGGATTGGTGAACCGCGGGTCGCGGAGGAAAGTGCTATCGGTGAGACTGCGCAGGAAGGCCACGAGATCCCGTTTGTCTTGAGCAGTGAGTCCCATGGGCTTCAGAAATTCACTCTTGAGCGGACTGTCGGCGCCTACGCCGGCGTTGGGGCCGCCGCGGATGGTGCGGCCACCCGCGTTGTAGTGATCGATGACCGCTTCCAAGGTCGCAATGCTGCCATCGTGCATGTACGGCGCGGTGACGGCGATGTTCCGGAGGGTGGGCGCTTTGTGCTTCCCCATATCCTCGGGATCCGTCGTGACCGCATGCACACCCGTGTTGTTCGCGGGATACGCGCCGTGCCCATCGATGTTGTAGAGCGCGGTGTTGTGGAACTCCACCTCCACGAATCCCTTGCCCACGTAGTTCACGGTGCCGGTGAAATTGAAGCCGCCGTGACAGTGAAAGCACTCCGTCTTTTCGGAAAAGAACAGCGCCTCGCCGCGACGCGCCGACGCACTGATGGCGGTGCGATTTCCATTCTTGAACGCGTCGTACGGAGAACGCCCGCTGATGAGCGTCCGCTGAAAGCTGGCGATCGCCTTCACGATTCTGTCGAGCGTGACGGTCTCGGCCCCGCCGGGAAACGCCGACGCAAACAGCGCCGCATAGCGCGGTTCGTCGCGCACGCGTTGCAACAGCGCCCGCTCCTGTCCGGACAGCCCCAACTCCACCGGATCTTCCCCGAACATCGGGACCAGCGCCTGCTGCTCCAGCGACTTCATGAGCGGATTGGCCCACGTGAGCGCCGGGCTGTACGCCACGTTCGCCAACGACATGCTGCCACGCGGATGCACTTCGCCTGTTGAACCCACCGCGCGCGGTAGTGGGTCGGCAAAGGCACGCGCCTGTTCGTGGCAGCTCGCGCAACTGAACGTGCCGTTCCCCGAGAGCCGCGTATCGTAGAACAGATGCCGCCCCAGCGCGACCTTGGCGTCACTCATGGGATTCTCGGCTGGCACCACGGGCTCGGGAAAGCCCGTGGGCAATTGCCACCGATACGGCGCAGCGGGCGCCTGCGCCGAGAGGAGGCGCGGAGTACGCGCCCCCTCGACCATGGCCGCGGTGAGCAGTAGCACCGCCGCGGCCACGACGACTCTGAATCGACGACGAGGTGCGCCGCTGCTGCTCAATGCTGGTCTCCGCGCGCGGTGCGTGATGCGCTGGCCTTCTCACGGCGGAAGAACGCGGGGCTGTCCGCGCCGGTCCCGTTGGGATGCGACAATCCAAGCGACGCAAATAGCCCACCGCAATCCACATCGCTGGGCGCCGACATGCACCCCATCGCGGTCTGTGGCTGATTGCGACGGACATCGCTGCGCGCGAGCAGTGCCGCGAGATCCGCTACGACGACGTCTTCCTGGGGATTGAACCCGGCGATTCGAATCTCGGCGCGATTGGGCTGTGCGCAGCGCGACGGCGCCTTCGCGCCCGCCTCACCCGCGCATCCCGTGCTGCCGAGATGAATGACCCAGGCGGTGGCGGCGCTGTCGGCTTGCGTGGCGCGCATGTCGACACGCAGGAACTTGTAGCCACCGTTCCACGACCAGAACAGTCGCGACAACGAGAGTGGCGGTGCCTGTGCCGACAGATCGGCATGATTGCGCGCGAAGGGGACGCCCAACGTGAACGCGAGACCGCGATACGTACCGGCGGGCGCGAGCACCGTCACGACGTCGCGGGTTTCGGCGGTGCCATTGGCGCACGATCCCGCGCCGTTTTCGAAGTCGACGAGTGCCACATCAGCGTCCTGCCACGGCGCCTGCGGCGCGAGGGCGGCGCGCACGGTGTCTCCGGCGGCGTTCACGAGCCGGACGTTGTGCACGTAGAACCGGAAATCGCTCGCCGTCACGGTGGCCTTGGACGTGCCGATATCCGCGTACGACTGGGTGCAACTGAACGCGTCCGCCCCAACGGCGCCGCGCAGACGCACGGTGATGGGGACGAGCGAGTCGGCGGCCGGCGCATTGAGCACCGCGGCGACCGACAAGAGAGAAAGCAACGACATGGGATCGCGCCTCGATGAAGAGAGAAAGGCGCGGGCCGGCCAGCCCGCAGGCCCACGGACTGACCGACCCGCCGTCAGCGGGTGGCCATAACGTGTCTGGAGCACGACATGACGCCCCGCGGCATGGATGCAGCCGAGAAGAACGCGTACGTGCTATGTGGAAATCGGCGCGTGCGCGTTGCGCACCGCATCAACGCGCGGACATATCCGCGCGGATGGCATTACGCCGTGTGACCCGTGGGCGGAGCCGTCGACGGCGGTTGCCAGTGCGACCACGGCCGCACGGCGGGATTCGTTGGTGCGCCGTCGATGGTCGGTGCGGCCGCAACCGACACCAGCACCGATTCGATCGCCGCACTCTGCGGCACGGAGACGGCAGCGGCGGCGCAGCAGTGCGCCGCGCACTCACAGGCCGGCGCAGACTGCTCCGGCGTGTCCGGTGTCGAGGGTTCGCCATGCGCGCCGGCATGCGCCTGGTGCGCTCCATCGTGCTGATGCGAAACAGCAGCAGTGACTTCACCGACTGCATGATGGGGACATGCGGGCTGGAGCGGCTGCGCGACACGCGCGACCGCCCACACCATCGCCAGCACGAGGCTGGCCATGCGCCGCATGACCGCTGTTCGCATGAGGAAGCCTACCGCGAGCCGGGGCGGCGTGTCAAATGGGCCGCGCGAAGCGATCGACGGCCGGTGCGGCGCCAACCTGCACCC
>CANGXD010000225.1 GCA_947457545.1 Gemmatimonadaceae bacterium
GAGGATATGCGGGCGCTCGAACATCGCGGGCTGGCCGGTGCGGTGTTGGGCATGGCTTTGTACACGGGCGCGATCGATCCGCGTCGACTTGCAGAGGAGTTTGGCGCATGACCGTTGTCGTTCGCGAATCGAAGGAAACACAAATCCGCATTTCGCTCGACGAGCCGTCGACGGCGCTGCCGTCCATCGACACGACCGAGCCGTTTCTCGATCACATGCTCGTGGCGCTCTCCAAGTACTCGGGGGTACGCTTCGACATTCAGGCCAAGGGCGATCTGCGTCATCATCTCATCGAGGATGTGGCGATTGCGCTGGGTCAGGCCTTTGCGGTGCACGCGCCGGCCACCTGTGCGCGCTACGGTGAGCGCACCGTGCCCATGGACGACGCACTCGTGCAGGTTGTGCTCGACCTTGGCGGACGTCCGTACTATCGTGGGCCGCTGCCGTCGGGGATCTACGATCACTTCATGCGCTCCTTTGCCGACAACGCGAAGGCGACGCTGCACGTGCGCGTGCTGCGCGGCACCGACAAGCACCACATCATCGAAGCGGCGTTCAAGGCGCTGGGCTTCGCGCTGCGCGAGGCGCTCGTCGAGACGGGCGCGGTGTTCAGCACCAAGGGATCCGTGAAGCTCGAGATCAACGGGAACGGGTGACATGCTGACGCGTCGTGTCATCGTCTGCCTGGATGTCAAAGGTGGGCGCGTAGTGAAGGGGGTGAACTTCGTCGGGCTGCGCGACGTAGGCGACCCGGTGTCGCTCTCGGAGCGGTACGAGCTCGAAGGTGCCGACGAAATCACTTTTCTCGACATTTCTGCGAGCGCCGAAGAGCGTGCGACACTGCTTGATGTCGCGCGCCGGACGGCCGAACGGCTGTTCATTCCGCTCACGATTGGCGGTGGTGTACGCACCGCCGACGATGTGGCGCGGGCGCTCCGCGCCGGGGCCGACAAGGTGTCGGTGAACTCGGCCGCGGTGACCAACCCCGCCATGCTCACGGCGGCGGCCGACCGGTTTGGCTCGCAATGCGTAGTGGCAAGCATCGATGCCAAGAAAAACGCCGACGGCGTGTACAAGGTGTGGGTGAAGGGTGGCCGCGAAGAAACGCCGCTCGAAGCGGTGGCGTGGGCGCAGGAGTGCGTGTCGCGCGGGGCGGGAGAGATTCTGCTCACGAGCATCGATCGTGACGGCGCGCGCATTGGCTACGACCTCGAGATCACGCGCGCGGTCGCCAACGCCGTAAACGTGCCCGTCATTGCTTCCGGCGGTGCCGGGACGGCGCAGCATCTTGTCGATGCCGTTCAGCAGGCCAATGCCGACGCCGTGCTCGTCGCCGGCATTCTGCATGATGGTCTCACCACGGTGCATGCCCTCAAGCAGGTCATGCGCGAGGCTGGCCTCAACGTGCGGCACGCCACCGCCGCGCAGGTGTCGGCGTGAGCGCACAGTTCAGTGAATCACCGGCGTCGCTCATGCAGGCAGCCGCCGAAGTGGCGCGCTTTGCGGCCAGCGTGGCCATGCAGTGGTACAACGCCGGCGTGTCGGTCGAGACCAAAGGCGATGGTTCGCCGGTCACGATTGCCGACCGTGAAGCAGAACGGCAGGCGCGTGCGTGGCTCGAAGAGCGCTTCCCCGCCTACGGCCTGTTTGGTGAGGAGTTCGACACGGTGCGTAGCGACGCGCCGCGTCGCTGGATTCTCGATCCCATCGACGGCACCAAGGCCTTCGTGCGCGGCGTGCCGCTCTGGGGCACGCTCGTGGCCTGTTGCGAAGGCGATACCGTGCTGGCCGGAGCCGCCTGCTATCCGGCAGTCAACGAGCTGGTGGTCGCCGCACCGGGTGAAGGATGCTGGTGGAACGGCAATCGCGCGCAGGTCTCCACGGTGTCCACGCTGCGTGAGGCCACGCTGGTGACCACCGACGATCGTTTTCTGGAGCGCAAGCACCGTCGCGAGCCCTGGCGTGCGCTCGCCTCCGAAGTGGCGGTCTGCCGCACGTGGGGGGACTGCTACGGCTACCTGCTGGTCGCCACGGGGCGCGCCGAAATCATGGTCGATGACATCGTCAATCCGTGGGATGCCGCAGCGATGTATCCGCTCATCACCGAGGCTGGCGGACGCTTCAGCGATTGGAAGGGCTACCCCACGGCCTTCGGTGGCGACGTGATTGCCACGAATGGTGCGCTCGCCAACGCGACACGCCGCATTCTGCTCGAATCCGACGTCCCTCCAACGCCCGTCATCGCATGACCGCCACTCTCGATCTCGACACGCTCGACTTTACCAAGGGCAATGGGCTCGTCACGGTAGTCACGCAGGATGCGCACAGTGGTGCGGTACTCATGGTGGCGCACGCCGACCGTGAAGCGCTCGAGCATACGCTGCGCACGGGGGAAATGCACTACCGCTCACGCAGCCGTGGCCTGTGGCACAAGGGTGGGACCAGCGGCAACGTGCAGCGTGTTGTCTCGCTCACCGCCGACTGCGATGCCGATGCGGTGTTGGCGCTCGTCGTGCCCGAAGGACCCGCGTGCCACAATGGGACCACCTCGTGTTTTCGCGAGGACGCCCTACGCAGCGACGTGTTCTCGTCGCTCGACGCGACCATTGCCTCGCGTCAGGCACACGCCGCGCACGACGGCGAGAAGGTGAGCTACACGCAGAAGCTGCTGGGCGATCGCAACCTGCGCCTCAAGAAGCTTGGGGAGGAGGCGGTGGAGCTTGCCACCGCGTGCGTGGACGGCGACCGCGAGCGGGCGGCCGAAGAGACCGCCGACCTCGTGTACCATGCGCTCGTCGCGTTGCGCGCTGTTGGTGGCACACTCGATGATGTGCGTGCAGTATTGGCAGCCCGTCAGCGTTGAGATGAGGTTCGCCTGACGATTTCATGACGGGCGTCACCATTCGATGGCATGTTTGCGACGAATGGTGACAACCGCCTGAAACCGGCACAATGAATGCAACACCGTCTTCGTACACTTTTGCGGAGACACCGAATGAGAACATCGCTACTGGCACTCTCACTGGCGGCTGCAGCGAGCGCGGCCGCCTGCAAGGGCGAGCGCGCCGACGACACGGCAGTACAGACGACAACCGCCGACGGAAAACTGGCGTCGCCCAGCGAAGCCACGGCCGAGATGCGGGGGACGTCACTGGTGCGCATGATCAACGCGCTCCCCGCCGGCGGCGGCGCCACGGTAAACGCCGACGATCGCGAACTCTTCTCGAGCGTCGACTATCGTACCGTGACTCCCTACACCGAGATCAAGGACAACTTCAGTCGCTTCCGGCTGCAGGGCACCAGTCTCGATACCACGATCGCGAGCAACAACGAGATCATGCTCGATGGCTCGCGCTATACCATGCTTGCTCTCCCCGAGAAGGAAGGCGGCGTGCGGCTCCGTGTGCTGCACGATGACTTCGACACCGACAGCACCAAGGCGCGTCTGCGCGTAGTGCACGGACTGAGCGGCATCGGCGAAATCGACGTCGCGCTGCTGGGACGCGATGGCGATCTCTTCGACAACGTGAACCCGACCTCCGACGCGGGCTTCCAGGACGTCGACTCCGGTGCGACCTCGGTTATCGTGAAGGTCGATGGCAGCGGAAAGCAGCTCATCAAGAAGGAGATGCGCTTCGAGCGGGGCCACGCCTACACCCTGGTGCTCACCGGTGGTAGCACCATCGGCCGCGCGCAGCGCGTGGAAGCCATCGTTGTCGACGACAAAGTCTCCACGACGAACGCCAACCGGACCATGCGATGATCCGGCACCGTATGAGTGAGCGTCGAAACGTCGGCAGCGGTGAGCGCGTCCTGTCGGCGGTGGCAGGGAGCCTGCTCACCCTTTGGGGACTCAAGCGCCGCGGTGGCCTCGGCTTCGGCGCGGCAGCGCTTGGCGCCGAGCTGGTGTACCGCGGTGCCTCTGGGCACTGCAAGGCATACTCGGCGCTCGGTCTTTCGACGAAAGAAGCGGTTCGTGACGGACAGCCCGCCGAAGTGGATCACGATCACTCGGTGGATGTACGACACAGCGTTTTCATAAGCCGTCCGCGCGAAGAGCTGTACGCCATCTGGCGCGACTTCTCGAAGCTGCCGCAGTTCATGACGCATCTCGAACGGGTAGATGTGCTGAGCCCCACGAAGTCGCATTGGGTGACCAAGGGACCCGCCGGTTTCTCCGTCGAGTGGGACGCCGAGATCGTCGATGAACGCGAAGGGGAGTGGATTGCGTGGCGCTCCATCGAACCCGCCGAAGTGCCGAACAACGGCACCGTCATGTTCCGCGAGGCGCATGGAGGCGGCACCGAAGTGTTCGTCACGCTCGAGGCGCAGCCCCCCGCAGGCAAGTTCGGCGACATGGTGGCGCGCATGTTTGGGCGCTCACCGGACCGTCAGGTGCGCATGGGGCTCGAACGGTTCAAGCGGATGATCGAGAGTGGTCACTCGTTTCCGAGTGCACCATCGATGTCGGCAGGTGATCGCGAAGTGGAGCTGTCGAACGCGGGGCTGTCCGACGTGGCGCCGCGTGAGGCCACCATGTCCGCACGACGGGGTCCGTCAATCGCGCGGAAAGGCGATGAGCCCCCCGCGATGACCACGGAGTAAACGACCGTCGGTTTTCAGTTCGATGTCGCTACCGCAGTCATGATCTGGGTGCCGACCCACTGCGCTCCGGGAGCAAGCGATACAGGTGTCCCAACCGCACCGGCCTCGAGACACACCATGTCGTACTCATCGCCCTCCGCGAAGTCGGCACGGCTCGAGGTGCCCGCCCTCCCGGGGTTCCAGAGGACCGCGTCGGGGAAGCCGCGCTTCTCCACGCGGAGGGTGCGGTGTGGCTCGACCATTTCCAGGACGTCGGGCGTATCGAAGTACACCCGGTCTACCATACCGAGCACGGACACGTCACCGGGTGCCTCCTGAAAGGTGGCGCCACCCCATAGCGCGTCGCGATAACGCGTTTCGCCGAGACCGCGCACGCGTGTGGCATACGCGTCGCGCACCCGGAAGTATGGGTGAAGCGCCGCTGTGAAGGCGAACGGCTCCCCGCCGGTGTTAGTCACCGACAGTTCGACCGCAAGCGATGCACCCGCCACATGCACTGACAGCTCAGCATGGAACGCGAACGGCCACATGGCGCGCGTGGCATCGCTGTCTGTCAGTTCGAGCGCGGCATGTGCGCCGTCCGCGCCGTTCGATTCGCGTACGACACGCCAGCGACTGTTGCGCGCAAAACCGTGTTGCTGCAATGCACCTGTTGCACCGAACTGCGGAAAACAAATCGGGATGCCGCCGCGAATGCTCTGGCCCGCACCATAGCGCGCGTTCCGACTCACGAACAAGCGGTCGTCGGTCGAGCCCGCCGGGATCCAGGAGGCTACCTGCCCGCCGTCGAGGTACACGCGTGCGAGGGCTCCGTCGTGTGCCTGAAGCACAAGGTGTTCGGCCTGCGCTTCTGGCTGTTCTGCGCTATCGCCCATGTCGTATACAGTGGGAATCGTTGTTCAGCGAGCCGTAACGCGCTCGAGCGTTCGATACAGAAACTCTGCCGCCCAGCCCAGCGCCTGTACCGGCACCCGCTCGTTATCGCCATGCATGCGCAGCTCGTCGACCATGGGCAGCGGCATGGGGAGAATGCCGTAGGTGGGAATGCCCTTGGCGCGCAGCGCGGCACCGTCGGTGGCGCCGGTGCTCATGAACGGAATGACCGTCGTGCC
>CANGXD010000226.1 GCA_947457545.1 Gemmatimonadaceae bacterium
CTGTGTGGCTGCTGTCTGCAATACTCGGCGCGATGCCGCAGCATCACGCCGAGACGGCGGACGGCAGGAGCCCAGACCGCAGGCGCGGGGGAACGGCTGTTGCTCCTGCGTTCCTGCCGTCTGTGTGGCTGCCGTCTGCAATACTCGGCGCGATGCCGCAGAATCACCCCGAGACGGCGGACGGCAGGAGCCCAGACCGCAGGCGCGGGGGAACAGCCGATGTTCCTGCGTCCCTGCCGTCTGTGTGGCTGCCGTCTGCAACACTCGGCGCAATGCGGCGGAATCACGCAGAGACAGCGGACGGCAGGACCTCAAGCCGCAGGCGCCGGGGCACAGCCGACCGTCCGAACCTTACGCCGGACTCAACCCGAACGAAAGTTGCGACGGCCTGAGGCTCACGAACCCCACGGCGCGTGCGAGTGCGCGCGGGGCCAGTTCGGTGGTCGCCAGGCGCGCGTATGGGAGCAGGCCTTCGTGCAGGAGCGCGCGCACGGCGCGGTGCAGCACCAAGTGGCCGAGCCCTATCTGACGAAACGCAGGCGAGACGAGCACCCGCAAACGTGACAACCGACCTTCGGGGCGTTCGGCCGCAGCGAGGGCGACGAGGACGCCGCCGCGAATGGCGCCGATGCGGAGCACGGAACGCGCTTCATCGTCGCGGGCGTGTGCGAACGGCTGCCACTCTTCGTTGCTCACATCGAAGCGCAGCGTGTCGAGCAACATGCTCGCGGGGTCGTATACCAGCACCGCCTTCCAGGCGGGCTCTGCCGTCACGGTCTGCTGGTCAACGACCGCCAGCAATTCGTCGTGCGCCGAGCGTGGCCGAGACGACGGGGCGCGGCGAAGCCCTTCGCCTCCGTCTTGGCGGGCGAACACTCGTAGCGCTTCCGTAATGGAACGCGCCGCGAGAGCCATGCGGGGTGGAACCTGGGAGTGGCGTGACATCCGCGAGCAAGAGAGACCTGCTCTCTAAACATGACAGCTTCCATCCGGAGTTCCAGTCCTACCGGAACATTGCGTGCCCAAACGGGCTCGCAACGTCACGCCCTCAGCGCTCGAGCAGCGCCAACACGCGTTCAATTTCGTCCATCGTGTTGTAGCAGTGCGGCGACAGGCGAATGGCGCCTTCACGCACGGTGAAGGTCACGTGGGCGCGCTTGAGGCGCGCGGCCATCTCGTCGAGTGCCGTCGGGGCGAACGACACGACCCCGGCGCGGTGGCTCGATGAGGCCGGCGTCACGAGGCGCACGTCCGGTCGGGACTGCGCCCACTCCACAATGCGGTCGCCAAGCGCATCGAGGTGCGCGCCGACGCTGGCCACGCCGAGCTCGAGCAAGAGCGCCGTGCTGGCGTTGGCGACCGCGAAATCATGATACGACAGCGTCACGACCTCAAACCGGCGCGCGTCGTCGAAGAAGTCGAACTCGTAATCGGTGAGTCGCGTGTAGTCGGTCGTGCTCTTCATGCACGCCCACCCCACGTCGTGTGGCTCGAGCGACGTGATCAGCTCGCGGCGGACGTACACGAAACCGGTACCCCACGGTCCCAGCTGCCACTTCTGCGCGCCGCTGCTGAACATGTCGATAGGCAACGCGTGCAGATCGATGGGACGAACGCCGCACCCCTGAATGCCGTCGACAATGAAGAACACCCCCTTCGCTCGGCAGGCGCGACCGATCCGCTCGAGGTCGGCCACGTATCCCGAGGCGAACTGCACCCAGCTCACGACGACCGCCACCACATCGTTCCGGCGTTCGATCGCCTCCACGAGCGTGTCTTCGTCGGGCAGCCCGTTCACGCGCGGCACCAGCTCGAGCTCGACGCCACGCGAGCCGAGTGCCTGAAACGGATACACGCAGCTGGGGAACTCACCGTCGAACGAGAGGATCACTCCCGGTCGCAGCGGCAACGCCCGCGCGGCGAGGTTGAGCCCGTAGGTGGTGTTGGGCATCAGGGCGATCTCGTCGGCATCGGCCCCCACCAGCTGCGCGAACTGGCGACGCGCCGTCGAGGCGGCATCGAGCATCATCTCGAACGGAATCTTGTGCGGCTGCGCGCGGAGGGCACTCCACTCGTTGGCGACCTGCACCGCCCGCTGCGGCATGGGTCCCACCGACGCGGCGTTGAGGTACACGCCGGGATCGGAAGCCATCCAGCCAAACTCACGGGCGCGTACGTCGTCGAAAGTCGTCATGCGCGGAATTTGGCAGCCAGAGGCGAAAGGCGGAACGTCACGCGCGCCGGCTGCTCGCGCGCGGGTCGAGTGCATCGCGCAGCGCATCCCCCAGCAAGTTGAATCCCAGCACGGCAAAGCCGATCGCCAACCCCGGCGCGAGCGATGTCCACGGCGCATTCCGCAGCTGCGAGAGGTCGCGGCCGTCGGCGATCATGGCGCCCCAGCTGGGTGTCGGCGGCTGCACGCCCAGGCCGAGAAAGCTGAGCGCGGCTTCGGCCATGATGGCGCCGGCAATACCCAGCGTCCCGGCAATCACGACCGGCGCAATGACATTGGGCAGCACGTGACGCAGCAGAATACGTGTGTCGTTGGCCCCAATAGCACGCATGGCCTGTACGTAGTCGAGTTCGCGCACCACCAGCACTTGGCCGCGCACCAACCGCGCCATACCGGCCCAACCCACCACGCCGATCACCACGCACACAACCGTCAGTGACGGTTCGAACGCGGCGGCCATCGCGATGAGGAGCAGCAGCGACGGAAAGGCGAGCGTGACGTCGGCGAGACGCATGATCACATCGTCGGTCCACTTGCCGCGATATCCCGCGATGAGTCCCAGCGCCACACCGATCGCAAGGGCAATGCCCTGCGACGCCAACCCCACTAGCAGCGACACGCGGGCGCCATGTACGAGTCGAGACCACACATCGCGCCCCTGCGCGTCGGTGCCCAACCAGTGCGTCGCGCTAGGCGCTTCGAGCGTGTGCAGCAAGTCGATCTTCACAGGATCGGCAGTCGCCACGAGCGGCGCAGCCAAGGCGAGCAGTACCAGCAGCGTCACGACGCCGAGCCCCAGCCAACTCCGCCCGTCCTTGCGCAGCGCGCGCCACAGCTGCGAGTTCGTCGCAGCCGCGGCGACGGTGGTAGCGGTGGGAGACATCGTGGACGCCATACTCAGGCCGGAGTAAGCGACGGACGTCGCGTGATGCGTGTGCGCGCGACCCCACCGGCGCGCGCCAGCAAGTCGGCGGCGTGATCGACGAAGGCGTCCCAGCCAAACGCACGCGCTGCTCGTGCTGACGCCGCGCGTCCCATACGATGCTGCGTGTCGGCGTCGGAGAGCAGCCGTGCCAGATCCGACACGACCGCCACTCCATTGTCGGTGCCGACATGAAAACCAGTGACCCCTGGCACCACCAGCTCGGCGAACGGTGCCTGCTGCGGCACCACGACCGGCAACGACTGCTGCATGGCCGCGAGCGTCGCGAGAGCGCCGGCATCGCCGCCGGCAGCAACCCACGCCATACTCGTCACATGCGACGTGTCGTTGAGCTCGTGGTGCAGCAGTGCATCAGCGGGCACGACCTGCACGATCGCCGAGAGATCGAGTGCGGCAGCATGCAACCGTGTTGCTTGCATCGCAGCGGAGTCTCCCACCAGCGAGAGTCGCAGATCCGGATGCCGAGTGCGGAGATGCGCCACGGCCCTAAGCGCCGCGGCCGTGATCTCGTCGTGCTCCGTCGCGGGCACGAGCACGATATGCGGCGACACCACCGGCAACCGCGGCACTTCCTCGCGCGCGTCGTCGGTGGCCGGCGTGGTATGCTGCGGCCACCCAACGGCCAACGTGCGCTGTCCCCAGGGTGTGATCACGGCACGTGACAAGGCAAAGCGCGCACGCCAGGGCAGCGTCTCGTCACGTGCGGACGTCAGGCCCTCCCGTTCGTCAACGGCAAACCGACGAACGATGCCACCGCGCTTGCCCATGGCGAAGGCCGCCAGCACGGCATCGGCTTCAGTCCCTACCAGCAACGCTTCGGGGCGCAGCGCGGTGACGATACCGCGCACACTCATCGCCTGACCGAACCAGCCGCTTCCCGTCACCAAGCGCACCGACAGTCGCGGCCATGTATGCTCGATCGCCTGTTCGGTGGCGCTCCGCGAGGCGCACGCCAGCGCCACCACATCGCCGCGCGCGGCCAGCCCGGCGGCAACGCCGCCCATGAGACGCGCGCCCGGCGTCCACTCGGGCGTAGTGGCGACGACAAGCACCCGCATGCGGTCAGTCGGTCCCGGCGGCCAGCGTGGCCACCGCATCGGTGGCCGGCTCGCGGCGATCGAACTGCAGCGCGTGGAGACGCGCGTACGCCCCTTCCCGTGCGAGCAGCGCCGCGTGCGTCCCCTCTTCCACCAACCGTCCGCCGTCGAGCACGAGAATGCGATCGGCGTGCTGAATGGTGGCGAGACGGTGCGCAATCACGAACACCGTGCGTCCTTCGAGGAGGCGGTCGATCGCTTCCTGCACCAGCCGTTCACTCTCGACATCGAGCGCCGAGGTGGCTTCATCGAGAATGAGCAGTGGCGGGTCCGACACGAGGGCGCGCGCAATCGCGAGCCGTTGACGCTGCCCGCCGCTGAGGCGCGTTCCACGTTCGCCGAGATTGGTATCCCAGCCATCGGGGAGCGCTTCGATGAAGGCCAACGCGTTGGCTGCACGCGCGGCGCTCTCGAGCTGTTCCTGCGTGGCATCTGGACGCCCGAATCCCACGTTGGCGCGCACGGTGTCGTTGAAGAGCACCGTATCCTGACTCACGATACCCGTCAGCGAGCGCAGCGCATCGAGTGTGATTTCGCGCAGGTCGACGCCGTCGAGCAGAATGCGGCCACTCGTGGGGTCCATGAAGCGCGGGAGCAGATCGACCAGCGTGCTCTTGCCGGCGCCGCTCGCACCGACGAGTGCGACGACCTCACCCTTGCGCGCGGTGAACGACACCCCCGAGAGCGCGGCCGCATCGGTACCGTAGGCGAAGCCCACGTTGTCGAAGACGATTTCGCGGGTAAACGAGGCCGTCGTGCGCGTGCCGCGGTCGGCAGCCGTCTCCGACGTGGTATCGAGAATCTCGAAGATGCGTTCGGCACTCGCGAGCGAGAACTGCGCCGCCGCCGGCGTCTGCGACAGCTGCTTGAGCGGCTGCAGCAGTCTCATAACCTGCACGAGGAACACCAGCAGTTCGGCACCCGTCAGCGCGCCTTCCACGATGACCAGCTGGGCCCCGTACCAGAGAATGGCGACGGCGGTGAACGTGCCGAGTGTTTCGGTGACCGGACCGGAAAGGAGTGCGAGGCGCCCCACCTTCACGTAGCCGCGGGCGAACGCGCTGTTGCGATCGGTGAACTTCTGCTCTTCCCGCCCTTCGGCCCGATACGATTTGACCAGTCGCACACCGCTGACGACTTCCTGCACGAGGCTCGTCATTTCGCCCTGCTCGTTCCCCAGGCGCGAATAGCCCTTGCGCAGCTTGCGCAACACCGGCTGAATGGCGCCAATGGTAACCGGGGCGATGACGAGCGCCGCGAGCGACAGGCGCCACGACGTGGTGAACATCGCCACGAGTGTGGCCAGCACCTGCGCGCCCGACCAGAGCGAACGGGTGACGAGTTCGGTCACGACGGTCTTGGCGTTCCCGGTGTCGTTGAGCACACGCGAGATGATCTGCCCGACCTTGTTGCGCGTGAACCATGGCAGCGGCA
>CANGXD010000227.1 GCA_947457545.1 Gemmatimonadaceae bacterium
GCGCGTCACGCGTTTCCGGGACGTCGCCTCGTGCTGCTGTTTCAGCCGCACCTGTACTCGCGGACGCGTGATCTGCAGGCCGAGTTTGCCCGCGCACTTGGCGCCGCCGACGTACTCATGCTGTGCGACATCTACGGCGCGCGCGAACAGCCCGAGCCTGGCGTGACGTCGGCGCTCATTGGCGACCGCGTGTCGACGGGCGTCCTGCGGTGGAGCGGCCCGCGCGCCGAGGCTGCGGCGGCTGCCTACGGTATGGTGCAGGAGGGCGACGTCGTGCTCACCATGGGAGCGGGAGACATCACGCGCACCGGTCCCGAGCTGCTCGACCGGCTGCGCGCGACGGCGTCGCACCACTGAGCGCCGCCGTCACGCCGTGGCCACCTCGATGAGTAGCGGTACCGACAGCGAAACGCCTCCCAAGCGCGGGCGCTCAGCCGCATCGGCCAGTGCGTCGGAGAGCGCGTCTCCGCTCTGGTGGCGCGTGGTGCGCGTGCTGTTGCTCACTATCGCGGTTGGCGGCGTCTTGGGAAGTCCGTGGTGGGGGCCGCGCGCCTTGTCACGCCTCGACTTCTTTCATGTGCGTCGCGTGGTGTTCGAAGGCATGCGCTACACGCCGCGCGCCGAAGCGTTGGCGTTGCTCAAGGTGGACACACTGCAGTCGGTGTGGCAGGAGCTCCCCCCGCTCGCTGAACGGCTGGCCAGCCACCCGCTGGTGGCCTCGGTCACTGTCGACCGGCAGCTCCCGGGCACCATGGTCGTTCGGGTGCAGGAACGGGAGCCCGTGGCACTCGTGCGTCGCAAGACCGGGCGGTTGGAGCCGGTCGATGGCGCCGGCCATGGCCTCCCCATCGATCCGGCGCAAGTGCCCATGGACGTTCCGTTGTCCGCAAGCGCGGACAGCGCCCTCATGCACCTGCTGGAAGGGCTCCGGAGCTCCGAACCCGGTCTCTTTGCCCGAGTCGTGAGCGCCGACCGGGTCAAGCCGGCCAACGGACCGAATGAATTCCGGATTAAGCTCGACGCATTTCTCGTTCGCACCTCCCCCGAGGTGACCGTAGCCCGCTTCAAGGACATATTACCGGTGGAAGCCGACCTCGCGCGCAACCGCCTGCGCGCTGTGGAGCTCGACCTGCGCTTCCGTAACCAGGTGATCGCTAGACAGCCATGACGTCCGAACCCATTGTAGCCGCCCTCGACATCGGCACCGCCCACACCACCGCCCTCGTGGCCATGGTGCACGGTGATATTCCGCGCGCGCCGCGGCTCAAGGTGCTTGGGGTCGGCACGACGCGGACGATGGGGCTGCGTCGCGGCGTGGTGAGCGATATCGAAGAAGCCACGCGCTCCATCCGGGCGGCGGTCGAAGAGGCGTGTCGCGTGGCCGGGGTGCAGCCTGAGTCGCTGTACGTGGGCATCGCGGGCGAACACGTGCGTGCCATGTGCTCCACGGGCGTGGTCGCCATCAGCGGCGACGAAATCACGCGTCCCGACGTCGACCGAGTGAACGAAGTCGCGCGCGCGATGGCCATTCCGCAGGATCGCGAACTGTTGCACGCGATTCCGCAGGAATACCGCGTCGACAAGGCCGATGGTATTCGCGATCCTGTGGGCATGATCGGCACGCGTCTCGAGACGGAGATGTATCTCGTCACGATCGGCAGCTCGCCGGCGATGAACCTGCGCAAGGCGATCGAACGCGCCGGCTACAAGACGCGTGAGCTCGTGCTCGAACCATTGGCGAGCGCGCTGTCGGTTCTCACAGAAGAAGAAAAGGAACTCGGGGTCGTCCTCGTCGAGCTCGGCGCCGGCACCACCGATCTCGCCATTTTTCACGAAGGCAAGATCCGGCACCTTGGCACGATCTCGTACGGCGGCAACAACGTCACGAGCGATCTCGTGCAAGGGTTGGGCATTACCCAGCACGACGCCGAGCAGCTCAAGGAAGCGTACGGCTGCGCGTACGAGCCGCTTATCGATCCGGAGCAGGTCATTGCGATGCCGGCGTCGGGTTCGCACGGTGAGCGCCACATTTCGCGCGAGCTCATGACGCACATCATCCATCAGCGCATGGATGAAATCTTCGACAAGGTCGTGCGCGAAGTGCAGCAGGCCGGCTATCAGGGCAAGCTCAACGCGGGCGTGGTGCTCACTGGCGGCGGTGCGTCGCTCGAAGGCATCAACGAACTCGCCGCCGACGTGTTCGGGCTCGGTGTGCGCATTGGTGTGCCGGGCGCGAAGCTCGATGGGTTGGTGGAGAACGTCACCGATCCGCGCTTTGCGACGGTCACGGGCCTCGCGTTGTACGGGGCGCATCGTGCGGCGCTTGGTGGCGTGGTATCGCGCCGCACGTCGCTGAGCGGCGGTGGCGTCGACAAGTTCGCTGCGCGCGTGAAGACGTGGCTGCAGGATTTCTTTTGAGGGGTAGCTGAGGCGCGGCTGTCGGAGTGCGGCACGCCAGGCGAACGAGGTTCGCCGCTGCCGCGTACATTGGGGGAGTCTCTTTCACCGCTCCCCTTTCTCCAGCACCCGTGTCTCTCCTCTCTGCCACACTCCGGCGCTGTGCGTTAAGCCTCCTGCTGGCTGCTCCCGCGTCGCTGCACGCGCAGCAGCTCACGCTCGACACGCGTGACCCTGCGCAGAAGCAGGACCCCACGTTCGACCAGAGCATCAAGGAGTGGCTTGCCAACAGCAAGCACTCGAGCCCGCTCGTCGACCACCTGCCGCTGGTGCCGGGCATCCCCACGCCACGCGATGTGCTCGGCTATCACGTGGGTGCCCCGCGCATCCTCACGTACTACGACAAGCAGCTGGCCTATTACCGCGCGCTCGAGAAAGCGACGCCGCGTGTGAAGGTGGAAACGATCGGCCGTTCCGACGAAGGGCGTGAGCTCGTCGTCGTGTGGATCTCGAGCGAAGCGAACATGCAGAAGGTCGCGCAGAATCGCGCCAACCTGAAGCGTATTGCCGATCCGCGCGGCATGACGGAAGCGCAGGTGAAGACGCTGCTCGCGCAGACGAAGCCGCACTATCACCTCATGGGTGGATTGCATTCGGGCGAGACGGGGCCGTCGGAAACGCTCATGGAGCTCGCGTACCGGTTGGCGGCGGAAACGTCGCCCATCATCAATCAAATTCGTGAGCAGCTGTACGTCTCCATCACGCCGGCGGCTGACGCCGACGGTCGCGATCGCAACGTCGACTGGTTCCTGCGCAATCTGTCCATGTCGCAGCCCACGACGACGGCGCAAGCGCCGAGTGCTGCTGCGCCGAACGATACGACGCGTCGCGCGCCCGCTGCGCCTGCGGCGCCCCCGGCCTTTGGTGGCGGTCAGGTCCCGTACTGGGGCAAGTACGTGTACCACGACAACAATCGTGACATCAACATCAAGCTGGTACAGATGCGCGCGATCATCGATTGGTACTTCACGGCGTATCCGCCCATCATGCACGATCTGCATGAAGCGCAGCCGCTGCTGTACACGTACACCGGTGGTCCGCCGCAGAACCCCAACCTCGATCCCATTCTCTTCGCCGAGCTGCCGTGGTTCGGCAACTGGGAAATGGCGCAGATGACCAAGTGGGGCATGCCCGGCGTGTACACGCACGCGTTCATGGATGGCTGGTCGCCTGGTTATCTGGGCTCGGTGGCGTACAACCACAACGGCCTGATGAAGATGTACGAGACGCAGTCGGGGCGTGATCTCGACAGCGCCGCGATGGCGAACGCGCGGAGCGGAATGGCCACGGGCGCACCGGCGGCAGGCGGCGGCTTTGGAGGACGCGCCGGGGCCATCCCCACGGGCCGTGGCGGTGCGCAAGATCGCGAGTGGTATCGCGGCAATCCTATCGGCTTCAACGATATCGCCACCTTCACGCGCCGCTCGAACGCGAACTACATGCAGACTGGCGTGATTTCGGCGCTGCAGCTCGCGAGCATGTTCCCGCAGACGGTGCTCGAGAACTTCTACATCAAGACGCGCAACAGCATCGAAGAAGGAAAGGTCAAAGCGCCGTACGGGTTTGTCATCCCGGTACAGCGTGACATGACGCGCGTGGTGGAGATGGTGAATCTGCTGCGCGTGCAGCGCATCGAAATCGGAAAGGCCACGGCGCCGGTGAAGGTGGGGAACATCACCTATCCCGCCGGTTCGTACGTGATCAAGCGCGATCAGCCATATGGCCGTCTTGCCAAGAATCTGCTCGAGCGTCAGCAGTACCCCGATGCGCGTCTCAACACCTACGACGACAGCGGCTGGAGCATGGGCTTCGCCATGGGCGTCGATGTCGTCGAAGTTGGCGACAGCAGCATTCTCAAGACGCCGGTGACGATCGTCGACAAGGCGTCACTCCCGGGCACGCTCAAGGGGAGCACCGGCAACACGATTGCCGTGGCGCATCTGGGCAGCAACAGCATGGTGACGTTCCGCTATCTGTTGCGCGCGGTACCGATGAAGGTGGCGGAGCAGAGCTTTGCTGCCGGCGACACCACGTATCCGGCGGGCTCGTTCGTCATCGACGCGAAGCACGCGAAGGTCATTCGGCCACTCATCGATTCGCTCGGCCTCACGGCGACGTATCTCGCGTCCGCGCCTACCGTGCGCCTCCACGATGCCGACGTCCCGCGTGTGGCGATCTACTCGCAGTGGAGCGGCACGCAGAATCTGGGTTGGTATCGTCTCACGTTCGATGAATTCAAGATTCCCTTCACGCTCATCTACAAGGAGCGTGTGCAGCAGGGGAATCTGCGCAAGGACTTCGACGTGATTCTCATGGCCGAACAGAACCTGTCGAAGACGACGGTGATGCAGTCGCCCGCCGCGCGCGCCGTGCCGTACAAGAAGGATCCCAAGTATCCGTTCCTCGGCATGTATGGCGAGACGGAGAACGTTACGGGCGGCTTTGGGCAGAAGGGCGTGGATGCGTTCGCCAGCTTCCTCGACCAGGGCGGCACGCTCATCGCCATCGGCGAGAGCGCGCGCCTGCCCATCGAGTTCGGTTGGGCGCGTACGGTGGACAAGGTGACGGTGCCCGGACTCACGGCGCAGCGTCCACTGGTGGAAGCGACGATCACGCGTCCTGAGCATCCGGTGTTCTACGGCTTCGGCAAGACGACGATTCCGGTGAAGTACGTGGGCGGGACGCCGTTCAAGGTGGGGATCGCCGATGAGGGGAACGTGCTCGCGCGCTACGTGGGCGGCGACAAGGCGGTGCTGTCGGGGCTCATGACCGGCGCCGACTCGCTGCGGAGCCGTCCGTTTGCCGTCGACGTACCGCAGGCGATGAACGGCCGCGGGCGCGTCATTCTGTTTGCGAACAACCCGATTTATCGGTGGCAGAACCACGGGGAGTTCAACATGGTGTTCAATAGCCTGATCAACTGGAATGACGCGGTGCCGGTAAAGTCGCCGACGCCCTGACGGCGCGCTGCTTTCGCGCGGGTGGGGTCGGGGGCTCTTGGTCGTGGTGGTTGTCGGGGTACAGCCACCACGGTCGGGGCACAGCTACCACGGTCGGGGTACTGCTACCACAGTCGGGGTCTACCAGCGGTCGGGGTCCAGGTCGGGTCTCGCGCGGCGCTTCGCTGGCGCGTCGGGGTCGGGGTGCAAATGTCGGGGTCGAGGTCGGGGCAGCCCCGACACTTTATCCCCGACCCCGACCCCGACCCCGACCCCGACCCCGACCCCGACCCCGAC
>CANGXD010000228.1 GCA_947457545.1 Gemmatimonadaceae bacterium
CAAATGGCCGGGGTGCCCATTGGTCAGCTGCTCGGGCGCTACGCCTTCCAGCGCGACGTGGCTCCCGCCGCCGGAACCGGTCGGCCCCCCGGCGACGCCGCCGCCGAGCATGGCGACGGGTCGTGCATGATCGTCATTGCCACCGACGCGCCGCTGCTCGCCCGGAACCTCGAACGACTGGGCGCGCGTGCCATCATGGGGTTGGCGCGTACCGGCTCCAGCGCGTCCAACGGGTCGGGCGACTATGTCCTGAGCTTCTCCACCAACCCTCGCGTGCGGCGGAACCCCGACGCCACGCTCTCGACCAACGACGAACTTGGCAACGACGCCATGTCGGCGCTCTTTCAGGCCGTCACCGAGGCGACCGAAGAAGCGCTGTACAACGCGCTGCTCATGGCCACCCCGGTCTCGAGCAAGGCAGGAACGGTGCGACCGCTCCCCGTCGACTCCGTGCGCATGCTGTTGCGGCGTCGCTGACGGCGGCCAACGCGCAGCTATCCCACCACATCGGCCAGCACGGCGCCCGCGGTGGCCAGTCCTCCGGCACCCGCGCCCTGAAACACCAGCGCCCCCGCAGATTCGCTCTCGACGACGACGCGATTGTAGGGCCCGGTCACATGCGCCCAGGCGTCGTCGCTCGTGACGCGGGTGGGAAGAATGCGCGCCACCAGCTCGTTCCCTTCGCGGGCGATGCTGGCAATGAGCTTCACCCTGTCGCCTTCAGCGGCCACGCGCGCTGCCCACGCGGCCGTTTCGGCATCGATGCCGCGACGGGTGACTCGCAGCGATGCCGGCTCCACCCCGAACGCCAGCCACGCCAGAATACGCAGCTTGTCTTCGGCGTCTTGTCCGTTGAGATCGCGCGTGGGGTCGGCTTCCGCGTAGCCCAATCGCTGCGCCGTCGCGACCGCTTCGGCAAGCGACTGCCCCTCGGCGACTTTCTCGAGCACGAAATTGCTCGTGCCGTTCAGAATGCCGCTGACCTTGTTGATCCCCACACCGGCCAAGCCGCTGCGCACACAGCGCACAATCGGGATGGCGCCACACACGGCGCCTTCAAAATCGAGACGAACGCCCGTGGTACGCGCGAGTGCCTGCAACGCGGAGCCGCGCTCCCCGAGCAATGCCTTGTTCGCGGTGACGACGCGGATGCCTCGACGCAGGGCTGTCTCCACCAGTGTGCGTGCGGTCGTCGTCCCGCCAATCGCCTCTACCAGGACATCGATGTCATCGTCGAGCAATTCAGTGGCATCGGTGATGACGGCGCCGGCGGGGACAATGCCGCGCGCGATCGCCTGCGCCAGCGCCGGACGGGGGCGCGAGGGATCGCGCACCAGCACACGCTCCACATGAATGGGACGCGCGTCGGGAAACTGTGCCGCCCGCTCGCCGAACAGGTCGAGCAGACTACCGCCCACGTGCCCACAGCCGGCGAGCGCGACGCGAAGCGGCTTGACCCCACTGGCCGTGACCGACGGCGCGGCCGTGCGCGGCGTATTGGACACGCTATTGCTCCGGGCGTTCACCGTTTCCGTCACCACCACTGACTTTCGCGTAGGCACGGTCCGCGACTCCGCCGCCGTCACGGCTTCGGCGATGATCTTCGCCACGCGCTCGGTCTCGAGCAGAAATCCATCATGTCCGTGAATGGACGGCAGTTCGACGTACCGCGCCGAGACGGCCTGCGCCCACTCGCGCACGCAGCTGTCGGGGTAGAGGAGATCGCCGGGAATGCCGACACCGGTCAGCCGATCGGCGACGGGGCCGAGGGCGGCCGCCAATCCACCACGACCACGTCCGACATCGTGCACGTCCATGGCATCGATGAGTGCACCGTAGCTCGTCGCATCGAAACGGGCGACGAGCTTTTCGCCGTGTGCGTCGAGCCACTCGTTCACCTGAAAGCCGCCTCCGCTGCTCTGCGATCGGCCGAAACGGCGCTCGAGTGATTCCGGCGTCCGATAGCTGAGCATCCCCACCATGCGTGCGAGTGCGAGTCCGTCGCGATCACCGCCAAGGGCAATCGCCCGGCGCATGATGGCGTTCCAGGCCAGTCCCTGCGCGGTTTGCGCGGCGGGCGCCGCAAGGCACACGGCGCCGCGCACCCGGTCGGGGAAGCTCGCGGCGAACTCGAGCGTCACCATGCCGCCCAGCGAGCCACCGCATACGAGCAGCGGTGACGTCACCCCCAGCGCATCGAGCAGGCGCGCGAGCACGGCGGCCTGATCGCGCGTGCTGAACGGGGGCAGGGCGTCGGGATCGGAGGTGCTGGGGCCGGTACTGCCGTTGCACCCGCCGAGCAGGTTGGCGCAGAGAATGGCATGCTTGGTGGGATCGAGCGCCGCTCCCTCACCAATGACTCCCTTCCACCAGTCGGCGGCGTGCACCGTCCCCGTGAGTGCATGCACCACGAGGACGACGTTGTCACGCGCGGCATTGATGGCGCCTTCGAGACGGTAGTGCACATCCACGCGTTCCACGTGATCGCCCGCATCGAGGATCACGTCACGAAACGTGATCGTTTCGTCGCGCACGGCCCACGCGGGTGCCGCCGGAGCGTGTGCGCGTGACGGCACCGGAGCCGCCGTGCGATGCGCGACACGCTGGGCACCAACGCGCGGCGCCAACAGGGACGGAGGGAGCGTACTCATGCGGCGCTCTCTCCACGCTGCGGGCCGGCCGCTGTGGTGCGGGAAACGTCGGCCGCGACGGCAGCGGCCAACGCGCGATCGAGATCAGCGATGAGATCGGCCGCGTCTTCAAGCCCGATGGAGAGGCGCACGAGATCGGGGGTGACGCCCGCCGCATGGCGTTCGGTCTCGCTGAGCTGTTCGTGTGTCGTGGTCCACGGGTGGATCACGAGGCTCTTGGCATCGCCGACATTGGCGAGCAGCGAGAAGAGTTTGGTTTCCTTGATGAACCGTCGTGCCGCCGCTTCACCACCGCGCACACCGAAGGTGAGCACACCACCGAAGCCGCCCTTGAGCTGCTTGCTGGCGTTGGCGTGCGTTGCATGCGACGCGAGGCCAGGGTACTTCACCCACGCGACCGACGGATGCGCTTCCAGATACTGCGCCACGTGCAGGGCGTTGGCGCTGTGCTGACGGATACGCAGCGGGAGCGTCTCGAGTCCCTGCAGGAAGAGGAACGAATTGAATGGCGACAGGGCGGCGCCGATGTCGCGCAACAGCAGCACGCGCAAGCGAATGGCAAAGGCGATGTTCGCCCCGCCGATGTTCCCGAATGCTTCGGCAAAGCGCAAGCCGTGATACGCCGGTTCCGGCTCACTGTAGAACTTGCGGAAACGCGCGGTGCCGCCCCAGTCGAAGCGACCACCATCGACGATGACTCCGCCGATGCTCGTGCCATGACCGCCAATCCACTTGGTGGCGCTGTGCAGGACGATGTCGGCGCCATGCTCGATCGGCTTGACGAGCACCGGCGCGAAGGTGTTGTCCACGACGAGCGGCAGGTTGAACTCATGGGCCAGCTTCGCCAGCGCTTCGAGATCGGGGACGTCGAGCGCGGGATTGCCAACCGTTTCCACGTACAGCGCGCGCGTCTGCTCATCGATGGCGGCCGCCACGGCCTTGTGATCGTGAATGTTCACGAAGCGCGTCCGAATACCGAGGCGAGGCAGCGTGTGTGAGAAGAGCGATACCGTGCCGCCGTACAGCGACTGCGAGGCGACGATGTTGTCGCCCGCTTCTGCGAGGTTGAGAATGGCAAGCGTTTGCGCGGCCTGACCACTCGCGACACCCACCGCCGCGACCCCGCCTTCGAGCGCGGCAATGCGCTTCTCGAAGACGTCGGTGGTGGGGTTCATGATGCGCGTGTAGAGGTTGCCGAACGCCTTGAGGCCGAAGAGATCGGCCGCGTGTTCGGGGCTCTCGAACACGAACGAGCTGGTGGCGTAGATGGGCACCGCGCGGGCGCCGGTGGCGCTGTCGGGCGACTCCTGGCCGGCGTGCAACGCGATGGTGTCGGCGGCGAACGGGCGGGACTCGGTATGGCTGGACATCGAGGCACTCTCCAAACTGGGTGAGTGCCGCCGTACAACACGAAGCGCCCGGACGGAGGGCCGCCGGGCGCACTCGCTGTTTAGCTCCTTGTTTTGCGTGGCGGCAATCGGCGGCAAATCACCACGGCACCGGACGGTGCGTCGAACGTTGCGAATCAGTTGTCGTATGCGGCGGTTCTCGAGGGCGCAAAAAAGCTGACGGCCCTCGCCGATTGTGTCGTCGAGGGCCGTCAGGACCGCGACTTAGACGGATAGTCAGCGCCGTTGGCGCTGAGTGCGCGGCCCGTCAAATCGGGGAAACCGCCGCGCACAACTGAGTATCGGCAGAGCGTTCCGCAAAATCAAGCCCCGGTTTCCCAGATAGCCCAGCGGTATGGCTGTTGGCCCATCACTAGCGGCCGTCTAGCCCGGTAGCGCCGTCCCGCTCACCACACGGTAGGTATCACGCGCGATAAGCAGTTCTTCGTCGGTGGGGACCACCCACGCCTCCAGTGAGGAGCCGTCGGCAGAGAAGCGTCCTTCGCGCCCACCCACCAGCGCGGCGTTGGCCTCAGTGTCGACTCGCAGCCCGGTCCACTCGAGCCCGTCGCAGATGCGCGCGCGGATTTCCGCGCTATTCTCTCCCACACCACCGGCAAACACCACCGCGTCGGCGCCGCCCAGTGCCGCCAAATACGCGCCAACATATTTGCGCGCGCGATAGCAGAAGATGTCGATCGCGAGACGCGCGCGGCGATCCTGCAACTCGTTCGCTTCGGCGAGCAGGTCGCGCATATCGTTCGTGAGTCCGGAAATGCCGAGCAGCCCCGACTGGCTGTTGAGCATCGACTCGACTTGCGACATCGAGAGCCCTTCCTTGGCCGCGATATAGTCGAGCAATGCCGTGTCAATGTCGCCCGCGCGCGTGCCCATGACCAAGCCTTCGAGCGGCGTGAACCCCATGCTCGTATCGATGGACACGCCATCGCGAATGGCGCATGCCGAGCAGCCGTTGCCCAGATGCAACGTCACGATACGCACATCGCTGCGCGCGCGACCAGTGATCTTGCGAAACCGGTACGCAATGGAACGATGCGACGTGCCATGAAATCCGTACCGGCGGATCTTGTGGCGACGATACAGCGGGTACGGAATGGCGTACAGATACGCGTGTTCCGGGAGCGTGTGATGAAATGCCGTATCGAACACCGCGACCTGCGGCACGCCGGCACCCAACGCGCGTTGCGTGGCCTCGATGCCGCGCAGGTTGTGCGGGTTATGCAGCGGCGCGAGTTCGACGTTCTCCTCGATACCACGCAAGACCGCGTCGTCTACGCGTACACTGCTTCGGAATTGCTCGCCACCGTGCACCACTCGATGACCGACCGCGTGGATGTCACCGCGGGACGTGAGCCCTGTGCCGCTCTCCGGATCGGTCACGTAGCCCACCAGCCAATCCACCGCCGCGCGCATGTCTCGCAACGCCGCGGTGGTCCTTCGGGTGCTGCCGTCGAGGTTGCGAATGGTGATGACCGCCTCACCACCAATGCGCTCGATCTGGCCGCGCAGCAGCTTCACGTCCTGATCGCCAGCAATCCGATCCGCGTCAGTGACCACGACCTGAAACTTGACCGTCGCGGAGCCGGCGTTGAGGACAAGAATGTTCATGCGGCTAGTCTTCGCAAAA
>CANGXD010000229.1 GCA_947457545.1 Gemmatimonadaceae bacterium
GCCCACGTCGCGCTCGACTGATAGGCGACAATGTCGCCAATCCCCCAGCGGCCGCCGGGCCAGAGCGCGGGATGATTCCACGACTGCGTCTTGGCCTCGTAGCCGCGGCCGGCGCCCAGCAGCGTGAACGGAATGTTGACCGCGGTCGCCAGTCGCGCACTCGCCGTCTCGGTGAGGATGCGGGCCCCCCGATGGTTGAGCGAGTATTGCCGCGCCGGTGACCATTGATCGTACGCCGCATTGGTGGCGACGCCTGTTTTCCCGTCCTGAATCAAGCGCCACGACATCGCCATGCCGAGCGCGTTTGTACTCGCCGTGAGAATGGGATCGATGTTGGGTTCGAGCGGATCCATGTACGGCGGAATGAAAATGCGTCCCGCGTTGCCGCCCTGCTGGTGCACATCATTCACGATCTGCGGAACCCACGGCGTGTACAGCGAGTCGACGGTGTAGCGTGTCTCCTTGAGGCTGAATGCGTACCAGTCGCGATTGTTATCGTGCCCGGAGTAGAAGTGATAGAGTGCCGGTGGATTGCTCCCTTCCGCCGGGGTGTCGAGCGTGCTCCGATACCAGTCGCCCACGATATCCACACCGTCGGGGTTCTGACTGGGCACGAGCATCACGATGGTATTGGCCAGAATGGATCGCGCTTCCGGCGTGTCGCCACGCGCGAGCTTGTCGGCAATGACGAACGGCGTAAGGAAGCCACCCACCTCCGTCGAGTGAATGCTCGACGTGATGAGAATGACGTTCTTTCCTTGTGCAATGAGTTCATCGCGCGTGCGCTTGCGAACGCGCGGGTCCCACAGCTCCTGCTGGATCTTCTGGTACTTGGGCAAGTTCGCGAGCGTGGCTTCGTCGGCGAAGAATGCCACGAGAAAGGGGCGCCCGAGCGTCGTTTTGCCGAGCGTTCGCACGCTGACACGGGGGGATGCCTTGTCGAGCGCCGTGAAGTAGTCGGTGACTTGCTTCCAGCTGGGGAGCTTGCGATCGGTGCCAGGCTCCCATCCCAGAATGGAGGCCGGGGTGGGGATGGCGGCGGCCGCACGCGTCGGGCGCGTTCTGGCAGCCGAGGCGGGCTGGGCGTGTAGCGCACTGGCGCTCAAGGCGGCAGTCAGCGCGCTGGCGACGAGGAGGCGGAGGGTAGGGGGCATACAATGATTTACCTCCCAGCGCGCCGGTCTGCGAGCCGGGCGCACGCGACAGGATTTGTGCCCGGACTGTATTCTTATGTTATGTGTTCTCACTCATCCTCTCTCTCCTGCCGCTACCTGCACGGCAGGTTGATCCGCTTTTTTTGCTGGGCCGCCTTGTTGGGGGCCGGAGCTCCAACGCTCAATGCTCAAACCGTAGAGCTGTCGTCACCGAACGGCCGTAACGTCGTTCAGGTCTCGGTAGAGAGCGGCCGCCTTGTATACACCGTTGCGCATAGTGGGCGTGCCGTGCTACAAAAGTCCGGCCTTGGCATCGCTTTTCGCGGGGCGCCCCGGCTGCAACGTGGGATCCGGCTAATCGATACCGTACGATCGCGTCGTGACAGCACCTGGCGACAGCCGTGGGGTGAGGTGCGGCAGGTACGCGACCACTATCAGGAACTCCGGGTGCGCGTGGCCGAAACGGCCGGACTCCGCCGCACTTTCACCGTGCTTTTCAGGGCGTTCGACGACGGCGTCGCCTTTCGGTACGACCTTCCAGCGCAACCTAACCTCGGCGCGTTCGCCATCAGCGAAGAACTCACCGAGTTCGCGTTCGCCGACAACCCGAAGACGTGGTGGATTCCTGCCAATCGGAGGGCGATGGACCGCTTCGAATTTCTCTACGCGTCATCGCCACTCAGTATGATTGACTCAGTGCGCTCACCGCTCACCATGGAGATGCAATCGGGGCCGGTGGTCGTGTTGCACGAGGCGCATCTTGAGGACTACGCCGCGATGGATCTCGCGCGGGTGGGCGAGCGCACCCTGCGTCCCGCGCTGGCGCCATGGGCGGACGGGGTGAAGGTGCGGGGACGTACGCCCTTCGTGACACCGTGGCGCACCATTCAGATTGCGGATAGTCCGGCGGAGCTTGTTCCTTCGGTCATGGGACTCAACCTCAATCCGCCCAATCGGATTGCGGATACGCGCTTCATCGAGCCACTCAAGTACGATGGTATCTGGTGGGGAATGCACGCCGGCAAGTACACGTGGCCGTCGGGGCCGAAGCACGGCGCTACCACGGAGAACGCGAAACGCTACATCGACTTCGCTGCCGCGAACGGATTGCGGGGGACACTCGTCGAAGGGTGGAATGTCGGATGGAGCGGCGACTGGATCGGAACGTACGGCCGCGAGTTTTCCTTCACGCGCGCCTATCCCGATTACGATCTGCGAGCGGTGGCCGACTACGCACGAAGCCGCGGTGTCCAGCTCATCTTGCATAACGAAACGGCGATGGGCATTGGCAACTACGAGCGACAGCTCGACAGTGCTTTTGAACTGTACAAGTCACTCGGCGTCTCCAGTATCAAGACCGGGTACGTGAACGACAAGACGGCGGAGGGCCACGCGCACACTGGCCAGTTCATGGTGCGCCACCATCGCAAGGTTATCGAGACGGCGGCGAAGTACGGCATCACCGTCAACGCGCACGAGCCCATTATGGATACGGGCGAGCGGCGCACGTGGCCAAACATGCTCAGCCGTGAAGGCGCACGAGGCGGTGAGTACAACGCCGGTGGACCGGACGGCGGAAATCCGCCCGAGCACGAAACGATTCTCTTCTTCACGCGCCTGCTCGCGGGACCGATGGACTACACACCAGGCGTGTTCGATATCAGGCTCGCTACGTCGTCCGGGCGCGCCCGCATGCCAGGCGAGCCGCGCGTCCGTACCACGTTAGCCAAGCAGCTTGCACTGTACGTCGTCCTGTACTCTCCAGTGCAAATGGCCGCCGACATCATCGAAAGCTACGAAGGACAACCGGCCTTTCAGTTCGTGCGCGACGTTGCTGTCGATTGGGATACGACGCGTGTGATTGACGGTAAGATTGGCGACTACGTCGTCGTGGCTCGAAAGGCTGCAGCGAGGGACGAGTGGTTCGTCGGCGCCATCACCGATGAGAATGCGCGCGACTTGAGCGTGCCGCTCGACTTCCTCGATGCTGGCACTCGGTACCGTGCCGAGTTCTACGCCGATGGCCCGACGGCACACTGGCTCGACAACCCCACGGAGATGATCATCCGCTCGGAAGCAGTGACTGCGACGTCGACGCTGCGTCTCCAGCTCGCGCCGGGAGGTGGGCAGGCCATTCGACTGCGAAAGATTCCGTGACGCTCCTGGGCGCTAAGTCTTAACGGCTGTCCGCGCACCGTGCATGCACGCATATGCAACGTATGGCTCTTTTCCTTAACGCAGTCTCCAGCGGCGCGGCTGCCACGTGCGTTTTCCTGCTCGCGGCCGCCCCGGTTAGCGGGCAGGTCGCCCCGCCCGCAACGGCCGACACCGTTGTTGCCATCGCGAAACCGCGCAACCCGTTGCCCGCGGAGGCGCAAAGCGCGAAGACCACCCGCTTCTCGCTCATCGCCTACGGCGACACACGAGGCCTCCGTGATGGCGTGGCCGAGCAATACGAGCACGGGCTGGTGGTCGATGACATGCTGCGCACCATCACGCGCTTGGAGCGGTCGCCGGAGCCCGTCCGCTTTGTGTTACAGAGCGGCGATGTCGTGGTGAATGGACGCGATCCGAAACAGTGGAACGTGAGCTTCGTCAGCCTCATCAATCGCATCACGACCGCTGGCGGTGTGCCGTACTTCCTGGCGCCTAGTAATCACGACGTCACTTCGGCGGGCGACCTCGAGAGCCCGGGCCGCAAGGAAGGACTTGAGAACTATTTGCACGCGGTGGGGTAGCTCATACCGGTCGGCGGTGCCACACTGCGGCTGAGCGGCTATCCCACGTACGCGTTCGGATACGGTAACGTATTCGTCATCGCCTTCGATTCGAACATCGCCGAAGACACCACACAGTTCGCGTGGGTGAAAGCACAGCTTCGGGGCTCGATCGGCGCCGCTAGCCGCACGTGGTCGTCTTCTCCCAGCACCGGCGTGCTCGTCAGGGCCGCATGGCGGAGCGACGATCGAACGGCCGACGGCCGTGGTGCGCGCCAACTACATGCCGGTGTTCCGGCAGTACAATGTGGCGTTGCTGCTTACCGGACACGAGCATTTGTCCGAGCATTGTGTGGAGCGGTACCGTGATGCGACCGGAACCCAACGCCGCATCGAGCAGGTGGTGAGTAGCGGCGGTGGCGCCCCGTTGTACGCGTACCAAGGCGAGCTCGATACGCGCGCTTACATTCGAGATGCTGGCGCAGACTCAGTGCGCTTCACGCACCTCGTGAAGCCAAGCACGGAGCCAAGTCATAACGCGTTCCACTATGTGGTCGCGCACGTCGATGGGCCGCGCATGTGTATGGAGGTGATCGGCGTGGACTGGGGGCGCGGCTACCAGCCGTATCGCAGCAATCGCGCCTCGCTTGCCGACTCAGCTGGGCGCTGACGGTCGGGTTGTTGCGCGCTCAGGCGTCGGAGGCGTCCGTGCTCGTGTCGAGGGCGCGCCGCACGGCTTGCAAGAGACTCTCCCTCGTAAAGGGCTTGGCCAGCACCGGCCCCATGCTGCGCAGCTCGGCCAGTGACCCATCATCGAGGCCGGCGTACCCCGTCATGAACACGACGGGAAGCTCCGGACGCGCGGTTCGCAGCAAACGTGCAAGCTCGAGCCCGTTGGCATTTGGCATCATCACGTCGGTCACTACCAGATTGATGGCTTCGATGGCCTTCTCGACCAACGCGATCGCGGCCGCGCCATCTTCGGCGTCGAGCACGCGATAGCCATTTTCCGTGAGCATACGCGTCGCGAACTGTCTGATGCTGGCATCATCCTCGGCCAGCAAAATCGTTTCGCCGCATCCGGCGTCGTCGCGATCTTCGTCGGAGTCCGCCAGCACGGCCTGTCGCGCGGGAAACCACGCGCTGAAGGTGGTGCCCTCGTTGACCACACTGTGCACGTCGATCGCGCCACCGTGACGCTGCACGATGCCCTGCACGACGGCGAGCCCAAGTCCCGTGCCTTCGTTCACGTTCTTCGTGGTAAAGAACGGTTCGAACAAATGCGTCAGCGCCTCGGCGGGAATGCCGACGCCGGCATCGTGCACGGACAGCACGGCGTAGCGTCCCGCCGGGAGTACCTGTTCCCCAATGGCACGCGCCGCCTCGAGTACGACTTCCTCGAGCGCCACGACAATGCGACCGTCTTTGGGTGACGCGTCACGTGCGTTTTTCACCAGATTCACCAGCAACTGCTCCAGCTGCGCGGCATCCGCGCTGATCTCCGGGAGCGTGTCGGTGACCGACAGCACGACGTCCAGTGGCGCGCACAGCTGCTGGAGACTGCGCAGGTTCTCGCGCACGAGCGTATCGAGCGCCGTGGTAACGAGCGGTGTGTGGTGCTGTCGCGCGAAGGCGAGCAGCTGATGGGTGATGTTTGCTGCGCGGCGTCCGGCGCGTACGACCTCTCCCAAGTCACTGTGCACGCGCTCGTCGTGCTTCGATGCCAACTGCGCCAGTTGTGCGAAGCCAAGGAC
>CANGXD010000230.1 GCA_947457545.1 Gemmatimonadaceae bacterium
CCCCCTGTGTCTGCTTCCGCTGCCTCCGCCCCCGCCGAGCTCCCGCGCTCGCTCGGGCTCTGGAGCGCCATCGCCGTTCTCGTCGGCACGACCATCGGCTCCGGGATCTTCCGTTCCCCGGCCGGCATTGCCGACAAGCTCCCGGGACCGCTGCCGCTCATGGCGGTTTGGGCGGTCGGCGGGCTCTTCGCCCTCTGTGGCGCGCTCACCCTCGCCGAGCTCGCGGGGGCCATGCCGCGAACCGGCGGCTATTTCGTGTACATCCGCGAGGCTTGGGGGCGGCTCCCGGCGTTCCTCTACGGGTGGGCCGAGTTCACGCTCATTCGCGCGGCGGCGCTGGGGGGCATTTCGCTCACCTTTGCGCAGTATTTCCTGCGCGCGCTGGGCATCGACCCCAGCCTTGCCCCGTACGACGCCTACGCGCACTACATCGCGGCCGGCGCGCTGATCCTCATGGCCACCATCAACGTCGTGGGGCTGCGCTGGGGCTCGCTGGTGCAGAACGTCACCACCGTAGCCAAGTACGGCGGGCTCGTCATCATCGTGCTGCTGGCGTTCACGCTGGGGCTCCCCAAGACGGGCGGCTATTTCACCCCCGCCGCGCCGCCGGGCAGCTTCTCAGTGTCGGCGTTCGGCCTCGCTCTGGTGTCGGTGCTCTGGGCCTTCGACGGCTGGGGCGACCTCGCCAAGGTTTCCGGCGAAGTGAAAGACCCGCAGAAGACGCTCCCCAAGGCCATCGTGTTAGGGACGCTCGCCATCATCGCCATCTACATCTTGGCCAACCTCGCGTATCTGTCGGTGCTCTCCGTCGACGAAATGCGCAAAGCCCCGCTAGTCGCCGCCGACGTCGCGCTCCGCCTCATCGGCCCCATTGGCGTGACGCTGGTGTCGCTCACGGTACTGCTCTCGACCTTCGGCTCGGTGAACGGCTCGCTGCTCACGGGCCCGCGCATCTTCTTCGCCATGGCCGACGACGGCCTGTTCTTCAAGCAGGTGGCCAAGGTGCACCCCACCTTCAAGACGCCGTACGTCGCGATCATCATGACGGGCACGCTCGGCGTGGGCTTCGTGCTGCTGCGCAGCTTCGAACAGCTCGCCGACATTTTCGTGACCGCGAGCCTCGTGTTCTACATCATGAGCATCGGCGCGATCTTCAAGCTGCGGCAGCGCCCCGACTGGAAGCCGCCCGTGAAGACGCCGCTGTACCCGTTCGTGCCGGCACTGTTCTGTCTCGCCGTCCTCTTCTTGCTCGGCAACGCGCTCATGGACCCCGCCCAGCGCGTCCCCACGCTCGGCGTCTTCGGCGTGATCCTGCTTGGGGTGCCGGTGTTCTACGCTACAGTGGGTCGGAAACGCGGTTGAACTACTACTCCGGTTCGGGTTTGAGCTGCCACTGCGGTTGATGGACTGCCACTGCGGTTCTGGACCGCCACCGCAGTTGAGGATCACCGCAGTTCCGGTCCACAAGGAAGCGCCCGCCCGGCCAAGCCGGGCGGGCGCGTTCTTTGGTGGTTGGACCTTTACCGCCGCGGCATCGCGCGGGCCCCCCGCGATCCCCCCATCGCACATGTCCAACCACCAAAGGAACACGCCCGCCCCGGCAAAGCCGGGACGGGCGTTTCCATAGCAACCCAAACTGCAGTATTCCTCAACCGCAGGTGCAGTCCAAAACCGCAGTAGCAGTCCAAAGACCGCCGTAGCAGTTCAAACCCGAACCGCAGTCACGCAGTAACCGCAGTAAAGGTTAGTTGAAGATGTAGCGCAACCCGAGCTGCATACGCCACACGTCGTTCGTGAGGGCGGTGCGCTCGAAGCTCTTTTCGAGCAACTGCGTCGGCGAAATGTTCGTGAAACGGAACAGGGCGCGGCCCTGCGCATCGGCACCACGGGCCACCAACGGACGGTTGTTCACCGCACGCAGGCTCTGCCCCCAGTTGTCGTTCAGGAAGTTGCCGAAGTTCAGGATGTCGAGACGCAGCTGCAGGGCGTGCTTCTGGCCGCCGAGGCGGGTGAAGATATCCTGCGTGATGCTCACGTCCGCGTTGTACACCATCGGCAGGAACACCGCACCACGCTCGGCGTACTGCCCGCGGCGTGACTTGAGGTACTTGTCCTGATTGATGAACGCTTCGAACGCGTCTTGCTGCTCCTGCACCGTGAACGTGCGCGCACCCGGGCCCGTCGACGTGAACTGCTCGAAGTTCATCTCCGAGCGATCCTTCGGCACGTAGATCAACTCGTTGTTCGTGATGCCGTCGCCATTGAGGTCGCCGGAGATCGTGTAGCTCGTGTTGCCCGCGTTACGGCCTTCGAAGAACATCGAGATGCCCGTCTTGCCGAAGCCGAAGTACTGCTTCTGGTACGACGCCGTCACGAAGAAGCGGTGACCGGCGGCGGTGCCCGAAATGCCCACGCCCGGGTTGTTCGCGTCGAACGTGATCGGGTTACCCGTGAAGCTGCCGCCGGCAATGGAGCCCGCGTCGACGGTGTTGCGCGCCATGCCGTAGTTGTACGCGGCCTTGGCGAAGAAGCCACCGCCGAACGCGCGCTCGAGCGAGAACGACGTGTTCCACGCCGTACCCACATCCTGGTTCTTCAGGACGATCGCGTTCTGCACGTTGCAGTTCAGGCGGACCTGCAAGCCGGCGGCCGGGCAGGTGTCGCTGTAGCGCGGGCGACGATCGGCACCCGTGAACGCGCCCGTCGGACCAGCCAGATTCGCGTCGATGTAGTACACACCGTTCACGTCCGTGCTGTACAGGAACTCGGCCGTTGCATTGAGGCCCCAGAAGATGCGGCGGTCAATCGCGAGGTTCGAACGCCAGATCTGCGGGAACTTGAAGTCCGGGTCCGTCAGCGCGAGTTCATACTGCGCCGCCGGGGCGCCCGTCACCGTCGTCGGCTTGTACGTATCCGGGTTCGGGTTGAACGGACGGTTGCGCGTGTTGTCCACCGACTCGAAGCCCGTGAGCACACCGTTGTTGCCGATCTGGTTCGAGATCCACACGTACGCCGGACGGCCCGTGAAGATGCCCGACCCACCGCGAATCTGCGTCTTCTGATCGTTGTTCACGTCCCAGTTGAAACCGAGGCGCGGCGAGAAGAGCAGGTTGGCGTCGGGAAGCTTCTGTGTCTGGAACTGCACGTCGCGGCGGTTCTCGTCGCGGAAAGTGAGGCTGTTCGCCTGCGCATTCGTGAAGCCCGTCTTGCCGAACACCGGCACATCCACGCGGAGGCCGGCCGTGAAGCGAAGGTTGTCGCGAACGCGGAATTCATCCTGCGCGTACACGCCGCCGTACATCACTTCGAGCGGCTGAATGGGCTTTTCCTGACCGGGGATGTTCGCCCAGCGCACCTGGAAACGGCGCGCCGTGATCGGCGACGTCGTGCGGTTCGGGTTGGCCAGGAAGTCGTTCGCGTCGGCGTAGAAATCGGCGAGCGAATTGTACACGTACGAGCTCTGCGAGCCCGGGAAGAACACGTTCTCCGACTCGTAGCGCTCGAAGGACGCGCCGATCGTGAACTCATGACGATCGCGCGAGATCGTCAGGTTGTTCTGCAGCTGGAAGCTCTTGTAGCGCAGTTCGTTGTTCGGCGTGAACGGCTCGAAGCCGAACGACGTGTAGGCGGTGCCTTCCTGCAGGATGTCGACGAACGGGAACACCGAGCCACGCGACGTGCGGCTTTCGTCCTGCGTCGTGTAGCCGATGATGAAGTTGTTCGCCATCCGGTCACCCAGCAGCGAGTTCCATTCACCCACGACGCTGCGGATGTTCTCCTGGATCTGGTAGTTCGAGTTCTGGAAGGAGAGGAACGTGTTGTTGTTCGCACGACCAAAACCGAGTGACGCCGACGTGGAGAGATTGATGTCGGCATTCGAGTTCAGCGAGGTGAAGCGCAGGCTGAACTTGTTCTTGTCGTTCAGGTTGTAGTCGAGGCGCGTAAGGAAGCGCTGCGACGGCGTCTCGTTATCGTAGCCCCCAAACGGACCCGTTTCGTAGTTGAACTTGTCGCGCAGGAAGGTGGACAGGTTCGTCAGGTCCGACGCCAGCACGCGCGTCGTATTGCCCGTGGGCGTCTGGCCGCCCGTGTTGGCGAGACGCAGCATGCCGGGCTGAGTCTGCTGGTCCTCTTCGTAGCTGGTAAAGAAGAAGAGCTTGTTCTTGATGAGCGGGCCGCCGAGGCGGGCACCCACCTGCGCGAAGTTGAACGTGCCGGGGTTGAAGGCCGTGGCGCCGGCCTGGCGACCGACGAGGTCTTCATTGCGCATGAAATAGTAGGCCGAGCCGGTGAACTGGTTCGTACCCGAGCGCGTCACGGTGTTCACACCGGCGCCGGTGAAGTTGCCCTGACGCACGTCGTACGGCGCGATGTTGACCTGAATCTGGTCGATGGCGTCGAGCGAGATCGGCGCGACACCCGTACGGTCACCCGGCTGGCCACCAAGGCCGAACGAGTTGTTGAAGTAGGAGCCGTCAACCGTGATGTTGTTGAGGCGGTTGTCCTGGCCGGCGAAGCTCGAGCCGCTCGCCTGCGGGGTGAGGCGCGTGAAGTCGCCGATACGACGCGAAATGGTCGGCAGCGCTTCGATCGTCGCGCGGTTCACCGAGGTCGCGGCGCCGGTGCGCGTGGTGCTCAGCGCGTTGGCGTCGGCCTGCGTGGTGAGCCCCTGCAGCTGTACGGCCGCCGTGGCAAGCTTGAAGCGCACGTCGGCGGTCACACCAAGCGTAAGGCCCGGGACTTCACGGGTTTCCTTGCGGTAGCCAAGCGCGCTGGCCGTGATCTGGTACGGACCGCCGATACGCATGCCGATGATGGCAAAGCCACCGTCAGCGCGGGTACCGGTGCTGTAACGCGTGCCCGACGGCGCGTGCACCGCGTCGATCCGGACGTTTTCTATGGGTTTGCCGGTAGAATCGGTCACCGATCCGCGAATCGCGGACGTGGTGACCTGCGCCTCCAGGGGGCGGGCGCTCGCCACGGCAAGCACCGCCACGGCGAGAGCCATCCAGGCGCGCGTCGCACGCCGGACCATCTGCATCATGAAAAACTCCTGAATCTTTGGAGGGGGTTCGCTCGACCTGACAGTGCGGGGACCGTTGGTTCAAAAAGCGCCGAGCATTGGAAATTTAATAAATCCGGCCGCTCCGGCAGCGCCCGCCGGGCGGGTCCCACCCGCCGTTACCAACCCGTTGCCAACCCCTGAAGTCGGCCGCGGGCACCACCTGCCGCGCCCCGACGTTGGCTTGTAGCGCCTTCCAGGTCCGCCTAGCTTTGTGGGGCTGTGACTGTTGGCTGGAGGCGCTGTTTCCATATATAGGAACGTTTGGGTTGCGCGACCGGCGCCATTCCCTTTTTCAAACACCATGCGAATCTCACGTTGGCTCAACGTCGCCCTGGCGGCGTTCGGCCTTGTTCTCGTCCCGGCCACGCACGCGTGGGCCCAGGGAACCACCACCGGCGCCATCGCCGGCCTCGTGTCCGACTCCAAGAAGGCGCCCGTCGCCAACGCCCAGATCGAGGTAATCAACAAGGCGAACGGCTCTCGGAGTGCGGGCACCACCCGCGACAACGGCCGCTACTTCATCCCCAACCTCGAAGTCGGCCAGTACAC
>CANGXD010000231.1 GCA_947457545.1 Gemmatimonadaceae bacterium
GCCACGGCAGAGCGTGAGGGCATCGCGCACACAGCGGTCCTCGAGCTCCTTGCCCAGATAGCCCGGGTCGGGGATGTACTTCCGCTGGCCCGGATCGTAGGGCATGGGGAGCACATGCTCACGCCCGAGCACCATGCAGCGGACGTAGGCATCCCACTTGATGAACTCCTGCACGACCATGGTGAGCAGCCCGCTGCTGTTGTAGGCCTCCAGCAGCTCGTCCATGGAGTGGCAGATGTAGACATCGCGCCAGCCGCCACCGTGGGCGTCCTTGAGGACGCAGGGGAAGCCGATATGCTCGGCGACGCCCTTCCAGTCGAGCGGGTAGGAGAGGTTCCGCAGCGACTCCGAGTGGGAGATGCCGGGGATGTAGTCCTTGTTGGGGAGGACCATCGTGCGGGGGTGCGCCACGCCGTTCTGGATGGCCATGGTGGCATCGTAGAACTTGTCGTCGGCCGACCACATGAACGGGTTGTTGATCACCGTGACGCCCATCCGGACCGCATGCTTCAGAAAGGTGCGGTAGAAGCCCACCTCGTGACTGATGCGGTCGATGATGAGCGTATACGGCACGGGCTGCCCCATGCGCGTGGCGTCCAGCTTGATGTAGTCGGCCACGACGCCGCTCTGGCGTCGGTTGACGGCGTCGATGAAGGCAGGGGGGAACGACCATTCCCGCCCCACGAGCAATCCAATGCGTGGTTCGATAGACACGACGTAGCTCCAGAGGGAAGTGCGTGAGTACCTGCCACTATGGGGCAAGAGGGTCGAGTACGCCAGCACCCCCGCCGCGAAGATTTGCGGTGCCGCCTGAAACACCGGTTATGCGTGTTGGCAAACAAGCAAAGAGCATCTTTGTGAGCAGTCGGTATGTGGACAACCATCCCCCCGCCGCCGGACAATAGCAGGGGATCACGAACCCGCTTTTCCACACCCTCCCGGGACGGAGGTGATGCCGGGCGTGGCAGTTAGGCGGTTCTCCACAGCGATTCCCACACATATCGACAACAATGTCAACAACTTAGCATGCAATCCGCGTATTGCGTGGGCGCCTGAATCGTCATAAACTCACCGCCCAACGATGATGCAGCACGGTTCGCAAAATCGCTGGTCACGTTCCTGCCCCCTCACGGAATAGAGCTATGCACGTCGTCGCCGTAGCCGCACCGATCGGACCCATGGAGTCCGCTCCTATCACAAGCCTGCCTTTCCACACGGAACTGGCTCGTGAACGGATCTGTGCGTTCTGGACGGATGACGATCAGTACGTAGTGCGAGCCGAAGGCGCCAATGGCGTCGTCTGGTATCGCATCGACACCGGCGTGGCGGCGGAACCGGACGTCCTCGACGAGGCGTCCCTCGAGGCCAAACGGGCGCTTGGCGCCCTGATGGCCGATATCATCCCCCTCGGAGGGGGTCGCGTGGCGTTCCCGGTGGGCAGCACCGGACGTCGCACCTACCGCGTGTGGCGCGGCGCCAAGGGCGCCGCTGGCCGTACTAGAATCCTGGGAGTTCGAGCTGCGCGGTCACGCCGCCTGCCAGCGTAACGCCGGCAGCCTGCAACCACGCCAGCAGCACGTCCTGCCCATGATCGCCCGCCATCGCGGAGCGAGCCGCACTCAGGTGCAGCTTGAACTCCGCACTCACATCGGGGAGCGTCCGTCTCAGCACCGCGACCGTCAGCAGTTCGGTCGCGTCGGCCAGATGCCGGATCGCGAACTCCGTCATGCGAGCCCGCAGCGCCGCGGCGTTGAGCACGGGTCCCTCTCCGGGGACATCGTGGTCGGCCCGACGTTCGCGGAAGGCGGCGAGACGGGAACGGGTGGCCGAGATCATCGGCAGCTCGTCGGCCGCATTCTCGGGGAGCACGGCAATGGGGGCTCCCATGAGTCCCAGCCAGGCCATCCAGAGGGTGCCACGCGCGTACGGCTCCCACGGTTCGCCGTCGAGGCGATGGGCGGCCCGCTTGACCACGTCGGCGACGTGGGCACGGGCATCCCACCAGCGCTCGTAGTTCTCGGTTTGCCGGGACACGAGGGCGAGGGCGCCGAGCTTGAGCGCCCATTTGATGGCGGATTCTCCGTCATCGATGGGGGGGCGAAGCGCGGCGGAGCACTTGAAGGCGCGGGCGGCACCAAGGGCGAGCACGGCCTGAGCCAGATCACGGGCCGCGCTCGGCGTGGGTTGCAGGGCGGCATCGAGCTGCCCCAGCGCCGCCAGTTCGTACGCAGTACCCAGCAGGGCCAGGCCATCGGCTATCGGTTCGCCAAGGCCGTCACCCGGCAGCAGCGAGGCCGCATCGGCCCGTTCGAGCAGCAAGGCCCGTCGTTCCGACGGGACTGCGGCGACGGCCCAATGTTCGTCGAGCGTCGTCCTGGCCAGTTCGGCCAGTTCACGCGCGGCGAGGTCACGATCGGCTACCGGGGTGAGGACGTGCATCCAGCCTCCATCAGGGGAGAGCTCGAACAGGGTCCTGCAGGAAGTACCGCGTAGAACAGTCTGTAACACCAACACCCAACAACACGAAAACACTACAGCATGCGGAATATCCGCGTGCTCTGCGTTGCTATCACTGTCGCATTTATGTAACAGGTAAGCATCTGTCAAGAGGAATGGCGCGATTGTGTCCTCTTCAGGTGCCTTTTCGGGAGATTTCGCGTGGGATTTGAGTCGTCGCAGGTAGCACGCCGTCGGTTGGCCGCTTTGGCCGCCACCAACGGACGTATTCAGGAAGCGCTGGCGCCCTCCGGGTTTCCCGGGTTGAGCGCTGCGTCCGCAGCCCCCGCCAAGTCGCGCCCCGAGCGGTCGGATTCGTCCCTCCCCCTCCCCGGTTCGGCGCTGGCGCAGCATCTCGATACCCTGGCGCATGACATCATGGCCACCCCTGGCGCCGGCGGCGCCCTCATCGCCGCCTATGCCGCGCAGGCCCGCGCGCTCAGCATGGTCGTCGAAGCCGCCCGCCGGTCAGGCGGCGCCCTGCCCGCGTCGGTCCTCGCCGCCGCGCAGGAAGCGCTGACTGCCCCAAGCCCGTTTCCGGGATTGATGGCGGGGTGAACTACGCGTCGTGAGTTTTGCCCTATGCGCAAAAAACCCACCGCCGGGAAAGCGGTGGGTTTTTGCGTTGAGGTCAGCCGAACTCACATCCCCCGAATATCCACCTTCTTCTCCGCCTTCGGCTCCTCCAGCGTCTCCAGCACCTGACGCCACGAGAACTTGTTGCCCTTGCCGAGGACGTAGTAATCCATCCACGCCATCTCCGAGGCGCTCTTCACGAGCCGGTTGCGGGCGTCGGGAATGCCGTGCGACGCGCCCGGATACATATAGAGCTCCGTCGGGACCCCCACCCGCTTGAGCCCCATGTGCAGCTCCACACTCTGCGGGCTCGGCACGCGCGGGTCGCCTTCGACCACGTGGATCATGGTCGGCGTCTTCGCGTTGCGGATGAACTGAATGGGGCTCTGACGCCAGTAGGCATCGAAATCATCGTACGGCAGCTTGTCGCCGAGGTAGTGCTGACGGTTCCGCTGCACGTCGGACTGCGCGTACATCGAAATCCAGTTCGAGGTGCCGGCGCCGCTCGAAATGGCCTTGAAACGATCGGTGTGCGTGAGAATCCAGTTGCTCCAGTGTCCACCGGCGCTCCACCCCAACACGCCCATCTTGGTGCTGTCTACCAGGCCGGTCGCGATGAGATGGTCCACGCCGGTCATGATGTCCTGGTAGCCCGGGTCGAAGTAGTTGCCCACGATGCCGTTCTTGTGCGCTTCGCCGTAGTTGGTGCTGCCGCGGTAGTTGGGCATGAGCACCGCCCATCCCTGCCCCGCATATGTCTGCGCGCCGTAGCCGCCGTTGAAGCTCAGCAGGTCGGCCGCGGCGGGGCCGCCGTGAATGGCCACTAGCAGCGGGTACTTCTTGCCCGGCTGATAGCCCACCGGCTTGATGAGCACGCCGCCCACCGGCTTGCCGTCCTTCGAGGTCCAGGTGACTTCGGTTTCTTCGCCGAGGGCGATCTGCTCACGCACCCACGGGTTGGCATCGGTGAGCTGCACCCACGACGCCTTCTTGGGGAGGTCGAGCATCGACGCGACGGTGTAGATCGCGCCCGGGGTGGTGGGGTCCTGATAGTTGAGCAGCAGGCGCTTGGTATCGTCGTCTTGCGAGACGTTCACGACGCCCTGGACGCTCGTCACGGGCTTCACCTTGCCCGATGCCACGTCGAGGGCGAACAGCTGCGCGGTGGCCTTGTGGCCTTCATTGAAGTAGATGGTCTTGCCGTCGGCCGACCAGAAGTCGACGGTATTGTCGCCGTCGAGATCGCCGATTTTGCGGAACGCGCCGCCCGTGGCCGCCACGTCGCGTAGGTAGACGCGGCGGTTCTTCATGTTGTAGCGCGTCATGTCGTCCGACGCCGAGAACGCGATGGTCTTCGAGTCGGGGGAGAAGCTCAGCGCACTCTCGGAGATCTCGTCGTTCTTCGTGATGCGCTCCACGCGATTCCCCTGCGTGTCGAGCAGGAAGACGTCGGCGTACATCCCTTCTTCCGTGATGTTGCGCTTGTAGCGGTCATTGGGGACCGCATTGAAGCCCACATAGCGGCCGTCGGGGGAGATGGTGAAGCCCGTGACGGCGAGGCTCGTGTCGCGCGTGAGGCGCGTCGTGGGGTACGTGGGGCCCGACAGTTCGAGCGCCCACAGCGACACCGTGGGGGTACCGGCGTTGCGCACGTTCACCGTGAACTTCTTTTCGCGGCGCAGCTTTTCGTCGGTATCGGTGGTGTCGGCGGTGGTGAAGTAGATGCGCCGCGAGTCTGGGGCGACGCGCCAGTCGCCCACACCGGTGGGATGCTTGGTCAGGGCCGCGGCAGTCAGCGAGTCGAGCGGCGTGCCCTTTTCGATCGCGGCCACTGACAGCGCATAGAGCTGCTCTTCGCCGCTCTTGCCGCTGCGGAACACCAACCACTGGCCGTCCTTGGTGAAGGCGTAGGTCGAAACGCCTTCCTTCGCCGCGGTCACCCGGCGTGCCTCGCCCCCGTCCGCGCGCATGACGAACAGCTGCTGCTGACTGGCGCTGGCGGCTGGCGCTTCGCGGTTGCTCGCGAAGACGAACCAGCCTCCCTTGGGCGCCCAGCGCGGGAAGCTTTCGTTCTTCCCGGTGGTGAAGGTGAGCTGCCGAGTGCCGGCGACGCCGCGGTCGGTGGGGGAAATCCACACGTCCGACTGGCTCGTGGCTTCCTTCCAGTCGGGGGTGGTAATCGTATAGAGGAGCTGCTTGCCGTCGGGAGAGACCGCCGGGCTGCCCGCGCTCTTGAGGTATTGCGCATCGAGGAACGTCATGGGGCGTTTCGCGGCTGCGGGCCCTTGGGCCGCCAGGAGTTGGGCGGCGAGCGTGAGCAGTAGCGGTGGCGCGACCAGCGAAGACTTCCGGACGGACATGGCAGGGACTCCAGCAAATGGGATAGGGAGACGCCCCCCATTTTGCAGCGTGAGACGAGCGGCGGCAATGAACCGGTTAATGGGAAAACTGAAGCGTGTGTATGACCAGCCGCGGCTGCCCCTCGTCGGAGTAGTCGAAACCGAACGCCTTTCCCGAGCCGAACAGCCCCCAGAGTGCCC
>CANGXD010000232.1 GCA_947457545.1 Gemmatimonadaceae bacterium
CATGACCGTAATGCGCGCGCCATCGATGATGGCCCGTTCGAGGAGATCGTACTGCGCGGTGGTCGGTTGCATCAGGTGGTGCCAAGAGGAAACGTCAGGAGCAGCGATTCGAGGATATCTGCTGCCTGCGTAATCTGCGCTACTTCCACCCATTCAGTGGCCGAGTGTGCGCGAGCAATGTCGCCGGGGCCAAAGCAGAGCGCCGGAATGCCGGCGGCGGCAAAGAGCGCGGCATCGGTCCAGCAGAACAGACCTTCGACATCGCCGGCAACGCCATGCGTGAGGCACGCGTCACGCAACGCAGTGACGAGCGGGTGCCTCTCGTCGAGATCGAGCGGCGGTTGCGCACCGCCCATGGTACAGATGGCGCTGAACTGAGCGTCCTGTGCGGCAAGCACGTCGATGATCGACTGAATTTCGGCGGCGACCATCGTGGCGCTTTCGCCCGGTAACGTACGCCGTTCGAGTCGCACGAGCGATTGATCGGCGTAGGTCGACCATCCCGTGCCGCCCTGCACGAGCGGCGCGTGCACACTCGCGCGTCCCAGCAACGGGTGGGTACGCGTGGCCAGCACGTGCTGCTCGAACGCGTCGAGTGCCGTGAGAAATCGCGCGGCCATTCGGTTGGCATCGATGCCGACATCGTACCGACTGCCATGCGCGGCACGTCCTTGTACCAGCACTTCGAGCCACGCAAAGCCCTTGTGCGCCGGCACCACCGCAAGGCGCGTGGGTTCGGTAATGATGGCGCCGACCGCCGACAGGCCGTCGGCGAGCAGCGCCTTGGTGCCGATGCTGGCAAACTCTTCGTCGCACACCGCCGCAATGATCACTTCGCGCTGCAGTGCACCGCTCGCCGCTGCACGCGCCGCCGCCACGCACATGGCGGCGATCCCCGCTTTCATGTCGGTGGCGCCGCGCGCATACAGGTTGCCATCGCGCGTAAGTGGCGTGAACGGCTCGTGCGTCATGCCGTCGACCCCCACGACATCGAGATGCCCGTTGAGCACCAGCGGCGACACGCCCGCCGGGCCAATGCGCGCGACGACATTGCTGCGATTGGGCTCGACATCGACGAGCTGTGTCGCGAATCCCCATCCCTCGAGCACCGACGCCAGAAACTCCGCGCACGCTCGCTCGGCGGGCGCCCCCGGCACGAGGCTCGGGTTGCGCGAGTCGATGGCGACGAGCGCTTCGGTCAGCGCAACGGGATCAAGGGGGAACGAGGCGGTCACACAAGCACATTAGCGAGTTGCGACGGTCTGTACGAGCACCCCATCGCGCGCGATTCGCCACGGTAGCACTTCGCCGAGCGCACCCGCCGCGTCGGCGACGTCGCGTTGCCGAGAGACGGGACTGATCGCCAACACACACCCGCCACCGCTGGCTCCGAGCGCCTTGAATCCCATGGCGCCCGCCGCACGCACCGCCGCTTCGATGGCATCGATGCGCGAGGTGCTGATGCCGGGGTGCAGCGACCGCTGGTGCACCCAATGCTCATCCACGAGCTCGGCCAGCTCCGACACATTTCCGGCGTGCAACGACTCGGCCATGCTGCGGGCCAGTTGCCCCATGCGATCGAGGGCCTGCACTACGCGCGGCACGCGATCGCGATAGGCGTCGAGCACGGCGGTGATGGTCTGCGCGGAGATGCGTGATTCGCCGGTGTAGATGACCGTGAGGCGCGCTTCGAGCGCCGCGATAGCGGCTGGCGTCAGCGCAATGGGCGTCGCTCTCCGGCGCTCCGTGAGCGTGAGGGCGAGCGCGCCGCCGTAGGCCGCGGCAAAGTGGTCCTGAAAACCGCCCGCCACGCCGAGTTCGTCGACTTCGGTGGCGCGGCTCCGCTCGGCGAGTTCGTGTGGCGTGCATGGCTGCTGCGCCGCGGCCGCCAGCGCCGCCTGCAGCGCGACGCCGACCGCTGATGAACCACCAAGTCCCGCGCCCATCGGGAAGTCGCTGGAGACGACGACGCGGGCGCCCGTAATGCCGGCCCGACGGAGTGCGGCGACCACGAGCGGGTCGATCGTGTCGCCAACCGAGGACGTGTGTGGGTCGAGCTCGAGCTGTACCGTGGCCCGTCGTTCGATGGCCAGGTTACAAACAAACCCGCCTCGCTCTTCGGGGAAGGGAGGGACATCTGTCCACCCTCCGCCGAAGTCGAGGCGGGTTGGCGCCGACGCGACGATCACGCCGACTTACTTCTTCTTGGCGGGCGCCTTTTTGGCCGGAGCCTTTGCCGGGGCCTTCGCAGGTGCCTTGGCCGGCGCCTTTGCGGGGGCCTTGGCGGCCGGCTTGGCCGGCGCCTTTGCCGCGGGGGCAGCCTTGGCAGCAGGCTTGGCGGCCGGAGCCGGCGCAGCCTTCGCGGGCGCCTTGGCTGGTGCCGGAGCGGCCGCCTTGGCCGGAGCCTTCGCGACTGGAGCGGCTTCCTTCTTGGCCGGCGCCGCCTTGGCGGCCGGCTTGGCCTCGACCTTGGGTTCCGGCTTCGCCTCGACCTTCGGTTCAACCTTCGGCTTGGGCGCCGGCTTGGGCGGAAGCGGAGCGAACGTCACCTTGTCCGACGGCTTCTGCGGTTCGATGCGCATGGCCGCACGGGCTTCGAGCGCGGCTTCGGCGGCGGCGGCCGGCGCCTGAACCGCCTTGGGCATCTGGCCCAGCGGTACCGGCTTCGGCGGCGCGGCCTTGGGCTGCGGCGTGGGCAGCGAGCCGTGCTTGGCGATGTACGCGGCTTCGGCCTGGGCGATCAGCGTGTCGGCCTCGTCCTGGTTCATCTGACCGCGACGCACCATGTAGTTGATGAGGTCGCGCGCGCTTTCGATGACGAAGCTGCTCAGTCCAGCGGCGGCTCCGACCACGTCGCGCATGGCGCCGGCCATCCGGCTCCCCGCTTCGAGGCTGATCTCGTGCGCCCGCTGCGCCATTTCGGCGGCGGTGTCGCGGGCGTCGGCGGCACGGTGTCCGGGGCCGCGGCGCGGCGCTGGAGCAGATGCCGGCGCGTCGCCTTCCGCGAGGGTTTCGTCGTCAGCCTGGGGCAAATCGGCCATAGGTGGAGCGCACTCCTTCCGCCATACATGGGGGTCGAGGTGGTCGCTTCACGGAATTCGGAGGAGGTGTTGCTGGTTCCGCCGAGTGGTCCGCGTCCACCGGATCGCGGGTAACTATATGATTTTCAGTGATCTATGCAAGGCGTAGGACGTGCTTTGTGAGCGATACGCTCATATAATTGCGGGGCGGGGGGTGGCGCGCAAAAGCGCGAACACCGCGCAAACGCGCCTGCTTGCGGCCTCAATCGCCGTAAAGTGGTGCCTTCAATAAACCAGTAACAAGTCATCATGGCGGCACTCCCACTTTCCGGCGTGAAGGTCCTCGATCTCTCCCGCGTGCTCGCCGGACCGCTCTGTTCCATGATGCTCGGCGACCTCGGCGCCTCCGTCATCAAAGTCGAACGCCCAAAAACCGGCGACGATACCCGCGGCTGGGGCCCCCCGTTTCACCAAAACGGTCAATCTGCCTACTTCTTGAGCGCCAACCGCAACAAGCTGTCGCTCGCCGCCAACTTCACCGATCCGACCGACCGCGCCCTGCTCCTCGACTTGATCGGCGAGGCCGATGTCGTGATCGAGAACTTCCTACCGGGAGCACTCGCTCGAAGCGGCATCGATAGTGATGCGTTACTGGCGCGAAATCCGCAGCTCATCTGGTGCTCTATCTCCGGATTCGGACCGGACAGCCAGCGCCCAGGCTACGATTTTGTCGTGCAGGCCGAAGCGGGGTGGATGGCAATCACCGGCGACCCCCTCGGCGACCCCATGAAGGTCGGCGTCGCCATGGTCGACGTCACCACCGGGAAAGACGCCGCCATCGGCATTCTGGCCGCGCTCACGGCCCGCGAGCGGGCAGGGGACGCGGGTCTCCCGGCCCAGTCTCGGCGCGTCCACGTCTCGCTCCACACCAGCGCACTGGCCGCGCTGGTCAATGTCGTTCAGAACAGTCTGGTGAGCGGCCGAGAGGCCTCCCGATGGGGCAACGCGCACGCCAACCTCGTGCCGTATCAGCTGTTCAAAACGGCCGACCGCCCCATCGTCATCGCGGTGGGAGCGGACAGCCAATGGCCCCCCGCCATGCACGCCATCGGGCTGCCGGCGCTCGCCGCCGACCCGGCGCTCCACACCAACGCCGGCCGGCTCGCCCACCGCGAAAGCACCGTGGCCGCGATCGCCGCGCAGCTGACCACCGCTTCCGCCGATCAGTGGCTCGAGGCGCTCAACGCCGCCGGCATTCCCTGCGGGGTCGTGAAAACCGTGAAAGAGGCGGTCGATGACGCGCTGGAAAGCGCGCAGCTCAGCGTTACCGACGCGGCACGGATGGGCTTGCCACCGCTGTGGGGCGGCACCATTCGGTACGAGCCGCCGCATTGTGGCGAGCACAGCGTTACGGTGCGGGAAAAACGGTGGCGTTCATTCGAGAATCCCGCGTGACTTCCCGCACAAAATCTGTGATATCGCTGTGACCTCAACGTTGCCTCGTCGTCTTTCCGGCAAGAAGTTCAGCAGGCGTTCGGATCGGCGGAACGCAAGTTCCTCGTCGAGGTTGTGCTGGAGGGCTGTCAGGCCCGTCAGATCGGCGTTATCCTAACGCCGTGACTATGACGGAATCCGAAATCCCACCAAACGACGTCGATAACGATCAAGACGTCATCTCCCGTGTCCTTGCGGGAGACCGTGATTCGTTCGCGTTGCTGATCGGCCGCTACAGTGATCCGCTGTATCGGCATGCGCTCGGCATGACGGGTAGTCCCGACGTCGCCGAAGACATTCTGCAGACATCGTTCATCAAGGCCTATCACCATCTCGGTGAAGTCCGCGGTCGATTCGATGCCTGGCTCTTCCGGATCGTTGCAAACGGGTGCAAGGACTGGCTGAAGAACATTCGGCGCACGCACCTGAGCTACGACGAAGACGATCAGCCCTCTGGCTTCGCGAGCCCCGATGAGGACCTCGACCGCACGGAACTGCGGCAGGACCTCGATTCCGCACTCTCGCAGCTGGCGCCATCCCTCCGGGAAGCCTTCATCATGAAACATGTTGAAGGTCGTTCCTACGAAGAAATGGCGGACCTCCTGGGTACCACTGTTGGCGCACTGAAGATGCGCGTGCATCGGGCACGCGAAGCTCTTCAGGCCCTGCTCGAGGAGAAATACGCGTGATGCTCGACCGACACGAATCGCACGACAATCTGAATCCGAAGGCCCGCGACTCTCGCGACGCCGCGGTGTCTGCCGAGCGCCCCATGGCGGACCGCGAAGTGCCCCTCCCGGGTGTTTCCGCGGCCGACGCGACGACGGCTGACGTGATTCAGATGTGGCTCGACGGCGACGCAACGGAAGCCGTTGCCCGCCAGGAAAACAACACGGCTGTGGAGTTCTGGATGCGCGTCGGCACCGACGTGGAGCCGATGCGCCACGCCAAGGCCCCCGCTCATCTCATGGCCAACATCATGGCGGCCATTCCGGTGAAGGAGCCCTCGGCTCTCAAGCAGGCGCCGCTCGCGGATTGAGC
>CANGXD010000233.1 GCA_947457545.1 Gemmatimonadaceae bacterium
CGTCGTTGTTGCCGTCGCGCCAGCCGGCGGAATCGAGCAGCGCCTTCGCGGCGTTCGGGTCGTACGGCAGTTGCTTGAACGCTGCCGTGTCGGGCATGAGGGTGCGCGGCGCCGGGCCGAGCGAGACGACCCCCAGCGTGTCGAGCACGTTGCGCACCAGGCGTTCGCGATCGACGGCCATGGACAGCGCGCGGCGCACCAGCGAGTCGCCGAAGACCGGATGGGGTTTGGTGCTGTCGGCTGGATCGCGCTGATTGAGCGCGAGGTAGTTGTAGGTGAACGACGGGTTCACCACCATACGCAACGACGGCGCCTGTTCCAGTTGCGCGAGGTTCTCCGGGCGCACCGCCTCGAGGAAGTCCGCGTCACCGGCGAACAGGCGGACCGTCGCCGCACCCATGTCGGGTACGAAGCTCCAGATCACGCGATCGAGCTTGGCGCGTCCACGTGCATTGGCCGTATCGGCCACAATTTCGATGCGGGCGCCGGCATCCCAGCGCGCAAACCGGAAGCGTCCGGTGCCCACCGGACTACGAGCGAACGCGCTGCGCCCCACACTGTCCATGGGAATGCCGCCCAGAAGATGCGACGGCAGAATGTACATGGGGTACGTGGCGTCGTAGAACTGCTGCGGCGTGCGACGTTTGAACCAGAACACCGCCGTGCGTTCGTCACGCACACTCACGGAGTCGATGTTGGAGAGCAGCGACGCCACCGTGGATCCGACCACGTCGTTGGTGTAGACGCCGAATGTGTACGCGACATCGGCCGCGCGCACCGGCGCCCCGTCGTGCCAACGCGCGGCGGAATCGAGTGTGAAGGCGATGGAGAGCGAGTCGGCCGACCAGCTCCAGCGGCTGGCCAGCCGCGGCGCAAAGTCCGTGTCGCCGAACGTGCTGAGTCCGGGGCCGATGTCCGCGAGCCGATCGAACAGCGTGCTGATGATCGCGCCGCCCTGCGTGCCGACCACTTGCGGCGGGAAGAGCGTGCTCGGCTCGGGCAAGACGACGACCAGTGTTCCGCCGGTGTCGCCCGAATCAGGAGCCGTCTTGTCGCCACCGGCGCACGCCGTGATCAGCGCGAACGTCAGCCACGCGACCCCGGCATGAAGGCGACGGCCGATGGAACTGCACGAGCGAAGCGGAAAGGCAGAGAGCATTGCGGCCGATGGGGAGGAGAGATGAAACGCCAACAGTACGATGCGGAAGCGCGCCTATCGGCGCCAGAGCCACGCGTGGTCGGCAAAGTGCCGGTGCTGTAACGCCAGCATGTCATGCCACGAGTCATCGGCGACAAAGGACGTTATGGTCCCCTGTTGGGCAACGACCTCCCGGGCGCTGTCGATCACGCGTCGGCGCAGCGCGTCGTCGGTGTGCGCCGGCAGGCACGCCGCGAGGGTGGCCGCCGGTGGGAGCGGCGCGTCGGCCGGTGCGCCCATCGTCGCGAGCCGCGGCTGATCGTCGTGCAGCAGTATGCTGCCGTGCTGGAGATAGGCATCGCCCTGCCGCCAGACCGCGCTGCCGACGAGTTTGCGCTCCTCCACGGTGATTTCCCCTTCGGCGGGCGCGTCGAAGCACACCGGCCCATCGGGCGTGCGTGCGTTACGCTGCGTGGACAGGCGGGCGTCGACCCCCACACGGAGCAGCGTGTCGAGCAGCAGGCGGTTGATCGCGTCGTAGGCGTGGCGCCAGGGCACCGCGGCGGGCAGCGGCACTGTCACGCTGTAGGTGAGCTCCCGCCAATGGAACAGGGCGCGTCCGCCGGTCGGGCGGCGTACCGCGTCCACCCCGGCGACGGCGAGCGCTTCGGGGGTGTAGCGGCCCACGATCCGCTCGTTTCGCCCGAAGGAGACCGTCGGCTGGGCCCACCCGTACCATCGCCAGGTGCCGGTGTCGGCGCGTACCGTGGCCAAGAGCGCCTGATCGGTGGCCATGTTCGTGGCGCCGCCGTGCGCCCCGTCTTCCCACCACCGCCAGACTCGCGGGAGCGGGGACGGCAGTCCGGACTCACCCATGCGAGATGGCGGTGGTCCGGCTGGCAAATCGGTGGGATCGGCGGTGCCTCATTCGCGTTAAATTATCAGTGCTGCGGTCGTTCTGTTCATCATGCTGTTCGCCGTCTGCTCCGCTTCCTGTTCGCTCTTCGTCGCCAGTGCGGGTCGATCGCCTGGCGTTGCCCGCTTTTTTCGAGGATGGTCATGGTTACGCGCACCATCTCGCCCGCGCCCGTCGCGGTCGATTCGTTCATTCCGCGCCACGTTGGACCGAGCCCTGCCGAACAGCAGGAGATGCTCGCGGCGCTTGGCTACGATTCGCTCGATGCCTTCATCGACGCGGTCGTTCCGGAGCAGATCCGCTTTCGCGGGACGCTCGATACGGGGCCGGAGCGCTCCGAAGCCGAAGTGCTGGCGTCGCTGCGGCAGATTGCGGCAAAGAACCGCGTGTACCGCACGTTCATCGGCATGGGGTACTACGGCACGCACACGCCGAACGTCATCCTGCGCAACGTGATGGAGAACCCGGCGTGGTATACGGCGTACACGCCGTACCAGGCCGAGATCGCGCAGGGGCGCCTCGAAGCGTTGTTGAACTACCAGACCATGGTGATCGACCTCACCGGTCTCGAAATCGCCAATGCGTCGCTCCTCGATGAAGGCACCGCCGCCGCCGAAGCGATGGCGCTCGCGTTCGCCTCGAAGGGCAGCGCGACGCGCAATGTGCTGCTGGTAGCGGCCGACTGTCATCCGCAGACGATCGCGGTGGTCGAAGCGCGCGCGACCGCGCGCGGCGTGACGGTGAAGGTGGCCGACGCGCGTGACTTCGCGATCGGCGAGACGGTGTTCGGTGTGCTGCTGCAGTATCCGGGTACCGATGGCGCGGTGGTGGATTACCGCGAACTCACCGAGTCGGCGCATGCGCACGGAGCAATGGTGATCGTGGCGAGCGATCTGCTCGCGCTCTGTCTGCTCACGCCGCCGGGCGAATGGGGCGCGGATATCGTCGTGGGCAGCTCGCAGCGTTTCGGTGTGCCGATGGGCTACGGTGGGCCGCACGCCGCGTTCTTCGCCACCAAGGACGAATACAAGCGCCTGTTGCCGGGACGCATCATCGGCCTTTCGCGTGATGTCGAAGGCGCGCCGGCTTTGCGCATGGCACTGCAAACGCGTGAACAGCACATCCGTCGTGAGAAGGCGACGAGCAATGTGTGCACCGCGCAGGTGCTGCTCTCGGTAATGGCGGGCATGTACGCGGTCTACCACGGCCCAGATGGGTTGTCGCGCATCGCCCAGCGCGTGCACGGCCGCGCCGTCACGTTGGCCGCCGGCCTCGAGAAGCTCGGCTTCGCCATCACGCACGAGCAGTACTTCGACACCGTGCGCGTGGAAGTCGGGGCGCACGGCCAGCAGGATATTCTGGCCGCCGCCGAGGCACAGCAGCTCAACCTGCGCGTGCTCGAGCCGGGCACCCTCACGGTGTCGCTCGATGAAACGACGACGGAGCAGGATATCGTCGATCTCTGGCAGGTGTTCAACACCGGCACGCCGGTGGACTTCGCCTATGCGGACGTTGCTGCCGGTACCGACGTGCGTTACGACGAGCGCTTCCGTCGCGTGACGCCGTTCCTCACGCACCCGACGTTCCATCGCTATCACAGCGAGACGGAGATGTTGCGCTATCTCTACTCGCTGCAGGCAAAGGACTTCTCGCTGGTGCACGGCATGATCCCGCTGGGCTCGTGCACGATGAAGCTCAACGCCACCGCCGAAATGATTCCGGTCACGTGGCCGGAGTTCGGCGGGTTGCATCCCTTTGCGCCGACGGCGCAGGCTGAAGGATACATGCAGCTGTTCCGTGAGCTCGAACACGATCTGGCCGAAGTGACGGGCTTTGCGGGCGTCTCGTTGCAGCCCAACGCCGGTTCGCAGGGTGAGTATGCGGGTCTGCTCGTGATTCGCGCGTATCATCGCGCACGCGGTGATGCGCATCGGACGGTGTGCCTCATTCCGCAGTCGGCGCACGGCACCAATCCGGCGTCGGCGGTCATGGCAGGCTTCTCGGTCGTCGTCGTCAAGACCGACGTCGACGGCAACATCGACGTCGACGACCTGCGCGAGAAGGCGGTGCAGCACGCGGCCAACCTCGGCGCCCTCATGGTCACGTATCCGAGCACGCACGGCGTGTTCGAAGCGCGCATCAAGGAAATCACCGCGATCATCCATGAGCACGGCGGCCAGGTGTACATGGACGGCGCGAACATGAACGCGATGGTGGGTGTGTCGCGTCCGGGCGATCTGGGTGCCGACGTCTGTCACCTCAATCTCCACAAGACGTTCTGCATCCCGCACGGCGGCGGCGGCCCGGGCATGGGTCCCATTGGCGTCGCGTCGCAGCTGGTGCCGTTCCTCCCCACGCATCCGGTGATCGCGTCGCACGATGTGTCGACGGCCATCGGTCCGGTGTCGGCGGCGCCGTGGGGAAGCGCGAGCATTCTCCCCATCTCGTACGTGTACATCAAGCTGATGGGCGGCGAAGGGCTCGCCTATGCGACGAAGGTGGCAATTCTCAACGCCAACTACATCGCGAAGCGTCTCGAAGGGCACTACCCGGTGCTGTATCAGGGGCAGAACGGCCTGGTGGCGCACGAGTGCATCCTCGACACGCGCGGCCTCAAGACGGTCGCGGGCATCGAAGCGGAAGACCTGGCCAAGCGGCTCATGGACTACGGCTTCCACGCGCCGACGCTCTCCTTCCCGGTGGCTGGCACGCTCATGGTCGAGCCCACGGAAAGCGAGTCGAAGGCGGAGCTCGATCGCTTCATCGAAGCCATGGTGGGCATGCGTCTCGAGATCGCGGCCATCGAGCGCGGTGAAGCCGATCGCGAGGACAACGTCCTCAAGAACGCGCCGCACACTGCGGGGCATTGCACCGCCGACGCGTGGACGCACCCGTACTCGCGTTCGCAGGCGGCATACCCCACCACTTGGACGCGCGAACGGAAGTTCTGGCCCATGGTCCGCCGCGTCGAGAGCGCGTTCGGCGACCGCAACCTCGTCTGCGCCTGTCCGCCGATCGAGTCGTACGCGTCGTCGGCGTCGTAATCGCGGCTACCGTGTGAACAGCGGCGCGCTCACCTCCTGTGGGCGCGCCGTTGTCGTTTCCGCTGGGGAAAAACGGGGGTGTGTTCGACCGCCCCGCGCCGGTCCGTACGCCCCCTTCGCGCGTTGCTTCGGGGCGGCCGGGCGCTGCGCGCCGGCGTCGCCCCTCAGAGACGCGCGGCGGGGGGTACGGACCGGCGCGGGGCTCGCCTTCCGTGATTTCCCGAACCACAGTCTGGGTCGCGGTCAGGGGCGCGGCGCTGCGCGCGCGTGGTCTTGGTCGCGGTCGAGTCGAGGTTGTGGTCTTGGTCGGGGGCTGGGTCGGGGTCGGGGTCGTGGCGGCAAAGTGCGCGCCGCTCACCGTGGCCTCGGCGTGTCGGCACCACGACAGGGCCATGCCGCGCGATGTCAGCCCGCCGGGGACCGTACCCCCCGCC
>CANGXD010000234.1 GCA_947457545.1 Gemmatimonadaceae bacterium
AAGGGAACCCCAAGGCGTTTCGCGAGGGCCTTGCCGAGGGCTATGGTGACGCCGCGCAACTCCCCAGTCTGAGGGTCTCTCGTGACCAAAACCTGATTGGAGAGGATGAGGCCGACACGCAGTTTCCCCGTGGAAGCCAAATCGGACCGCGCTGCGGGCGGCACACTCTGTACCGATGCGCAGCCGGCGAGAAAACCGAGTCCGACGACCGAGACCAGCCATCGAGGAGCCATGAGCCTCGTCATGTTTATCCTCCTAACGCTTAGCGTTCAACTGCGAGCGCATCAGATCAAATGCGAGCGCAGCGAGCAATCCGAAACGCGCTTGTCAGTTGCAACGCTCTGTTCGGCATCATGGCTCCGGAATTTCGAGATCGCGGCAGATCTTTCGCGCGAGATAATCATTCACCTCACGATGGCGCGGGATAACGGACGTCCGACGTGCGGGGCGATTAACGAAGACCGAGTGGTTGCCGCCCTCCCGGAGGAGGACACAGCCGTGCGCCTCGACATGGCGCACGAGATCGACGCGCTTCACGCGCTGAGGCGGAGGGGTTCGCGAATCACGGCGGCGCCCGCAAGGTCTTCTTCCGCCATGGCGCGATTAGCCTCCATCACGAGCACCACGGCCTCACGTAAGTTGGCTCGCGCTTCGTCGAGCGTGGCACCTTGCGTGTTGGCACCCGGCAATTCTTCTACGAAGGCAATGTACCCTTCAGGTACCGCCTGATAGACAGCAGTCAGCTCTACGGCCATTGCGAACTCCGAGGTTGTTGGGACGCTTGCAATGTATGGTCGCCACGGCTGAACCGCACGCGTGCATTGCGCAACCCGCCGCATTGGGTCGGCCGGGCACTTGCCGCAGATTGCACTGATCGTCCGAGCCGGCACGGCTCGTTGCCTGCTAGACATCCGCGCCCTGCTGTGGGGCCTGGAAACGATGCGGCAGGCGAAAGACGTCAGGCAGCCGACGTCCGCGATGAGCTCCGTCGCCAGCAGCGATCGGGGCGGTAACTCCGAGGGAAGGGCTACGAATGACGATGGTGCGGAATTGGTGATGGAGCGATCGCAGCTGACACTGGGACCGAGTCGACGGCTTGCCCATTGCTGAGCGCTCTCTGGCTGTCCCGCGGGTCGGCTATCTCTGCCACTCGCTGCGCGGCAATATCGGGCTCGCCTGGTATTCCGCGCGCGAGCCAGATCGCACCGATTGCACTGAGAACGGCTTGGACGATGACCGTGAACCGACGGAAGTCACTCGCCTCAGGGTGAGCAGAGTACAGCCAGTTGACGGCTTGGAGCATCAGTCCAACGAGAATCCCAGCGATCATTCCGCAGACAAAGATCTGGCGTCGTGTCATCGATTCAAGATTGGTGCGACGTGTGTGAATCGGGCCCCTTTCTGTGCATCAGGCGCAGCGACATTACGAACGCCCTCTCAATCTGCGGCAAAGCTACCCAACTTGCTGACGCCGAACGAGCATTAGCCTGCAGGCGATCACTGCAGCCAGCGCGTTATGCAGCGGCAATCTGCAGTCTAAACCAGAGCGCTTCGCGTCGATGCCATGGTTGGATCTCATTGCCAAGGCGTCGTTTACGTCGCGGAGACGTAATTGGGCACTCCGAATTAGACGGCAGATAATGCAGCCTAACGTTGTGGCGCGCCGAGAGGCCCGCAAGAGGCACCCACCTCCGCGACACGCCGCCGCAGGCCTCGGCGAGACCGCACGCCTTCACATATCAGAAGCGCAGTCGCGGCCTGTTTCACCAACGCGTCACTCGGCGTTGCCCCCACCCTCAGCATGATGCTCGTGGCCGCCCCGGCAACCGTTCCCTTGCCCCGCCGCGCCACGCGTACTACGCTATCCGCCACCCGTCCCCGGAGAAATCTCATGGTGCCGACCCGTCCGCCACGGCGGAAGCCGCTACCACGACGCTGGCGTCGTTCCCTCGCGTTCTCGTGCGCCGCAGCCCTTCTGCTCACCGCGGCACGAAAGGGCACGCCGGCCGCAGACGCTGCGCGCACCACGGCATCGGCACCACGCAAAGCCTCCGACTCGTCGCGCGTGAGCTTCACCCGCGACGTCGCACCAGTGCTGCAGAAGAACTGCCAGACGTGCCATTCGCCGGGAGGGATCGGGCCCATGCCCCTCCTCACCTACGAACACGCGCGCCGCCACGGCCCGCTCATCAAACAGGTCGTGCAGGCGCGCGAGATGCCGCCCTATCAGTACGACTCCCACATCGGCATCCAGAAGCTCCAACACGACTGGCGCCTCTCCGATCGCGACATCGCCACGATTCTCCGGTGGGTCGACGAAGGCATGGAGGAAGGCGACCCGGCCGACATGCCCGCCGCGCCCAAACTCCCGGAAGCGGGACAGTATCAGCTCGCGGCGCAGTACGGCCCACCCGACCTCGTGATCAAGGCGGCCAAGTACACCGTGCCGGCGGTGGGACAGGACCGCTGGTGGCGGCCCGCCGTGCCGAGCGGCCTCACGACGGACCGCTGCATCAAGGCCATCGAAACCAAACCGAGCGTCGCCGGACGCAGCGTCACGCACCACGCGAATTCCACCTTCGTCCCGGGCAACGTCACCACCGAACCGGATGCCGTCGGTGGCGGCGGTCCGGGCAGCGTGCGGCTCTCCGAATACGCACTCGGCAAAATCGGCGAAATCGTGCCGGCCGACGCCTGCCGCATCGCGCCCGCGGGGTCGAACGTCCTGTTCGACATTCACTACTTCCCCAATGGGAAAGCCGTCGCAGACGACCAGCTCGAGGTCGGGATCTGGTTCCACGGCCCCGAAGTCACGCCGCAAACGCACTATCGCCAAACACTCGGCCTCTACGCGCTGCAGAGCGGCTCGGGCGACTTCGAGATCGAGCCACGCGGCACGCTGGTCACGCAGGGGATGCAGCGGTTCAACACCCCGGTGCGCATCGATTCGTGGCAGCCACACGGACATCTGCGCCTGGTCGCCAAACGGCTCGAGGTGCTGTATCCCGACGGCCGACGCGAAACGCTGAGCATGGTGTCGAACTGGAATCCGGGATGGCACCACAGCCACGTGTATGCCGAAGACGCGGCGCCACTGTTGCCGGCGGGCTCCGTGATCATCAACACCGCGTGGTACGACAACAGCGACAAAAACATCTTCAACCCCGATCCGGATCAGTGGGTGGGCATCGGTGATCGCACCACCGATGAAATGAGCCACGCGTGGATCGCGGTCACGCAGCTCGATGAGGCGGCGTACAAGCGGCTGCTCGCGCAGCGGACGAAGAAGTGAGGTTCGCGCTCGTCGCTTTCGCCTGCGGCGTGGCTGCGCCGCTCGCGGTCAAACCGCTTTCGGCGCAACCGCAGCCGGGCGCACGGTACCCACTCGGGCCGACCGCGCCTTCCGGCGCCGGCGTGGCGCCGTACTTCGACGGGTGGTACCCCAATCCCGATGGCAGCACCACGCTCTCGTTTGGATTCATGAATCGCAACGCGAGCGGCGCGGTGGATATCCCCATCGGTCCGGACAATCGCATCGAGCCGGCACAGTTCGATGGTCTGCAACCGACGCATTTCCCGGTCGTCCGGTACTCCGCATTTGGCGGCCGGCGCGAACGCGGCGTGTTCGCCATTCGGGTACCGAAGGGGCACAAGGGCGACGTCGTCTGGACGTTGCAACGCAACGGCGTGACCTACTCAGTCCCCGGCCGCGCGACCAGCGAGTACTACAAGCTCTCGTACACGCCGCAGGCCGCCGGGTCGATGATGCCGGTCGTGCGCTTCGCGGCCAACGGCCCCGCCTCCGCTGGCCGCGAAGGCGTGACCGCCGGACCACTCACGGTCGCGGTGGGCACCGCGCTCACGATCCGTGTGTGGATGGAGGATCGCGGCGAACGGAAGCCGATCCCGGTGAACATGCTCTGGTTCAAGCACCAAGGGCCGGGCGACGTATCCTTCGAGCCGCGCTCGGCCACCACGGCGCCCGGAGGCGGCGATGCAACGACGTCGGTGCGCTTCAGTGCGCCGGGCGAATACATGCTGCGGGTACGCGTGGACAATTTCGGCATCACCGACAGCGCGCCGGGACAGCAGTGCTGCTGGACGAACGGCTACGTGCGCGTAAAAGTCACCGGCTGATTGGTCGCTGATCAGTCGCGGCCCTGCGGCGGCACACCGGGCATGCTGATATGCATCGATGGCCCGTGCAACGACTCGCAGTAGGGGAGCAACGTCGTGGGGCCCACCACCATCCCGGGAACACGAATGGGAAGTTGGGTGCCGGGATGTCCACGCTGACCGGGGCGCGTGGATTCTTCGATCATCGCGAGCGACTCGCGCACCCAGTGGTCGCGGAGCGTGGACAGCTGGGCGCGCTGCGGCGTGGTGAGCAGACCCAGCGCATCGCGTCGCGTGCGCAGCAGTGCGGTCAGCCACGCCGTTTCCGCGGCGGCGAGCGCGTTCATCGCGTCGGGCAGCGCTGACGATTTTGTGGGCGCCGCAGCCGATTCGCGCGGCAGCGACACCGAGTCCGCGAGCAGGGCGGACAGGCGGTCGCGCCCCGTTGCGGTGCGCTCCACGTACACCACTTCCGCGTCGCACACCGCGCGCCGCAGTCGCTGCAACCCGGCCACCTGCGACTCGCCCAGCGCGAGATAGCCCGTGTGATACAGGATCAGGTGCGGACCGCCGAGCACGAGTTGGAGGCGCGCGTCGGGGCCCGGTGGGCTGGCGGCATGCTCATGGCCTTGCGCGGCCAGCGTCGAGGGCAAAGCCATCGGCGCCACGAGGAGCGCCACGAGGAGCACGATGATCACCATGGGGCAGAATCTGCATTCCCTAGCGAATACGGCAACGGCACGGCACGTTCTCGCGACACCTGAATCACCTTCTCCCCGATGGAGCCTCTGATGGGACGGCTTTTTCCCCTCGCGCTGCTGGCGCTCTCCGCCGCCGCGAGTGCGACCGCAACGGCAACCGCGAGTGCACAGCGCGGCGCCGGCGCCGAGTGGCCCATTTACGGTGGCGACGCGGGGCACACGCGCTACTCGTCGCTGAACCAGATCGACGCGTCGAATGCGGCGACGCTCGAAGTGGCGTGGCGATGGAGTGCGCGGAATCAGGGGCCCAACCCGGCCGCCGCCAGTCAGACGACGCCCATCTTCGTGAAGGGGCGGCTCTACGCCACCGCCGGTATGCACCGCAACGTGGTCGCCATCGATCCGGCCACGGGCGAAACCATCTGGATGTATCGCTTCGACGAGCGTGACCGGCTCGCCAAGGCACCACGCGTGAATTCGGGGCGTGGTGTGTCGTACTGGTCGGATGGGAAAGGCGACGACCGCATTTATGTGGTCACCCCCGGTTACCATCTCATCGCCCTCGACGCTGACAACGGCCGCCCAATCCCCGGCTTCGGACGCAACGGCGTCGTGGACCTCCAGCAGAATCTCCGCGTGCGCGAGGGCGTGTCGGTGGACGGCTCCATCGGCGCAAGCTCACCGGCAGCCGTGATCGGCAATGTGCTGG
>CANGXD010000235.1 GCA_947457545.1 Gemmatimonadaceae bacterium
GCTTTGCGCACGCCGATTTCCCGGGTGCGTTCAGCCACGGCGACGAGCATGATGTTCATGATGACCATCGCGCCGACCACGAGGCTGATGGCGGGGAGCGCCGTGCCGAAGAGGACGAGGCGACCCTTGAGCTGTTTGACGAAGCCGAACGCCGCATCCTGCGTGACGAGCCCGAAGTCGTCGGCTTCGCCGGCGCGCAATCCGCGAAACGCTCGAAGCGCGCTACGTGCTACTTCAATACCCTCGGCGAGATCGCCCTGCGACGGCGCCTGCACGATGAGCGAGCCGACGTCACGCAACGGACGGATGATGCGTTGCAGCGGCGAGGTGTACGGCGCGATGGCGAGGCGATCGAGTGAGAACCCGAATACGGACCCCTGCTTCTCGATAACGCCGATGACCGTGAAGGGGATACCGGCAATGCGCAGCGTCCGGTTGAGTGGGCTGAGTCCCGGGAAGAAGTGATCCGCCACTTCGACGCCGATCACGAGCACCGGCGTTCCTGCGCGCACTTCCTGATCGGTAAACGCACGCCCCTGCGTGACGGCGAACTTCTTGATGGTGAAGTAGTTCGCGTCGGTGGCCACGGCCTGTACCTGACGTGGGCGCGCGCCCGGCGTCGACGCATACTTGAACGTTTCACTGGCGACGGTCGACGTCATGGTCGCCGGCAACGCAGCGCGCACGGCTTCGACGTCGGTCATGCGAACGAGCGGTCGGCGTTGCGCGGCGCGCGCATCAAAGCCGCGATTGCCGCCGGGCCCGATGTTGTCGAAGCGGCGCAGCGTGAACGTATTCGTACCGATCAGGCGCGCGGCAAAATCTTCTTCGACGTACTTGCCCATCCCCTCGACGATCGAGACGACGGCGATGAGGAACATCACGCCGATCATTACCCCGAGCAGGGTAAAGGCGCTCTTGAGCTTCTGGACCCGGAGCTGGGCCAGAGCGAGGATGACTGCGTCGCGGGTTTTCACTCTAACACAATAACGAAAACCGCCCCGGAGTGCCCCGGGGCGGCCCTCGGTCCGCTCTCAGGCGAGCCGCACCGCCTACTCGTACCGCAGCGCTTCCACCGGATCCAGGCGTGCCGCCCGGCTGGCGGGGAGCATGCCGAACAGAATCCCCGTTACCGCGCTGGCCCCCAGCGCGACCACCACCGCCGTGGGGGGAATACTCGCATTGATAGGGGTGAAATTCCGGATGCCCACTGCGGCAATCCACCCCACGAAGAGGCCGATCGCCCCTCCAATGCCGGTCAACGTGGCGGCCTCCACCAGGAACTGCCACAGGATCGTGGCGCGCGTGGCCCCCAGCGCCTTCCGCACGCCGATCTCACGGGTCCGCTCGGTCACCGAGATCATCATGATGGCCACCACGCCCACGCCGCCAACGATCAGGCCCACGCCCGACAGCGCGATCATGACGATGAAGAACATCCCGAAGATGCTGTTATAGGTATCCAGCAGCTTGTCCTGCGTGATGATGGCAAAGCTCGACTCCTGCGATGGCCGCGTCCCGCGCAGGCCACGAAGTGCCGCCGTGACGTCGTCGATCGCCAGCTCACGGGCCAACGACGGGTCGAGGCTTTCCCTCGGCTTGATGGCCAGCCCCATGTTGCTCTCGCGGGCTCCGATATGCCGTATGAGCGCCGATACCGGCACCACGGCCTTGGGACGTTCTCCACCGGTCAGGAAGCTGCTGTTGTCCTTGTAGACGCCAATGACTTCGAACGGCGCATCGTTCATGGAAATCGTCCGGCCAATGGGGTCGCCCTCCCCGAAGAGCCGTTCGGCCATGAGCTTCGTAATGACAGCCACGCGTGCGCCCGTTCGGGCTTCGGCCTGCGTGAAGGCGCGCCCCGGATACACCTCGGGGGCGCTGATCGAGGTCCACTCGGCGGAGTAGCCCTCGACGCTGGCACTCGACAATTCCGTCGTCCGATACCGGACCTTGGCGCCCCAGTCGAGCCGCTCGCCGACCGCCTCGATGGTGGGTAACCGCCGTAGCGCCGCGATCTCTCCCTGACGCAGTGGTGGGTTCCGCAGCCACTTGCAGCTGTTCTCGCTGCCGTCACAGTTCTCGAACGAGATGGGATACCGCGACACAAAAAACGTGGTCGGCCCGGTGCTCGCGAAGTCCTTCGCGACCGATTCGTTGATGCCGTGAATGGCCGCCGAGATCGCCACCACGACGAACACACCAACGGCGATGCCGAGGATCGTCAGCCCCGCGCGCACCTTGTTGGAGCGCACCGCATCGAGTGCGATGCGAACGCCTTCGGCCACCGCCGACATCCGGGTGTTGATGGCACGCATGTCCCTACTCCTGTCGCAGCGCGACGATGGGGTCGAGGCGAGAAGCGCGACTCGCCGGGTACACGCCGGAGATGATCCCGACGCCGGCGCCGAGCGCGATGCCTACGACAATCGACCAAGGCGCTACACTCGCCGGCAGCGGCGAGACCGCCGCAATGACCTGCGCGAGCCCGATCCCCAACGCGACGCCAATGGCTGACCCCACGGTGCCCAGGGTGGACGCTTCAATGAGGAACTGCAGCAGAATGTCACGACGCTTGGCACCGAGCGCCTTGCGAATGCCGATCTCGCGCGTGCGCTCGGCGACCGCCACGAGCATGATGTTCATGATGACGATGGCGCCGACGACCAGGCCAATCGCCGGAAGGGCGATGCCGGCAAGCACCAGATAGCTCTTGATCTTGTTCCAGAACTCCAGCGCGCTGTCAGCCGTCTGCAAGGAGAAGTTGTCCGGCTGCGCCGGGCGCAGTTTGCGCTGACCGCGCATGGCCGCGCGCACCAGCTCCATGTTCTCGGTCATGGCCGCTACACTCGGCGACTGAATGACCACCGCGTCGACAATGTTGGGACGCGAGTTGAGCAGGCGACGTGCAGGAGACCGGAACGAGGCGACGACAAAATTGTCGAATGACATGCCGAAGGCCTTTCCTTGCGATTCGGCGATACCCACCACGCGATAGGGGACGCCGCCCATCTTGAGTTCACGACCGAGAGGATCGAGTCCGGGGAACAATCGTTCGGCGGCATCCGGACCGATGACCACCGACTTTTCCCCGCGATCGAGTTCCTGATCGGTGAGCAGTCGTCCGCGGCTGACGCCCATTTTCTTCACGGCGAAGTACTCGCCCTGTACGGCAATGCCACGCATCTGGCGCGGCTTGCCACTGGTACTCGACGACGCCATCACCTGATCTTCGCTGTAGAGGTACCAGCGGGTATCGGCAGGCAGCGGTGCGGTGGCCGACGGCACGTCGGTCACGTCGAGTCGCGGACGCTTCCGGTATTCTTCCCACGTGGCTTCGTCGACATCGCCGATGTTGATATTGGGACGATGGCGCAGCTCGAACGTGTTGACGGCGATCAGCTTGCCGATGAGATCCTCTTCCATGTACTTCCCCATCCCTTCGACGATGGAGACCACGGAGATGAGGAACATGACGCCGATGCAGACGCCGAGCAGCGTGAATGCGCTCTTGAGCTTCTGCGTACGGATGGTGCTGAGCGCCAATCGAATGGCATCAAAAAACGGCACGGGACCTCGCGTTGTGCGGTGACGAGGCTACCTACGGGCGTCCGCCGTATACGTTTCAAGAAGCGGAGGTGTCCCGAGCGAGCAAACCCTCGCAAGGATTGCTTTGGTTGGAAATCCAGCAGACTGACTCCTCGAAATTCCCGAAATCAGGGTGAGTCCGGAGCCTCCAGTATGTCCACAGCAAATCTCAGCTCGATTTCAGTCGGGATGACCGCCTCCTTTGGGCTGTCTAGGCCCGCCAAGCGCCAGTTTCGTGACGGCTTGCTGCGCCGACCACTTAGGAAACGAACAATTTCCACCGAATCTTAGCGGCGAAAATCGTATCGCCTCTATTGCGATTTGCGTGCTCGCTTGCAATAGTCATCCACACAGCTCGGCCTTAGGCCAGCGCGGGTTGGTGATCGTTGGCGAGCAATTCTCTGCTCCCTTCGCAGCCGACTCAATGTGCTCGAAGGCCGCTCTCCGTGGAAACAACTGATCGAAATGCGAATAGGTTGTCGGAGAGATCATCCGGTGATTTAACTGAAAGGAGTCAAAGTGGACAAAAACCTGAAGTTCATCCTGCGGCGAAACTCGGTTCTTGCTGCGATTGTTGCAGCAAATGTCGTGGCGGCATTCTCAATCGCTAAGCGGTTGGAAGCCCAGTCGCTCCCCTGCTTTTTGTCATTTAACTGCTACTGCCAAAGCGTGGAGAGTGGTGCGGGTTTTTGTGGAGATGGTCCAGCCGAAGGCCAGCGTTGCTATGGTAACTTTATGTGCGACTCTTCACCACAGAAGTAAAGCGCCGTAGTCGCGGTATTCGGGATAGCTAAAGGGGTAAGTTGGTTCTTCCGCAGCGTATGGATCGCATTTCTTTCGATCTGTGTTCGCTGTATTTTCATGCGCTACGAAATCGATTTTTCCCCTTGACTACCTTCTCTGTAGGGGACGAGGTCTGCACTCGTCCCCGCAGTTTGTGTGCGACACACTGAACACTGGAGTCGTGATTAAATGAAAGTACGAAAGGTTGCCATCTACGTTTCCTCGATGGTTCTGCCGGTGATGGCGCTCTACTTCACATTAAAGAAAGAATCGCCTCCCGCACCACTAGAGTCAGGCACGAAGCTTCCCGCACTAGCGGTTCGATCGAGCAAGGATGGACTGGTCAACTTACTCGATCGATCAATTTCGGAGTTATCGACTGGCTGCACGTACGTAACCGTGGTCAGCCCGACCTGCCCAGTCTGTGCGGCGATGCGTAACTCTTGGATACGGAAGCATCGTCAATGGCAAAGTCGGCATAAGGTTGCCGCCGAACTGGTTTGGATTACGACGACCTCGCTTGGTGAGGGGACGCGGTTCGTCAAGAGCAGCTCGGCAGAACTGATTCCCATGATTGCCCTCGAAAGGGCTCAGGATTTTGCGCAATTGCGAGTTCGAGGTACTCCAACTTCTTTCCTGCTTTCAGACGACGGGTCGTTGATTAGATCAGTTCTTGGAGATGTTTTCCCTGAAGATACGAACTCAATTCGGCGGTGTTCGACGGAACATCTCAAGTGAGTGTGGCAAATTGACGTAATTTCTAAAGCTTCTATAGGAGGGTCGAATGCTTATCGCAAAGGATCAATACACTCGATTGCGGGCGCCACCAAATAAGTGACGCCCGCACCTCCAAAACCAATCGAAGGCAATCGACCGACAGAGTCGACTCGATCGCACAGTTCCCTGAGGTGGGAAGCATCGCTAGCCATGCTGGGCCGACTATAGGAAAACAGATCCTAGTCTCATGCTAAACACGTCGTGATCAGTGAGCAGAGTGTGCCGGTCCGACGCGCTGAATGAACTGCTCGCGCTGCTCGTCGCTCGCAATCACGCCGTCGCGCAACACCACCACGCGCCGTGCATGCGCCGCGATGTCGGGCTCGTGCGTGACCATGACCACGGTTTGTCCCTGCTGTGCGAGCTCTTCGAAC
>CANGXD010000236.1 GCA_947457545.1 Gemmatimonadaceae bacterium
CAATCGTCGCGTGTCGCTGCTGCACGGCCGACTGCCGGCCGACGAGCGCGATGTCATCATGCGCGCCTTCCGCGACGGCGACATTGATGTGCTCGTTGCCACAACCGTCATCGAAGTCGGCATCGATGTCGGTAACGCGACGGTCATGATCATCGAGCATCCTGAACGCTTCGGATTGTCTCAGCTGCACCAGCTGCGCGGACGCGTGGGGCGAGGCGCCGAACAGTCGTATTGCATTCTGCTCGGCGATGTCGGCGCCGAAGCCGCCGAACGACTCGGCATGTTTGCCGCGACCGAAGATGGATTCGAGATTGCGCGCGCCGACTTGCAGCTGCGTGGCATGGGAGATCTGTTCGGCGCGAAGCAACATGGGTTACCCGCGTTCCGTATCGCCGATCCACTGCGGGACGAAGCGTTGAATGAAACCGCGCGGACCATCGCGGATCGCGTTCTGCACAGTGACCCCATGCTCGAGCTCGCACTGCACCACGGATTGCGGCAGCAACTGACCATCGGGTATGCACGCGCCCTCGAGCTGTTCCGTATCGGATAGCATAACGTGACGTGAGTCACGCGCTGGGACGCGTGTAGTCCCACGTATGGAACTTTGCAGTGGTGGCAGGCGCGACAGCCATGTATCGTGGACTGAAGCAGTGGCGTCGTTCGCCGAAGCAGGCGAACTGAACACTGCGATCTGCTCTGAGGTCCGATGACAACTGGCGTGTTTCACCGCAGACAAACCGTCGCCGCAGTCATTGCGATCGCGGTGCTCGGTTTGCTTGGCGCGCTGGCGTTCGACCGGTGGTACGCCGCGTCACTCGTGGCGCGCGAAGGGGATCGCATCCGCGCCCTCGCGTCACCGTACACCAAGCAGATCGCAGGCTTCTTCGATCGGCGCATGAGCCGGCTCGATGCGCTGCGCGCGTTCGTCGAAGCCGAACCGGCCATGCAGAGCCTCGACGCCGACTTCCCGACGTTTGCGGAAGGGCTGAGTAGTGCGGCGAATGGTGTACGCGCGTTTCAGTTGGTCCGCAAAGCACGCATCATTCGATCGTGGCCCACGCACGACGACTCGTTGCTGGTGGGTTACAACCTGCTCACGCATCCCGATCCCGAAGTTGTCGATGGCGTGCGCCGCGCCATGGCTACACACGTCGGCGTCATTACTGGTCCGATCACGTTGCTGCAGGGCGGCGAGGGGTTGATCGTGCGGCAGCGCCCCGAGCCATTCAGCGCGGACGCTCCGGACATGGTCGCCATGGTGCTCGATCTCGAGTCGCTCATCAGCGAAGCCTCGCTACCGAGTATTCCACGCAGTGTCGCGTATGCGCTCATCGACCACAGGCGTCGTCGGCTGGCCGGTCGGGACTCGCTGCAGTCGCCAATCGATATTCCCATTCTGGTTGGCGATGTGCGGTGGACGCTGCGCATGGCACCGGTGAATGGGTGGAGCGCGGCCATCGCCACCGATCTCAGCACCACGCGCACCGCCTCGGTGCTGTTGTGGATCATGCTCGTGTATCTCTCGATGTTGGTGCTCGGACGGCAGCGTGAGCTCGCCGAAGCCGTCGACGCGCGAACGCAGGAACTCGAAAAGGCGAACGTCGCACTCCGGCACGAAGTGGAAGAACGACTGCAACTCGAAGAGCAGTTGCTGCACTCGCAGAAAATGGAGGCCGTTGGCACACTGGCCGGCGGGGTGGCGCACGACTTCAACAACCTGCTCACCGCCATTACCGGCTTTGCCCAACTCTCCGAACAGCACTCCACGCAGTTGCAGGAGCGAGCCGTCGCCTCGATCGATCGTGAACAGCTGCAGGAGCTGCGTGTCGATCTCAGTGAAGTCCTCAAGGCGGCCGATCGTGCGTCGTTATTGACCTCGCAACTGCTTGCGTTCAGCCGTCGGCAGAAAGTCACGCTCAGTTTGCAGGATGTGAATGCGACGGTGCACGAACTCGAGCGCATGTTGCAGCGGCTCATCGGCGAACGGGTGACGCTCGTAACCGACGTCTCGCCCACGCCACTGTGCGTCATGGCCGACAACGGGCAGCTCACGCAGGTGCTCATGAATCTCGTGGTCAATGCCCGCGATGCGTTGCCGTCAGGGGGGACGGTGCACGTCGCCACGCGGCCGTTGGAGCTTGCCCCCGGAGACGACGGCCCGTTCCGCGCCCTGCCCGATGGCGACTGGGCGGTCATCGAAGTGCGTGACAACGGGGTCGGAATGCCCCCCGAGGTGCTTTCCCGCGTTTTCGAGCCGTTCTTCACCACCAAGGGGCTGGGGGGTGGTACGGGCTTGGGACTCTCCATGGTGTATGGCATCGTCACGCAGGCGGGGGGGCAGGTGTTCGTGCACAGTGCCCTCAACGAAGGCACCACCGTGTCGGTGCTGCTTCCGCGCGCCGCGGCGTCGACCTGCCACGAAATCGCGGATCCAGTGCGCGAGCATCGCGCCGAAGGCGAACTGGTGCTCGTCGTGGAGGACGAGGCGGGACTACGTCGGCTGGTGGGAGAAATCCTTCGCCGAAAAGGATTCCGCGTCGAAGTCGCGGCGAATGGCCGCGAGGCACTCGACCTGCTCGACGAAATGGATGTGACGCCTGATCTGGTGCTCACCGACGTCGTAATGCCGCGCATGGGCGGACGGGAACTGGCGGCCGAGTTGCTGCAGCGTGGGGTGCGGTCGCCCGTGCTGTTCATGTCCGGCTATCAGGACGGCGAGGAGCTTCCCGACGACGCCCGCTACACCTATCTGGCCAAGCCCTTTACGCCCGACGCGCTCGTGGGGAAGGTACGCGTCGCATTGGGGGCCCCCGTCTAGGGGGAGGCAGTCCCTCCGGACGCTCGGCGCGTGCATTATTCACCGGAGTCGGGCACCCGGACGCTACGCCTTGGTGCCGCCATAGATGATCGCTCTCACCACCGGCAGCCGTGAACAAGTCCACCACCCGTATTGCGGATCTCCAGCACCACGTTGGCACCACCGTTACCGTGCGCGCGTGGGTCACGCACCTCCGCTCCAAGGGCAAGCTCGGCTTCGCGGTCATGCGCGACGGTACGGGCATCATGCAGGCCGTGGTGGTGAAAGCCGAAGTGTCGGAGCAGGCGTGGGAGACGTTCACGCAGCTCACGCAGGAAAGCAGCGTCGCGCTGGTCGGTGACGTGCGCGCCGATGCCCGGGCGCCGGGTGGCTTCGAAATGGGGGTCAAGGAGCTCACGCTCATTGGCGCGAGCCCGCTGGACTATCCCATCCAGCCCAAGGAGCATGGCATCGACTTCCTGCTCGACAACCGCACCTTCTGGCTGCGCAGTCAGCGTCAGGGCGCGATCATGCGCGTGCGGCATGAGCTTGAGCAGGCCGTGCACGACTTCTTTTACGCGCGCGATTTCATCCGCTGCGATACCCCCATTCTCACGGCCGCCATCGGCGAACGGGCCGGCCTTTTCAGCACGGAATACTTCGAGGAAGGCCCCGCCTATCTCGCGCAAACCGGCCAGCTGTATGGCGAAGCGCTCGCCGCGTCGCTGGGGCGCATTTATACCTTTGGCCCCACGTTCCGCGCCGAGAAGAGCAAGACGCGTCGCCACCTCACCGAGTTCTGGATGATCGAACCGGAAATGGCGTGGTACGATCAGGACGACAACATGGATCTCCAGGAGGACTTCGTCCGCTACCTGGTGGGCCGCGTCCTCGAACGCCGACAGGAAGAGCTCAAGGTGCTCGAGCGTGACACCAGCAAACTCGATTGCGTGTCGCAGCCGTTCATGCGTCTCGACTACGGCGACGCCGTCAAGCTCGCGCAGTCCAAGGGCAGCGACATCACGTGGGGCGATGACCTCGGCGCGCCCGACGAAGCGCTCATCGTGGACGAATACCAGCGCCCCGTCTTCGTCGTGAACTACCCGAAGGAAGCGAAGGCGTTCTACATGAAGGAGAACCCGGCCGACCCGCGCACCGTGCGCTGCGCCGATCTCCTGGCCCCCGAAGGCCGCGGCGAAATCATCGGCGGCTCGCAGCGCGAAGACGACTACGACAAGATCCTCGCGCGTCTCACGCACGAAGGGCTCCCGGTCGAGGCCTACGGCTGGTATCTCGACCTTCGCAAGTACGGCACCTTCACCCACTCCGGCTTCGGCCTCGGCCTCGAGCGCACCATCGCCTGGATCTGCGGCATCGAGCACATCCGCGAGTGTATCCCGTTCCCGCGATTGATGGGGCGGATTGCGCCGTAAGGGCGGTGTCAGTCGACCTTCTCCCCCCGCTTCACCGCATCCCAGTAAAAGTCCTGCTCTTCGAGCGACAAGTCCGGCAGCGACTTCCCGTCAGCCGCCGCGAGCCGCTCCATCGTGGCGTAGCGGCGCACGAACTTGGCGTTGGTCCGGTCGAGTGCCAGCGCCCCGTGGACCCCGGTTTTGCGGCACAGGTTCACCACGGCGAAGAGCAGGTCCCCTAACTCCGCCTCGAGTGCGTCCGCGTCGTGCACCGCGCCCGTCTCGGGATCGATGAGCTGTGCCACCTCCTCGACCTCCTCCCGCACCTTGGCCAGCGGGCCGAGGGCGTTATCCCAGTCGAAGCCCACCCCCGCCGCCCGGTCCTGCAGGCGATGCGCCCGGTGCAGCGACGGCATCCCTGAAGGCAGGCCGTCTTCGAGCGTGCTGCGCTTGGCCTTCTGCGCCTTCATGCTCTCCCACGAGCGCCTGATACCATCGCCGTAGAGGTGCGGGTGCCGCGCATGCATCTTCGCGATGAGCGCCCCCGCCACATCCTGCATGGAAAACGCGCCGCGTTCCTCGGCCACCACAGAGTGAAAGAGCACCTGCAACAGCAGGTCACCCAGTTCGTCGCGCAACACCGCGTCGTCACCGCCGGCGATGGCATCGTCGACCTCGTGCGCTTCCTCGATGAGGTACGGCCGCAGGGAGGCGTGGGTTTGGACCCGATCCCAGTCGCAGCGCACGCGGAGATCCTTCATGAGCGCCAGCGCGTCGTCGAGCGAGCGCGGGGCGGGAGCAGCGGGCAGGGCACTGCCCTCGGAAGTCGACATGTCCATCGTTGTGCGGGCTGCGTGGGAACGCTTAGGATTGCCGTATGAGTGCCTCGCCAATATACCCGACCCGCGACGTCGATTTCGCGCGCGCGTGGCTCGACGTGGATCTCGGCGCCGTGCGCCACAACGCGCAACGATTGCGCGCACGCGCTGGTGTCCCGCTCGTCGCCATGGTCAAGGCGAACAGCTACGGCGTGGGGGCGGTGGCCGTCTGCCGCGCGCTGGGCGTGCCGTTCGACGATCAGGCCGAGGCGCCGGATGCGCCTTGGGGGGTGGGCATCGCCTCTCTCGACGAAGCCGAACAGCTGCGTGATTCCGGGTGCACCGGACGCGTGCTCTGCCTGCAGCCGCTGCTCGCCAACGAACTGCCGCGCGCCCTGGCGCTCGCGGTTCGTCCGGCGCTCCATCGCGCCGA
>CANGXD010000237.1 GCA_947457545.1 Gemmatimonadaceae bacterium
GCGCTCGTGCTCGCGACGGTGAAACTCCGGAACGCGCCAATCGGCGTGGTGACACCGTGGCTTGGCGACGCCTCGCCGGATGTGGTTCGCGCGGCAGCGTATGTGATCGCGCGGTTGCGCGCGCCTGCTGGTGTGCGAGCCATTTTGGCGGTTCGCACACATGCGGATGAAGAGGTTCGGCAACACGTCGCCCGTGCGCTGGCTCGCAGTGCCGCCGGAGATTCACTCCGCGCGCTTGCGATACCGACACTGCGCGAAATGCTGCGTGATTCGAGCGAGCGGGTGCGCGTGAACGCCGTACAAAGCGCTGCCTCCTATGGCGCCGCGCTCGCCTCGGAAGTGGAAACCATGCTTCGCGACCGCGCGCGAAATGTACGGGTCGCGACGGCCGAGGCCTATGCCGAAGTGGGCGCGCGTGATGTCGATCGTTGGCAACGCGCGTGGCAAATGGATACGCTCTTGGCGGTGCGGCGTCCACTCTTGCAGCACATCCGCGCGGCGGGGCTTTCGCTGTTCACCGATGCGGAGCTGCAGTGGTCGCAAAGCCCGGACTGGCGCGTTCGGGTGGCGGCACTTGGTAACGGCGAGCGAGGCCGCGTCATCGACAGCGCGCTGGCAAAGCGTTTGGTCACGGATCCCGATGTCCGAGTTCGGCGCGTCGCACGCGCACGACTGGGCATTCGCGATTCGTCGAACGCCACGGCCGCCGTGCAGCCGGCCGCGCCGCGGTCCACGGCACCCATTCCGCGACGACTGCAGGACTACGAAGCGCTCGTGCACAAATACTGGGATGCTTCTGCGCCGGTACCACGCGCCTACATCGACACGGAGCAGGGAACCATTACGCTCGAGCTGTTCGGGCGCGAGGCACCGTTGGTCGTGGAGGCCTTCACGCGACTGGCGCAACAGGGAAAGTACCGGAACACGACGTTCCATCGCGTGGTACCCAACTTCGTCGTACAGGACGGAGACATCGCGAACGGGACCGGCGCACCGGAACCGCCGTTTTCGTTGCGTGAGGCGTGGTCACGGCAACGGCACGGTCGCGGCTGCTTGGGCTTGGCCACTGCCGGACCAGATACCGGTGGCAGCCAGTACTACATGTGCCACTCCACGCAACCGCACCTCGACGGCGGATACACCGTGTTCGGTCGCGTGATCGATGGCTTCGACGTGATGGATCGTCTCGTTCAGGGAGATGTCATGCTGCAAGTTCGCGTACCGTGATGTTGCTCGCCGCTCGTCTGTTCCGGCGGAGCCGCGCGTTGGCGTGCGGCATAACGTGCGCCGCAGCCGTTGGCTGTGCTCCGGGCGCTCGCCCGCTCGCGGGCGCCCCGACGCGCGCCGTGCTGCCGCCTACGGTGATCTCGCCGGCGCCCACGGTGCTGCGCTTTACGTGGAGCTACAAGGACGAGACGTTCGAAGCGACGGGAGATGGAGCCGTGCGTCGCCTCGGCCCCGACCGCGCGCGGCTCGATTTCTTTCTTCGCAACGGGATGGCCGGCGGGTACGCCATTCTGGTCGGTGACAGCCTCACCGTGCCCGGCATCGACTTGGTCAAGCGCATGCTGCCGCCGGTACCGCTGCTGTGGGCGTCGTTGGGACGCCTTGCGCTCCCGGCAACGCCGGACACCGTCGCCCGCATCGACGGAGACACGCTTCGCGCCGACTTGGGCGCCTTGCGCGGACGGGATGCGTCCGGTGCCGACGGGCGGGCGTGGCGGGTCGCGTTCGCCGGTACGGCGCTCGCACGGGTGGAGCGGATCGAGGGGGGCAAAGTAATCGAGTGGATGTCGCGGACCGTCGCACAAGACTCCCCGCTTCGCTTGCAGTATGTTCATGAGCGCGGCAAGCGACGTCTCGCCATTGCTGTGACCGATACCACGATCGTCGAGGGATTCAATGACGCCATCTGGCGCCGTCCGTGAAGGCCTGAAGCAAGACATTCTCACCGCGACGGGTCGAGGCGTGGGGCGGCGAGCACTGTTTCGGCACGTGCGCCGCATCGTGCCGTTGCTCGCGGTGGCCCTGTTGGGCGGCTGCTACGGATTCTCCGGTGGCGGCGGGCTGCCCCGGACCCTCAAGACGGTCGCTATCCAGCCGTTCGACAACCAGACGGCGGCCCCCGAACTGCAGCGCGAAATTTTCGAACGTCTTCGCGAAGCGATGCGTGACCGCTTGAATCTTCGTGAGGCCCCCGAAGCGCGCGCTGATCTGGTCGTGCGCGGCACCATCGTGACCTACGATGTCGATTTGCCACTCGGAGCGTCGGCCGATGGACGCAACACCGCCTCGAATCGTCGGCGACTGCAACTCACCATCGACGTGGAGATCGTGGAGTCCGCCACCAGTCGCGTCCTGCTCAGCAAGAAGGGACTGGCGCGCGAAGGACAGTATGCCGAAGGTGCTGAAGCGGCAGGGCGCAAGAACGCCCTCGAGAGTCTCATGACGGACATCGTCGAGGGAGTGCAGTCGCAGTGGTAACGCGCGATGCCCCGCGCTTCCCCGTGTCGAAAGTGATGGACTGGGACACCGCTGCGGCGTGGCGACACACGGTCCGCGGCGCTGTCGTGTTCACCAACGGCGTTTTCGACTTGCTGCATCCCGGTCATATCGAAGTCCTCGATCTCGCGCGGCGTGAAGGCGCCGCGCTCATTGTGGGGCTCAACAGCGATGCGTCCGTCAAGCGACTCAAGGGACCGACACGCCCTGTGCGATCGACGGCGGAGCGGGCGATGGTGCTTGCCGGACTCGAATCGGTCGACGCCGTCGTGGTGTTCGATGAGGACACGCCGCTCGAGCTGGTCACGCGCCTGCAGCCCGACGTCATCGTCAAGGGTGGTGACTATTCCCCCGAGACCATTGTCGGTGCAGACATCGTCACCGAACGCGGCGGGCGCGTTCTCGTTATTCCGCTGGTCGCTGGTCAATCCACCACCTCCATCATCGAGAAGCTTCGTGGCTGAATCCTCGTCTCAAACTGCGGGTCGCGTCCTTCGCGTTGGCCGCACTCCCGCCCAAATGCGGCCGGTCACGCTCGAGCGTGGCGCCGTGCCCTATGCGGAGGGGTCGTGTATCGTGAGTTTCGGTCGGACGCGCGTGTTGTGCGCCGCGTCGGTCGAGACGGGCGTGCCCGGTTGGAAGAAGGGCTCGGGCGAGGGGTGGGTGACGGCCGAGTATGCGATGTTGCCACGCGCGACCCGCACGCGTGTGTCGCGCGAGCGGTCGCAAGTCGGAGGACGCACGCAGGAGATTCAGCGACTCATTGGACGCAGCGTGCGCGCCATGCTCGACGGATTTGCGTTCGGGGAGTTCACGATTAAGGTCGATTGTGACGTGCTGCAGGCCGATGGCGGAACGCGGACGGCCGCCATCACGGGGGCGTGCGTGGCGGTTCACGACGCGTTCGCCTGGATGGTGGCGACCGGACGCTTGCCCGCGAGTCCGGTCATGCGTCGCGTCGCGGCGATCAGCGTCGGTGTGATCGACGGGGAACCGCGTCTCGACCTCGATTACGAAGAAGACGTGCGGGCAGGCGTCGACATGAACGTCGTCATGAGCAGCGAAGGACGCTTTGTCGAAGTGCAGGGGACCGGCGAGCATGGCACCTTTGCGCGCGACGAGCTCAACGCACTGCTCGACCTGGCGGTGCAGGGCATCGGCACGCTCGACGCCATGCAGCAGCAGGCGCTGATGCAGTCGTTACCGATGCCGGTGTGATGGGCGCGTCTCTCGTGCTGGCGACGCGCAGTGCGGGCAAGCTGCGGGAGCTCGGGCCGTTGTTGGCGCAGTACGGGTGGCACGCGATGACGCTCGACGAGCTCGCTATCGCCGAGTCCGGGGAGGAAGAGGCGCTCGAGCAGTTCGACACGTTCGAGGCGAACGCGCTCGCGAAGGCACGCTACTTCGCGCAGCGCACGGGGCGTGTGGTGCTCGCCGACGACTCCGGCTTGGTCGTGGATGCGCTCGATGGGCAGCCAGGAGTTCGTAGCAAGCGGTGGTCCGGAAGTCCGCTGGAGGGGTCGGCCCTCGATACAGTGAACAACGCGTATTTGCAGGCGGCGCTCGATGAGGCGGCACGCCGCGGCCGCGTCGAGCGCACGGCCCGATATGTCTGTGCCGCCGCCTGTGTCTGGGCGACGGGAGCGTGTGTTCGTCTGGGGACGACCGAGGGGACCCTACTGAGCGCGCCCCGAGGCGACGGCGGGTTTGGCTACGACCCGTACTTTCTGTCGGCGGACTTGGGGGTCACCTTCGCAGAGGCAGGGCGCGACGCGAAAGCCGCCGTTAGTCATCGTGGGCGCGCGGTAGAGGCACTGTGCGCGGCGCTGGCCGGTGAGTTCGAGCCGGCGGAGAAACTTTCGGCGAATTTGCGAGTGGCAGTTGACCACGGGCCCCGGTCGGGATAACATACCCCGCCGCTGGAAGGCGGTGCTGATGAGCGGGGCGTAGCGTAGCCCGGTATCGCGCCTGCTTTGGGAGCAGGAGGTCGCCGGTTCGAATCCGGCCGCCCCGATTCTTCGGCCAGGGTTCGTCAGGTGTGCAGTCAGGTGCCCGCAAGGGTGACCAAGCATGTGCAGGCGCCAGTAGCTCAGATGGATAGAGCGGCAGCCTTCTAAGCTGTTGGTCGGGGGTTCGAATCCCTCCTGGCGCGCGTATCGGTCGGAAGCAGTACACGCGGAGTTGGTGTTATCCGCACCCTTAGCTCAATGGTAGAGCAGCTGACTCTTAATCAGTAGGTTCTAGGTTCGAGTCCTAGAGGGTGCACTTCGCGGCGGTCGCGGAAGCGATCGCCGCGTCTGTTTTCCGGGGGCCGGAAGTCGCGAGACGTTCTGGTACAGGAAACGGATGAGGAGGCAGGCCAGTCCGGCTGATTCTCCGGCGACTGAAAAAAGTCGAAAGTTTTTTCGCCAGAGGGGTTGCAAAGCCGCAAGCAATGGGCGATTATAGCGACCCTTCGCTCAACTCGGCAGGAATGAGTTGCGGCGGCGGCCAAGTATTTCGGGATGTTGGCGCGACAGAGTTCGCCGCCCGCCACGAAAAAAAAGATGCGAGAAAGTATTGACAAGCTCGCAACAACTTGGTAAATATATGGGCTGCCGCTGAAACGGCGGCCACAAAAAAGAAGCTAAGTGACGCAGCCGCAAGCGGTTGCGAAGCGATAGAAGGACGCTGTTTGACAATCGAAGATGAGATCGATAGATGTGCGGGGCGGTCTCTATGACCTGCGGCTGATCAGGGCTGCAGCGAGAGATCAACCTGAATTCATTAAGTGATTCCGAGTGATCGCCTTTTGGGGCGGATCGCGAGGAAGAGCCTATCAAAAGGCTCCTGTGGCAAAACCATTGGAGAGTTTGATCCTGGCTCAGGACGAACGCTGGCGGCGTGCTTAACACATGCAAGTCA
>CANGXD010000238.1 GCA_947457545.1 Gemmatimonadaceae bacterium
ACCTTGAGCAGGTCGTGCGGCGCAAATCCCGTTTGTCGCTTGAGGGTGCGCTGCAGCTGTCTGGGCGTCACCCCCACCAGTGTCGCCATGTCGGCCACGGTCCGAATGGCATGCAACTGCGACAGAATCCGCGCTGTGACGGGGTTGGGGACCACGTATTGCTGCGCGACGCACCATCGCACCAGGGTGGCCAGATGGTGTGTGGCGTCGGGGAACGCGAGCCCCGCGAGCTTTGCGTTTGTTGCGACGAGCGGGAGCGCCCCCTGATACGGCGTGCCCACGTAGCGGTCGGTGAGTTCGTCACCGCCGCCGTGCCACGCCCCCGGAAAGAGCTGCACGCCCACATAGTGAAACACCGTGCCCAGGTTGAGCGTGGTGGCAGACGTGTGCAGCGCCGTAATGCCGGCAATAGCGGGGTCCAGTCGATTGAACAGCAGGTTCACGCACGCGTCGGGGAGCGCGTGATACAGAAAGTCTTCTGAGAGTTCGGTGACGGTGCGCAGCTCCCAGAAGCAGTGCACGACGCCCGCCAGATCGTGCGGGGGCGGTAGCTCCGTGTAGCGCACCGACGCGTCCCGAATTGGGAAACCATCGGGGACCGGGGCGTAGCGGTTGGTGGGAGGTGACTTGGGCATACGCTCGTAAACTGTGGTGTCGACGACACGGCCGACATCCTCGCCCTTCTGCCGGCCTCTTGCTCTTTGACCCCACGACTCTGACCCCTTTTGCTCCGTGGTGGCACGCAAGCTGACCCAGCTCAATCGGGGACGCGACTTACGAGAACTGGCGATACTGCCTGGTCATCGTTTGGAAGCGCTGAAGGGCGCCTTTCCGCGCCTGAACGAAGCGATCAACGCCAAGCGGAGCGTCACACCCGCTACCGCGCTGCGCCTCGCCGAGGTGACGGGCATGAGTGCCGACTTCTGGCTCGGCCTGCAACAGGACTGAGATCTGTGGCACGTGCTCCGGTCGACGGAGGCCGCAGTGATCGCGCGCCTGAAGCCGCCGCCCCGCGCCGGGTGATCATCTTTTCGGCTGTTCACCTGTGACTGGTCGCGGCTGCTACGGCTGGATCCCCGTCACCACCGGCAGCACGATCTTCGACGCGTTCCCCTCACTGCTCGCCAAAGGCAAGTGGCGTTTCTCAAACCATAAGCCTGACGCGGGAGTCCAATCCGCGAGTCGCTGGGTTGTTCGAAATCCAGCGTGTCCATTTCCAGGGAGACTAGCGATGCAGTTGATGCCGAGGCCGATCTTCAGACCGTTGCTTGCCGTGGCGTTGGCGGGCTTGGCCGCGTGGGGCCAGCCTGCCCTCGCTGCTCAGCGTCAGCCTCAAGAAACAAAAGCCGTGGATTGGGCAGCGGCGGCCCAGACAGACATCGAAGCGGTTTACGCCACGCTGCGCGATAACCACCCGGGCCCACCAGACCCGGAAAGCCGTCGCTTTGCCGCGTGGTTGGAAGAAGGCCGTTCCATCGCGCTTTCCAACGCCAGGTTGGCAAGTTCTCAAGCCGATTACTGGCGCGCGGTGCGGGGGTACACCAACGGCTTTCGCGATGGGCACATCTGGTTTGGGGTGAGCGATGCCACCTTCCAATGGCCGGGCTTTCTGACCCGAAAGGATGCTGACGGTCGTACGCGCGTGACGATCAACAGCGGGGCGCTGCAGGTGCCGCTGGGCGCGCAATTGATGGGATGCGATGGCAGCAACGCCGATGCCCTCTTGCAGCGGCTGGTCAACCCGTACCGGTGGAACGCCGACATTCCCCATGAGCGCGATGCGGCGTCGGTATTCCTGTTCGCGCCTTTGGCCGACGACCCGCTCCGGCCACGGAAGTGCCAATTCACCGCGCAAGGACGCGTCGTTTCTCACGCCATGCGTTGGGAGACCATTTCCCCCGAACGCCTGACCGATTTGCTCGACAAGGCCAGGGGCAGCGCGCGCCCGACCTTAGGCTTGCAGCAGGTGGGCGAGGTGTGGTTCGTCTCGCTGCCCACCTTCCAGTTTGAAGCCGATAGCGCCACCGCCATGCAGGCCCTGCTGAAAAAGCTCCGGGCGCAAGCGAAGCGGTTGCATGCAGCACGCTGGGTGGTGCTGGATGTGCGCGGCAACGGGGGCGGTAACAGTGCTTGGGGGAGTGATGTGGCCAAGGCGCTGTATGGCGATGCTGCCGTACAGCGAATCGAGGGGCAGTTCGACTGGACGGTGGACTGGCGGGCCTCAGCCCAAAACGCAGCCACCCTGCGATTCTACGCCTCAGTGGCTCAAAAAAACGGTCAAGAGGAAGATGCGCGTTATCGAAGTAAACTGGCCGAGGCCTTGGAGCAAGCCGCGAAAAAAGGGGAAGCCTACGTGCGTCAAACTGACGAAGACACGGTAGCAGCCACCGCGCCGCCAGTGGCCTCGCCCTTCCAAGGCCGGGTGTTCTTGTTGACCGACAACGTGTGTGCCAGCGCCTGCCTTGACTTTGCCGACATCGCTCGGCGGCTACCCGGCGTGGTGCATGTGGGCTTGCCCACGTCGGCCGATGCCGTCTACATCGACAACACCGGCGGTGAACTGCCCAGCGGGCAGGGCAACCTGAGTTATTCGATGAAAGTGTATCGACATCGCGTGCGTGCCAACAACGAGTGGTACGAGCCGGCGGTACGTTGGCCGGGCGGTGCCATGACCGACGCAGCCGTGGCCCGTTGGCTCAAGGGGTTGAGCGTACACGCCCCGAGGATAGGAAATTCAGAGGATAGAAAACTCAATCGAGGTGGGCGGAGAACAGGCCCCGGTCCCCTGCCTCGAGCGCACCGGTGAGCGGGCTTCGGGGCCGGGAACACAAGGGGTCAGAGTCGTTTGGCATTGGCAAACGACTCTGACCCCTTGGGCATCATGCTTACCACGCCAACACCAAACACGGCCCGCACCGCACCCCGAGGCGCCCTGCTGGCACTCTCCGCCATGGTCACCGCTGGGGCACCCTACGGCCCTTCACCATGGCCATTGGCAATGAGCTACCCGGCACACCGGAGCTGTCGTCGTCGGGGTTCCGGCAAATGCGCGTGACCCTCACGCTAGGCGACACCACGCCATTCAAGCAGGCCACGCGCACGGTGGTGGCCATCCTCCCCATGAGCGGTAGCGCGACCATTGAGCGCGAGGGCGGGCCCGCTACGGTGCTCTCCACACCGGGCGCCTTTACCGACTCTTGCTGCCGGCACTCACGATCGGTTGCGCCACGCGTCGGGGCCAACAGCTGAGGTGGTGCTGGTGCAGCCGCACTGAGCGGCGCACCACAAGCCGGTCAGCAAATCCGCGGGAGTTGCTCTCCAATCTGCATCGCGATCACCCGCTGGGCACCAATAGCTGTACGGGCCACCAGCATTCCGGGATGCGCAGACGTGACCTCGCCAATAATGGCCGCGTTCGCCCCCCGTGGATGCGCCCGCATGGCCGCCAGCACCGCCTCCGCATGCTGCGGTGGTACAACAGCCAGCAACTTCCCTTCGTTGGCAACGAAGATGGGGTCCATGCCGAGGATCTCGCACGCCGAGGCGACCTGCGGCAGCACCGGCAACGCCGCTTCACGGATAACAATGCCCACCCCGGCGGCGCCCGCTATCTCGTTCAGCGATGACGCCAGCCCGCCGCGCGTAGGATCGCGCAGCACGTGAATGTCGGTCGTCACGCTCAGCATGGCTTCCACCAGACCGTTCAGGGGGGCACAGTCACTGACAATGGTGGTGTCGAACTCCAGCCCTTCACGCACGCTCATGATGGCCATGCCGTGATCGCCAATGGTGCCGCTCACAATAACCGCGTCACCGACTTGGGCACGCTGCGGCGCAATGCTGAGACCGTCGGCCACGACGCCAATGCCCGACGTGTTGATGTAGCAGCCGTCGCCATGACCGCGTTCCACGACCTTCGTGTCTCCGGTAACGATACGAATGCCGGCGTCCTTCGCGGCCTGCGCCATATCACTCACGATACGGCCAAGGGTGGCCATGGGCAGCCCTTCTTCCAAAATGAAGCCCGCACTCAGATACAGCGGCGTGGCACCACTCATCGCGAGGTCGTTCACGGTGCCGTTCACGGCCAGCGCGCCAATGCTGCCACCAGGAAATTCAAGCGGACGCACCACGAAACTGTCCGTGGAATACGCAATGCGGCCGGGGGGCAGTGTCAGCACCGCCGAATCGGCCATGCGATCCAGCACGTCATTACTGAACGCCGGCTTGAACAGGTGCTCGACCAGCTCGTTGCCCAACTGCCCGCCGCCGCCGTGCCCGATCACGATGGTCGGATAATCGCGCAGCGGGAGCGGACACGTCCAGGTGGTGCCGATCGCTTCAGGCAACGGACGTGGCCCGTTCGAGTGTGTGGAAGCGACCGTAGTTGAAGTAGGCGGCACAGGCCCCTTCACTGGACACCATCGTGGCGCCAAGCGGCGTTCGCGGCGTGCACTGCTTGCCGAACGCCTCGCACTGACTCGGCTTGATCGCGCCCTGCAGCACCTCCCCAGCGCGACAGTGCGCGCTTTCGGTCGTGCGGATGGCACCAACATTGAACCGGTGCTCGGCGTCGTAGTCGGCATACGCGTCACTGAGGCGCCAACCGCTGGCCGGTATGACACCAATGCCGCGCCAGGCACGGTTGGTCACCGTAAAGACCTCTTCGAGTAGTGCCTGAGCGGGGGCGTTGCCGTCGAAGGTGACCACGCGCGCATAGGCATTGTCCACCCGCGCTTCGTCGTTCTCAAGGCACTGCACGGTACGGCGAATCCCTTCCAGCACGTCCAGCGGTTCGAAGCCGGTAATGACGATCGGCACATGGTGCCGTGTGGCCAGTGGCGGATACTGCCAGAACCCCATCACGCTGCACACATGGCCGGCTGCGAGGAATGCCTGCACGCGGTTGCCCGGCGCCGACATGATCGCGTCAATGGCGGGTGGCACCAGCACATGCGAGACGAGCATCGAGAAGTTCTTCAACCCTTCGCGCTTCGCGACATGCACGGCCATAGCATTCGCCGGCGCGGTGGTCTCGAAGCCAATGCCAAAGAACACGACCTGCTTGGCCGGGTTCTCGCGCGCGATCTGGACGGCATCAAGGGGCGAGTAGACGATGCGGACATCGCCACCTTCACTCTTTACGCGGAACAGATCGCGGTCACTGCCTGGCACGCGCAGCATGTCGCCGAAGCTGGTGAAGATCACGTCTGGCAGCGCCGCGATGGCCAGCGCCTTGTCGATCATGTCGAGCGGGGTCACGCACACCGGACATCCCGGGCCGTGAATGAGTTCGATCTCCGGCGGGAGGAGCTGATCGATGCCGTTGCGCAGGATGCTGTGCGTCTGA
>CANGXD010000239.1 GCA_947457545.1 Gemmatimonadaceae bacterium
ATCGGCCGCGGCCGCGTACAGCATCTCGAGATCGTCCGCGCGGAGCGGGCGCACGAGCAGCGTGGGGCCGACGAGGGTTGGTTGCCAATCGGGAGCGGTCATGAGAGAGCTTGCATTGTTATTGAAGGTCGCGCAAGGTAACCATAGTCATTGACCATGGTCATATGTGAAGTTACGTTTGAGCTATGCCCACCAAGCCCACCGAAACCATCGCCATCTCCGAGTTCAAGGCCACCTGCCTGGCGGTCCTGGAGCGCGTGCGGCGTACCGGGACCTCCATTGTCGTCACGAAGCGGGGCGAGCCGGTGGCACAGATCAACCCGCCGTCGGCTGCCAGCACCGGCGAGGCGTGGCTCGGATCCATGGCCGGCTCCGCCACCATGACGGACGATCTCATCGCACCGGCAAGTGCCACGAACGACTGGGACGTGTTCAAGGCATGAAGCTGCTGCTCGATACCCATATCTGGCTGTGGGCACTGCTCGACCCGGATCGCCTGTCGCCAACGGTCCGATCGGCGCTGACGTCGGGCGAGAACGAACTGTGGCTCTCGCCGGTCAGTGTCTGGGAAGCGCACCTGCTCGCCGAACGCGGTCGCATCAAAATCGATGCGACGCCGGCCGTGTGGGTGGAGCGCATGGTACAGGCGCTCCCTCGGCGTGAAGCCGCCCTGACCACCGACATCGCCGTCGCCAGCCGTCGCCTCGCCCTCTCCCATGAAGATCCGGCCGATCGCTTCATTGCGGCCACCGCGCAGGTGCTGGGACTGACGCTGGTCACCGCTGACGCACGTCTGACGGAATCCACGGAGTACGCGGTGATGGCGAACGTTTGACCGAAGGTGAGGGGTCATCGCGCAGCTACTACCTCTCGTCCACTTGGCGTGACGCAGGGATGCTGTAGCGCCATACCCACGGCAGCTGTTCAGCCCGTGCCGCGCCGCAGTCGCTCTACCCGCGCGCGCACGTCACGAATGAGCGGCTGCAGTTCGGGGTCAGCGTTCTTCCACAGCGCGAGGAGCGTCTCGTAGTATTGCAGTGCCTTGGCCTTGTTGCCCTTGTCTTCATACAGGGAACCGAGGCGTTCCAACGCTACGGCGTCGAATAACGGACCGGACCCCCTGGTGTGCGTCGGAAGGGTCGAGGAGAGGTACTTTTCGAAGACAACGATCGCACTATCGGCCTGTCCGGTGGCAGAAAGGGACAGTGCCGTCGGTATACCATAGCTTCCGATCCCCCACTCGGGATAACTCGCCATCGCTTCGCGCAGCGAACGTACGCCGTCGGCAGTGCGCCCGGCACGCAGAGCGAGCTCGCCGCGCAGCAACGCCAGCCAACGACCATCATCACGCGCTTTACCGGTTTCGAAGCGTTCGGCAAGCAGCGCCTCCATTTCCTTTGCTTCGGCGATCAGACCGAGGTGCACGAGCGAAACCGCCCAGTTACCGTATGCCCGATCGGCGGGCGGCATCGCCCGCCAGTCGTACTTTTTGAGGGCCTCGAGGGCCAACCGTTTCGCGCCCACCGAGTCGCCCACCAGCACGCCGCGCACTTCGGCCTGCTGCAGGGCGCGACGGAGCAGTTCAAGTGTCTGGCCCTGAGCACGCACGGCACTATCCGATGCCGCCACTGCCATCACCTGCTCCCGCAAACGGCCTTGGCGCAGCAGACTGTTTCCCAACGCGCCATTCGCCTGGATGCGCACAACGAGCCGGTCCGGATACGTGACGAGGAGGGCACGCGCCCCTTTTTCCAGATCGAATGCTTGCTCTGGTCGCACGAATCGTTGCAGACGCATACGTGCGGGAACGTCGGAATCCGGACCCAACGCTTGCGCGGCAGAATCCGCGAGCCGCGCCAACGCGTCAAACTGTCCAGTTGCACCGAGCACGCTGGCCAGATTCGTCCACCCAGTCACGATACCCGGCTCAACCTTCAGCGCGTGGCGGTAACTCCGCTCTGCGGCGCCAAGTTCACCGATGTCGACCTGTAGCACCCCGAGATTATTGAACGCCGGGAAGTACCCGGAATCCCGCTGCGCCAGTACTTCCAGTGCGGCGATCGCCTGTCGAGTGTCCTGTCGGGGACCAGTGGAGAAGTACGAAGCTTCGGTAAGCAGTCGTTCCGATTCGCTGAGGCGGTCGCGTAATTTGTACGCCTTCGTCAACAGATCCTGTACCTTCGCGCGATCGGCGGATCGTTGATTGTTGAGCGACACCGCGTACTTGCGATACGCCATGGCAAAGGCGGTGTCGAGGCGAATCGCTTCCTCGAGCAGTGGCGCACCGGTCGCGAAGTCGTTCTTCTCCTCGATGGCGCGCATGCCACGCACATAGAGCTTGAGCGCTTCCACATTCGACGTCGTCACGCGCTCCAATGGCGCGGCGGCACGAATGTCCTTGAACGATTCCCCGATGCGCTCACGGAGCGCTCGTGACAGCCGCTCGACGGCCGGCAACAGCTCGTCCGGATTATTGGCCGTTTCGCGAAAGGCGCCGAGTTCCTCCCCCGTCTGCGTCGTCAACAGCCGGGCTGCCACGACGAAGCCGCTACCGAGCTGTACGATCTCTCCGTCGACGATCGCCTTGATGCCGTCACGCGTGGCCACCTCGCGAGCAAGCGCCAGATCAACCGGTGTGTCATCCGGCCGCCGCATCAACCGCAGCACATCGCGCACGTTCGCCCGTGACAGCACGCGAATACTGCGCGACTGCGCCAAATCGGCGCGCAGCGCTTCGGTGATCGTGACGCCAAGCGACGTATCACTCGCCGGACTCTTGAAGTCCGTGAGAATGAGCTTTTCGTTCTCCGCCAGCGCGCCCTTGGCAATCAGCGAGCCCACGGGGCCGATTCCGTACGCGCGCGCGGTCATGAACCCGCCCAGCAACAGCACGAACGCGGTGACCGCCACCACCCCGCCCTTCCACGTGCGCTGCCACGACACGTGCGGGCTGGCCTTGATCGCCAGCGTGGCCATCGTGCCCATTGGCATCGCGCCGCCGCCCGGCGTCAGCGTTGGCGTGGTGGTGAGCTGACGATAGCTCGCGCGCTGCACCCATCCGGTGAACAGCAGGGCCACGAGTCCGATGGCCATGAGCAATGCGGCACCGGTCATCGCCCAACCGGGCAGCCCAACCGTGACCGACGCGGCCCAGGTGAGCGCCAATACCACCGTCGTTGCGACACCCCACAGCAGAAGGATACGACCGAACGGTACCGCCCCACCACGCAGCAACGCCGGAGCGGCGGCGCCCGAGCCGGTGGTCACCACGGAGTCGAGGACACGTGACAGATCGCTCGCGGCGCGCGGACGCGCGTCGGGCTCTTTCGCCAGACACGTCATGATCAGGTCCGCGAGCGCCGGTGGCGTATCCGGCCGCAACTGCGTGACCGGCCTCGGCGGCTCAGTCATCTGCATGGCGAGCAATCGTGTCGGCGACTCGCTCACGAACGGCGGACGGCCGGCCAGCATCTCGTACGCCATCGCGCCGAACGCGTACAGATCGGCCCGATGATCGGTGCTCGCATCCCCCGCCGCCTGCTCCGGCGACATGTACGCGGGGGTGCCCACCGACATACCGGCCTTGGTGAGCGTCGCACCGACCGGCGCCGCCTTCTGCGACGCCGAGATGGCTTTCGCGATCCCGAAGTCGGTCACGGTGGCGCTGCCTTCCGACAGCAGCACGTTGTCAGGCTTGATGTCGCGATGCACCACGCCACGGCCATGCGCGAACGCCAGGGCACGGGCGACATCGCGCAGCACCGCGATGACCTCGCCGATGGGCATCGCCCCCGCCGTGAGCCGCTGCCGCAGGGACGGCCCATCCACGAACGGCATGGTGAACCACGGCAAGCCTTCCGCATCACCCGACGCGATCACCGGCACCACGTGCGGATGCTGCAGTTGGGCAGCGAGCAGCACCTCGCGCTTGAATCGCTCCACACTCACACCGGCAAGCAGCTCGGGTGCGAGCACCTTGATGACGACACGACGGTCGAGCGCACGTTCGGTCGCGAGATAGGTGCGAGACATGCCACCGCCACCGAGCTCACGCTCTATGGAATGTGTGGCATCGAATGTGCGCTGCAATCTCGGGAGCAGATCGTCCACGGACGTCATGTGCGTGAGGGCGTCAATAACTGCGGAGGCTAGGGCCAATCCCGTTTATGTTATCGCCTGACCCCAAGCATCGCCAGTAAACATTCGTGAATTCGACTCCAGATCCAGCACACATTTCGGGACGGCCGCTCGCTCCGTTCGCGACACGTCGGGGACCCATTTGACGTCCGTCGCGTTCAACGCTGGTGCTCCCTACGGCTTCACCGCACTCCACGCCGGACACGGCGGCGCCGTCCCCGCGCCTCGTGGCGCCCCTTCGGGGCGTGGCAGCGTGTCGGTCACCTGCATGACTTCGACGTCGAAGATGAGCGTGGCACTGGGCGGAATCACCGGCGGACGCCCCTTCTCCCCGTAGCCGAGCTGATACGGAATGATGAGACGACGCGCGTATCGACGGCACTCAACGTAAAGAGCGCGCGCGGCTTGTCGTTCACCGCGGGGATGGGCGCAGCATACTTGGGCGCGCGGGCACAAGCGGCCACGAGCAATGTCGTGAGCGACAGGGCGAGCGTTGTAGTGACGTGCTTCATGCGTCGTTCTCCATGCGCGCCGCCATGATTTCCGCCTTCTCCCGAAAGCTGACCGACGCGCCGCATTGCGTGCAACAGTAGTTGCCCGTGCGCTCCCCCATATCGTACTCCCGCGAGAACGCAGGGTGGGCGCACGGCTTGCCGCCCCACGCCCGCTGGAGCTCAGTGGCCTTTTTCTTCTGCACGAATACCCTCATGGAGCGTGAGTGAGACGACCGCCGCCCAACGGAGGCGCGCCGCCAGCGAAAGCTAGCGGCACGCGCCGCCGCAGCTACTTCACCTGCTGCCGGAACAGCGCCACCATGCGGTCCCACGCCAGCTTCGCTGCCGCGGCATCATAGCGCGGCGTCGTGTTGTTGTTGAACCCGTGCTGCGTGCCGGCATACAGGTGCCGCTCGTACCTCACGCCGGCGGCTTTGCTTGGTGGCGAGATAATTCACCATCCCACCGCCATAGCAGAAGCCCACCGCGCCGATTTTGCCGGTACACTCCGGGCGGGCCTTGAGGACGGCAGCGGCCGCCATGAAGTCTTCGCGCGTCTTGGCTTGATCGAGCTTGGGGAACAGCTCACGCGCCTTCTCTTCGTCGCCGGGGTAGCCACCAAGCGGGAACAGCGCGTCGGGAGCGAACGCCACGAAGCCATCGGTGGCCAGTCGACGCGCAAT
>CANGXD010000240.1 GCA_947457545.1 Gemmatimonadaceae bacterium
CCGAGCGAACCGCTGTTCAGTCCCGCCGCCGTTCCCCCGCCCCTGCCATCTGTGTGGCTGCCGTCTGCCAATCTTGGCGCGATCCCGCGGCATCGCGCCGAGACGGCGGACGGCAGGAGCCCAGACTGCAGGCGCGGGGGAACCTTACCTCCCGTACACCCGCCGCCCGCCCAGGTACGTCGCCAGCACTTCCGTCTTGAGTACCAGCTCCACCGGCACCCGCATGATGTCCTGATCGAGCAGTACGAAGTCAGCGTACTTGCCCGGGGTAATGCTCCCCATGTCCTTTTCCTGAAAGCCCGCGTACGCCGCCCACAGCGTCATGCTGCGTAGCGCGTCTTGGCGCGACATGCGTTCGGCCGGGAGCCAGCCGCCGGTGGGCCAATCGCGCGCGTCCTGTCGCGCGATGCTCGCGTGGAAGGAGATGAGCGGGTTCACCTCTTCCACCGGAAAGTCACTTCCGTTGGGAATGATCACGCCCGTCTGCAGCAGCGACTGCCAGGCGTACGCCCCGTAGAGCCGTGTGGGGCCGAGGCGCTTGCCAATCCAGTACATGTCGCTCGTCTGGTGACTGGCCTGCATGCTGGGAATGACCCCGAGCTGCGCAAAGCGCGGGATATCGTCCTGATGCAGAATCTGCGCGTGCTCGACGCGGAACCGATGGTTGGCCGCGGGCACCTTGTCGAGCGCCTTCTGGTAGGCATCGAGCACCACACGGTTGCCACGATCACCAATGGCGTGCGTGTTGATCTGAAAGCCGGCCTTGAGCCCCGCTTCGGCCACCTCCTGAATGTGCCCCGGCGCCGACAGCAACAGCCCGTTGTTGTTCGGGTCGTCGCTGTAGGGCTCGAGTAGCGCCGCGCCGCGTGACCCCATGGCGCCGTCGGCGTAGAGCTTTACGGCGCGCACCCAGAGCTGCCCGTCGTACAACGCCGAGCGTGGGCCCATACCGAAGTAGTGCGTGAGCGCGGCGGCGTTGTCTCCAATCATGACGTACAGGCGCAGGTTGAGCTCCTTCTTCTGCGCCATGTCTTCGTACAGGTCGATCATCGCCCGCGACGCGCCCGCATCGTGCATGCCCACGAGTCCCCAGCGGTGCATGACCTTGACGGCGTCCTTGTGCATGGCGCGCCACTCGTCAATGGACGGGTCGGGCACCTTGCTGCTCACGATCGACTCGGCGTTGTCCACGAGCACGCCCGTTGGCACGCCCTTGTCGTCGCGCACGATTTTGCCGCCGCTGGGCTCCTTCGTGGTCGCGGTCAGCCCCGCAATGCGCATCGCGGCCGCGTTGGCCAGCTGCGCGTGCCCGTCAATGCGCTCGAGGAGCACCGGATGATCGGGGGTCGCGGCCGACAGCGCGTCGTGCGTGGGGAAGGTGGTGTTGCCCCACGCGTTCTGATCCCATCCGCGCCCGACAATCCACGATCCCTTCGGAGTGCTCTTGGCGCGCTCGACAACGCGCGCGATGACCTCGTCGTAGCTCTTCGTGCCAACCAGATCGACGCTACGCAGTTTCTTGGCGAGCCCATTGAAGTGCCCGTGCGCGTCGACCATGCCGGGGATAATCGTGCGCCCCTGGCCGTCGAGCGTTTGCGTATTCGGCCCCTTGAGCGTGGCCGCTTCGCGCGCGGAGCCCGTGAAGACAATGCGGCCCCCGCGGACGGCGAAGGCCTCGACCAGGGGCCGCGAATCGTCGGCCGTGTAGATGCGCGCGTTGGTGACGATGAGGTCGGCGGGCTGCGCGCCGGCAGCTGTTGCGACAAGCGCAAGCGAGACGAGCGAGGTCAGGAGACGATTCATGCGGAGAATAAACCCCGCGGAATCACTCGGCGTAACCGTCGACTACGGCCCCAACGTTCCGATTGGAATCACCTGAACGCCATCTGGCCGCACGTACGCGTATCCCGAGGCCGTAACCACGGCAAGGAAGGCGGGTGGTCCTACGCGATCGGTATCCACCTTCTGGCGAAATCGCATCAGCGACGCGGCGGCGGCATCGATGGCTCCCGACCCGAGCTTGACCTCCAGGGCTGCCCAGCGCCCGTCAGCGCTCTCGAGGACGACATCGACCTCGAGCCCCGTGTTGTCGCGGTAGTGCAGCACCTGCGTGTCATGCGCCTGCCCATACACGCGCAGGTCGCGCACCACGAGCGATTCGAATAGCGTGCCGAACAGGGCTGGATCCTTGAGCAGATGCTCCGGCGATGCGCGCAACGCGGCGACGGCGAGCGATGGATCGACAAAATGCCGTTTGCTGGCATTCCGTACGCGAGCTCGGCTGCGCAGATGCGGAGCCCAGGCAGGCTGCTCTTCGATAACCAGCAAGCGCTCCATCGCGGTGAGATAATCAGAGAGCGTGTCGCGGTGCACCGCGCCCGTGGCCCCATCGAGATCGGCGGCGATCGTGCTCGTCGACGCCTCGGTGGAAACGTGGCGTGCATAGGCTCGCAGGACTCTTGCCACGCGCGACGGGTCGCGGCTCACGCCGTCAACGCGCTGGATGTCCGTGCGCTGGACGTCCTCGAGATAGCTCCGAAGGGCGCGCAGCGAGGCTCTAGTAGACATGCCAAGGTTGAGCGGCCATCCGCCCGTGCATACCAGCTCGGCGATATCGCTCACCGTGAGGCCTGTGTCAGGTGCAGACGCCGTCCCCCCGTTAAGCAGTGCTCGTAACGACACGACGCCAGACGAGTGCGCCAATTCAAAGAGCGACATTGGTCGCAGCCGAAGTCGTGCGATGCGTCCGGCGCCGGTGTGTCGAGTCACGTCGTCCGCGGGGACGGCGGAGCCGGTGAGAATGAACTGCCCCGAAGCGCGGCGGGCGTCAACGGCCCGCCGCACCTGGTTCCAGAGCGACGGCACGAGTTGCCACTCGTCGAGCAGTCGTGGGACCTCGCCCGCCAGCAGCAGACCAGGATCGATATCAGCGACAGTGCGTGCTGACGAGTCCAGGTCGAGCAAGACCTCGGACCTGGCGTGCTGACGCGCCGCTTCCGTCTTGCCAACACCTTTCGGCCCCTCGAGCAGCACGGCGCCTGCCGAGCTGAGCAAAAGGCGGAGTTCGTCGTCGATGACGCGAGGGCGATAGGGCATTAGAAAGGGCTGGTAAACGGTATCGCGCCGTGGGCTGGTGTGCTATTCAGCAAAAAGCAAGGCTCTCAGCCAGAAAAAAGCAAGTCTAGCAACCAGCAAAAAGTAAGCGGAATGATCCAGTAAATGCAAGTCGAATAAACTCGGTGCTTGGCAAGATCTGGAGGAAAGATCCGAGCGAAAGAAGAACGCCCCAACCGCAGTACCTACTGCGGTCGGGGCGTTTGACTTCCGTCGGTTCGATAGCGTTCAGCTACGCGAGTTTCTCCTTCGCGCTGCAGCGCCCAGTCCTACGAGCCCCGTAGCCAGCAGCGCCATGCTCGCCGGTTCCGGCACGCGGGCCACGCCCACCATGAACTCCTGGTGCATCGTCGAGCTTTCGTTGCCCGTGCGGTAGTCGCTCAGCACGTACCAATCCATCGTCAGATTGGACGTGGACAGATTGCCCGGGACTGTACCGATCACGTTGAAATAGTTGTTCGCGTCGTAGTTGCCGGTGGCGACCTCACCCACGTTGCTGCCGTTCATGTTGCCCGAAGGGTTGAAGGCGGCGGGGTCCATGAGCTCCCACACGGTGCCCTGCACGTTCTTCGCGGAGTACGCCGTGCCGGTCACGTTGTAGCTGCCGCCGTTCACCGCAACCTGCTCGAAAAGCCACGCGGCCTGGAGGTACTTGGTGAAGCTGTTCTGGCGCGTCTGCGACAGATCGGCGCCCAGTCGCACCGCGCTCAGGCGATAGCTGTCCACGCTGCCGTTGTTGGGCGCAGCGTGCGACCAGTCGACACACCAGATGATGGCGTTGTTGAGCGTGAGCGTGGGGCTGAACGCGAGGTCGGCGCGGTAGGGGCCGACAACCGACGTGAAGCTCCCGCCGTTGAGCGTGCCGTTGCTGCCGGCGTCACCACGGAAGGTGAGGTTGCCGTTGACCGGCGCCTGCGCGGAGGCGGACGTCGGGAGAGCGCCGAACCCGAGGGCAACGGCGAGCGCGGCGATTTTGAGGCGACGAGTCATAGTGAACCGGGGCTGAAGTCATTTGGATACAGGAGATGAAGCCTCCTTAATCAATTGTTGTGCCCGCTGCGCCGATGGTATCCCAGCTCTGGAAGTCTTTGATTTTTCATGTGTTTAGCGATTTGTTACCATTGGCGCATCAGGCGAACTCTTCCATACGTGTGGTAATGGTACGACAGGCGTTGTAGCGTCCCGACAAGTGTGCCTGAACGCAAAAACGCCCCGCTCTCTTCCGAGAGCGGGGCGTTTTCAGACCGCGGTGCCTTACTTGGCGGGCGGCAGGATCACGGCGTCGATGACGTGGATCACGCCGTTCGAGGCGAGGATGTCCGTCTTGACGATGTGCGCCTGATTGATCATCGGCGTGCCACCCATGACGGTGATCTTGGCTTCCGAACCTTCGACCGTCTTGGCGCCCTTACCGGCGAGCTTCAGCGCGTCGGCGGCCATGACCTTTCCGGCAACCACATGGTACAGCAGCACGGCCTTGAGCTTGTTCTTGTCGGCGGCGAGCGCCTGGAGCGTCGCGGCCGGGACCTTGGCGAAGGCTTCGTCGGTCGGCGCGAACACCGTGAACGGGCCCGGGCCCTTGAGCGTCTCTACGAGACCGGCATCGCCGAGGAGCTTGGCGAGGGTCTTGAACGAACCCGCGGCAACCGCGACTTCGACGATGTTCTTGTCCTGCGCCTGAGCCGCAGTCGGGGCAGCAAAGGCCATCACGGCGGCAACGGCGAGCAGGGAAAGCTTGCGCATCTGTTATAGCTCCAGAGTAAACGTATTCCAGTCGGTTTAGGACCGATCGGTCCTAACATCAGCTTGAACACCGCCCTGTCTTACCCGGTTCCGCCTTCTTTGATCTGTGACAGTCCTAACGGGTCGGTCCGAACACTCAAGGCTACAAAATGGGAATCCCCGTGCCAATTCACTCCCCGGTCCCCAAAATCGCCGACACGGTGTAACTCGCAGCATGCCCCAACCTGCTTCCCGCGTCGCGCTCGCCGTACGCATCCTCGTGGTCACTTACGCGCTCCTCACCGCGCTCGCGTCCGGCCTCCTTCTCACCACCGCCGACGCAAGCCCGCTGGGCATGCTCCTCGCTTTCGCCCCCCGCTGGTGGTTGCTCTGGCCCTGGGCGCTGCTCTTCCCGCTTGCCTTCGTCGCCGGTTGGCGGACCGTCGTCACCGCCGCCCTCGG
>CANGXD010000241.1 GCA_947457545.1 Gemmatimonadaceae bacterium
CTCTGCTCATGGGAACGGGCGAAAGCGGCGCAGAGTTTACGCAAGATGTGTTCATGGTCACTGCGTCGATGGGCAATTGCGATCGCGCTTTCCTGCACGATGGCGCCGGACCCTCTCGCGGCGCAGTCCGCCGATACACCGGCGATTGCGCCGCTGCTCGCGCGAGTGCGTACCGCGCGACTGCGAAATGACTCGGCGGTTCGCGCGTACGACGCCGCGGTGCTTTCCCGTTTCTCGATGGGTCTTGGGTTTCGCGCGACTGGCCGCGAGCGATTGTTCGGTCGGGTCGATCACGCCTATCGCGTGACGTGGCGCCGCGGCGCCGGCGCTCGGGTCACCATAACCGGTGCGCGCGAGGGGATGCCGGCGCTCGACGGGCTCCCGCTCAACCTCGAGGTGACGACCTTCCTCCCGTTTATTCCAGGAACCGATGTGCTCTGGGCTGGGGGAGTGCTCGCGACAGCAGACCTGCCGCCGGACGCCTTGGTGCATCCGTTTTCGGCGAACGCCGACACGTCATACCGGTTTACCGTTGGCGACGGGGTGACGTTCTCCCTGGGCAACGGTCGCGACATTCGCGTGCGCGAGCTGCGCGTTACTCCTCGTCGGACCGATTGGCGTCTCGTGGTGGGGTCGTTCTGGGTCGACGAGGCCAATGGGCAGCTCGTGCGCGCGGCGTATCGTTTGTCCGCTCCCATGACGGCCCGCGCGGTGCTTGGTGACTCTGTCTATCGCGAGATATTCGCCGATCTGCCGCGGTGGCTGGTCCCGTTCTTCGAACCGGTGCGCGCGTCACTCGATTTGCTCGAGGTCGAGTACGGCCTCTACGAAGGGATCTGGCTGCCGCGACGCCAGTCGGCCACGTGGTTCGCCCAGCTCAGCGCATTCCGTATGCCGCTGATGCACGAAGAGCGCTTCACCTACGACCGGGTCGACGTTGGTGTGAACGTCGGTGTCACGGCGTCCGCAACTGGCGACCAGGACACGCTGGCGGTGCTCCCAGCGCCGGCATGGATGGGCGTGCGGCTTGGCGGAAGGGGTACGGGCTACGATACCGAGCGGCCAGGGACTGCAGCGTGGCGCGCACTGGACAGCCTGTCCGCCGACTCGCTACGCGCACGCGTGCCGCGAGCCACGACGTGGAGTGATTCTACGCGCCTGCGGCATCGCCTGTCGTGCCTCGAAACCGGTCGCGCGTTCGACCGCGCCATGTTGCCGGGGGTGAGCGAACGGATCGTACTCGAGGTGCCCTGCGACTACGGTGCGCTGGCGCGCTCACCCACATTGCCCGCGACACTCTTCTCGCCGATGGATTCGCTCCTGTCGAGTGCGGCGTGGCGCCGTGAGCTCCGTGCCCGCGTCGGACTATCACAACAGCCGATGGTCGCATCGCGTCGCGGCACGATCGAGTTCTCGCTGGCCGACGGCGCGCTGCGCTACAACCGCGTGGAGGGCGTGTCCGGCGGCGTCGCCTACCTGCAGCCCATCGGCCGGGGATGGACGGCGCGCCAGGAGCTGCGATACGGGATCGGCAACGCGCGCTTTCAAGGAGGCACCACTTGGACGAGAATGTCTGGGCAATACGCCTTGATCGCGCGCGTGCACGACGGAACCGCAGCGACGTCGGACTTTGGTCAACCGCTGTCGTTCGGCGCGTCGACGGCCGCGCTCGCGCAGGGACACGACGACGGTGTGTACGTGCGGGCATCCGGCCTCGATGTCACGTGGCAGTCGGAGCCACGCGGCGCGACGCGCGGACGTGTGTTTGTCGAACGACAGGCGTCTATGCCGGTCGTGACACAATGGACGCTCGATGGCGGATCCGGTGACCGTCGCATGGGGCCGAACGTGGACGCGCAGCCCGGAACATGGACAGGCGCGGTGTTCGGTGACCGGCGCACGTTCGGGCTCGATCCGGCGGCGTGGCGCGTGTTCACGGATCTACGCGTTGAAGTCGCCTCCGGCACGTCGACGTACGGGCGGTGGCTGGGCGAGGGGACGGTGGTGTCTCCGGCATGGCAGCGGCTGAACGTGTCGGCCACGTGGGCGCTCGGCGGAAGCGCGGGGGCGCCTCCGCCACAGCGCCACTTCTTTCTTGGAGGATTGCAGACGGTACGAGGGCACTTCGTGTCTCCGGGCTCGCCTGGCTACTCCGGGGCGGCGTTCTGGTTCGGTCGGCACGAGCTTGCGTATGGACGGCCGTCGGCCCGTGTCACATTATTCTACGACGTCGGTTGGGCGGGGGTGCAGCTCCGTCCGATTGGCGGACGGAACGCACTGCTGCGCGGCGGCGGTGTCGGCATGACACTGCTCGATGGGCTCATCCGCGTGGACTGGGCGCGCGGACTGGCGCCGGTCGAGCGGACGCGCATCGATGTGAGCATGGACGTCCGGTTCTAGCATCTGCATGGTGTCCAATTCCGTGAGACTCTTCTTCCGCTCCTTCGTACTGCTCGCCCTCTGCGGCTGCAGCGCCGGCACGGCGTCATCGCCGGTGGCTCCCGTGCCACCCGTGGCGCCGCCAGTGGTGTGGACCACCACCGCCATCAGCGCGCCGCGCGTGCAGTATCGCACGTTCTCGAGTGTGATCGCGCGCGCCACCGTGAGCTATCACGTGTATACGCCGCCGCAGTACGACAGCGACGCGGCGCGCCGGTTCCCGGTGCTCTACTGGCTACACGGCAGCGGTGGGGGACTTGGTGGCATTGCCATCCTCGCGGCGTACTTCGACGACGCCATTCGCGCGGGACGCATACCGCCCATGCTCGTGGTGTTCCCCAACGGCATGGCGTCGAGCATGTGGGCCGATTCCAAAGATGGACGCGTCCCCATGGAGTCGATGGTGGTGCGCGATTTGGTGCCACACGTCGACGCGACATTGCGTACACTGGCCACGCGCGACGGCCGGTTGCTGGAAGGGTTCAGCATGGGTGGGCTTGGCGCGTCACGATGGGGGCTGCGCTACCCCGAGGTGTTTGGCGCGATGAGCATGTTCGCGGCGGGCCCACTAGACCTCGACTTCAACGGACCTCGCGCCACCGGGAATCTCGCCGAACGGGCGCAGATCCTGCGCGACGTGTACAGCGATGACATGACGTACTATGTCGCGCAGAACCCGTTTACGGTGGCCGAACAGTATGCCGCCACGATACGCGGGACGCCGCGCGCGCTGACGCGTTCTCGTCAGGTTGTGGGATCACTCGACTTCACGTTGCCGGCCAACGAAGAGTTTCGCGCGCATGTCACGCGGCTGGCGATCGTGCAGGAGTACACAGTGGTGCCGAATGTGGGGCACGATACCATGGCGTTACTCGAAGCGCTGGGCGATCGGAACTTTGCATTTTATCGCGCGGTGTTCGCGGGGCGGTGAGCGGGCGAGCGGGTCGACGTCGTTGACGCTCGACGTCACGCCGACGGGTTGACCGCACCGCTGTATCAGTTGCCGATGATTTCGTTGAGTCCTTCAATGACCTGATCCAATTCCTCAGGCAACACCGCACCCAAGCGCTTGCCAATGCGTTCGATCGAGAGTGTTCGGATCTGGCTGATCTTCACCCATGACGGCTTCGGAAGTCCACGCTGCGCCAATTCCAGCGTCAGGGGGAACGAGGCGCGCTGAGGCTGGCTGGTCAACGCAACTGCAATGACCGTCCCCGATCGATCGTTGAATACGTTGTGACTCAAGATGAGCACCGGTCGCTGACCCGCCTGCTCATTCCCGCGAGTCGGGTTCAAGTCCGCCCAGCGAACCTCGCCCCTCAGTATTCCGGCCATAGTCCTTCATCGACGCCTAAGCCTTCATCGGCAAGCGCCTGCTCTGCGGCGGGATCGAGCTTCGCGCATTCCTCAGCAAGGCGCCGGTGCTCCAGCCGATCCAACTGCCCGTTGACGGCGGCCTCGATGGCCTGACTCCGATTCGGATAGCGCGCGTCTTTGACCAAGCGATCGACGCGACTCAATGTGCGTGTGTCGAGTGTGACCGCGACTTTCGTTTTCGCCATGAGCTCTCCCGGTATGACATTATATCATACTGTCCGGTGGTGCGACTGTCAATACGCCTTGGCACGATGTCGCCCGAGTGAGTGAAGGGGTCAGAGTCATTGACGTGCACCAGAACCTCCCAGGTGTCTACCCGTCTGCTAGCTGAGTCTATTCGCTGCCCGTAGCTTCCCGATCGTTGGTTTTCGCGCCTGTCGTTTGTCTTTCCATTGCTCAATTCCGTGACCACACCATCCGAGCGGCTCGCCGCCGCCCTCGCCGACCGTTATCACGTTCTCCGCGAACTCGGCGCCGGTGGCATGGCCACCGTCTATCTCGCGCACGATCTCAAGCACGACCGCGACGTCGCGATCAAGGTGCTGCACCCCGATCTGGGCGCCGCGCTCGGCGGCGAACGGTTCCTGACCGAGATCCGCACCACCGCGCGCCTGCAGCATCCGCACATTCTGCCGCTGCTCGACAGTGGTGAGGCCGACGGCCTGCTGTACTACGTGATGCCACTCGTGACCGGCGAAACGTTGCGTGCGCGTCTCGAGCGCGAAAAACAGCTGCCAATTCCGGAGGCGGTGCGCATCGCGCGCGAAGTCGCCAGCGCGCTCGACTACGCGCACCGGCAGGGCGTGGTGCACCGTGATATAAAGCCCGAAAACATTCTCCTGCATGATGGCAGTGCGCTCGTGGCGGACTTCGGCATCGCGCTCGCGGTGCAGAGCGCCGGTGGCGCGCGCATGACGCAGACGGGCTTGAGCCTCGGTACCCCGCAGTACATGAGCCCTGAGCAGGCGATGGGCGAACGCACCATCGACGCGCGCAGCGACATCTACGCGCTCGGCACGGTGGTGTACGAAATGCTCACCGGCGCGCCGCCGTTCACTGGTGCGAGTGTGCAGGCGATCGTGGCGCGCGTGCTATCGAGCGAGGCCGAGCCGCCGTCGCGCGTGCGCAATACGATTCCGGCCAACGTGGAGCAGGCCGTGCTCACAGCGCTGGCGAAGCTGCCGGCCGATCGGCAGGCGAGTGCGGCCGAGTTTGCGACGGCACTCGCAACCACTAGTGGCGCGCAGAGCAGCGGTGCAACGCCGGCGCCGGCGCGCGGTGTTCGCACGCGTACCAGAGCGACCACGCTGGTGGGCGCCGTCGCGATCGCGACGGCCGCCGTCGGCGCGACGTGGATCGTGATGCGACCAAGTGGCAACGGGGCATCGTCCACCGAGGTCGTGACGCGCTTCACCATCGAGGGAAAGAGCGCGTATGTCAACCAGAACCGGCTGTTGGCGCTCTCCCC
>CANGXD010000242.1 GCA_947457545.1 Gemmatimonadaceae bacterium
CATTCCGCCAACGCGAAGTACGCCACGGATTATCCGGCGCAGGTGGGTCCGCACATGACCAATACCGACTCCGGTCCGTTTCAGGATCTCGTGGCGGCGATCTCGCTGCGTGAAAACGAACGCGGCACGCAGGTGGGCAGCGGGTGGGATCCGCACTGGCACCAGCCGACGGACCTGTTTGCGACGTTCACCGATGCTGACTTCCGCCTGGGCCTGAACGCCGCGCAGACGACGCTTGGCGGTGTGGCCAAGCTGGTGAACGCGAAGCGCGTGCCGGCGTCGAAGTAAATCGCTGGGCGTGGACGGACTGTTGACCGTCCACGCGCAGCATGTGCGTTACATGGCCAGGCCAGGGGGAACACGATGCGCCCATGGGCGCGCGCGCTCCACCTGGCCTGCAATGCGGAAGAGCGTCGCTTCGTCGCCAAAGCGCCCAACGAACTGGGTACCAATGGGAAGTCCGTCGGCGTTCCAGTAGAGCGGCATCGACATCGCCGGTTGGCCAGTCACGTTGAAGAGCGGCGTATAGGGAATGAAGCCGAACACCTTGCGCGCCGTTTCGTCGAGCAGCCCCGCCAACTTGAGCACGCCACCAAGCTTCATGCGCCCGAAGAGCGTAAGCGCTGCACGCTCGGCCCCTGACGGCAGCAGCGCGCCGATGGGGATTGGGGGAGCACCGAGTGTCGGGGTCACCAGCAGATCGTAGCGCGTGAAGAATTCACCGCAGGTGCGTCCGGCGGCTTGCAACAGGCGGGCACTCGATGCGTACTCACTCGCCTTGTAGGAGGCGCCAACCAGCCCCAGGGCCCACGTGGCCGCTTCGACATCATCGGCACGAGGCGCCCGTCGCAACTGCTCGCCCATCCACTCGAGGTCGGCACGGCACTCCGCGGCAACGACGGTGAGAAACGCTTTGGCCAAGCGTGCACCGTCCACCACCGGCTCGGCGCGCTCCACATGATGCCCCAGCGATTCGAGCAGCGCCGCTGAGTCGTTCAGTGCGGCCACACAGTCTGCATGCACCGTGCTGCCAAAGAACGGCGTGGTGCTGACGGCAATACGAAGCGGCTGCGGGTCACGCGCGACTTCGTCGAGGTATGGGCGCTCCTGCGCCGGACACGCCACCGGCGTCCCGACATCTTCACCGGCGGTCGCGTCGAGCATGGCGGCGGAATCGCGTACGCTTCGCGTGATGACATGCTCCTGCACGAAGCCGCGCCACGAGTCGCCCATGTCTGGACCCGTCGGTAGGCGCCCGCGTGTGGGCTTGAGGCCGAACAGCCCGTTGCAGGAGGCGGGAATGCGAATGGAGCCGCCGCCATCACCGCCGTGGCCAATGGGGACAATGCGGGCCGCCACGGCAGCGCCGCTGCCGCCACTCGAGCCACCGGGCGTGCGGTCCAGGTTCCAGGGGTTCCGGGCGGGGCCCAGCGCTTCGCTCTCGGTAAATGGCGTCAGGCCGAGTTCCGGGGTGTTCGACTTGCCAATGAACACCGCTCCCGCCCGCCGGTATCTCGCCACCAGTTCGCTATCGTGCCCCGGCGTGACCTGCTGCATGACTTTCGTGCCGTAGCTCGTCGGCACCCCGGCGATGGTCGCGACGAGGTCCTTGATGAGCATGGGCACGCCGGCAAACGCGGCGTCGGCGGGGACGCGCGATGCCATGTCGCGCGCCAGTTGCTCGAGCGGCCGCACGACGGCATTGAGGGCAGGATTGCGCGCGGCCATGCGGGCCAGTGCGGCCTCCGTGACCTGCGCCGCTGAGACTTCACGTCGGCGGACTAAGTCGGCGAGCGCCAGACCGTCCAGCGCGTCGTACTCGGGGAAGGGGAGCGTCATTCTGGAATCTTCACGGCGAACGCGCTGGACGTGAGGGGGCGGCGCGGAATACATCAACCGGGAACGGGTGCGGCGCGGAGCCGATCATCGGTTGTCAGGATAGTCTTGTAGCCAACGGAATCGCCCGCGCAAAAGTCGCATCGCGTTGGGGTCGCGGAGGTGAAAAGTCATTCGCATGCTGTCGTCGCCCGGGAGGGATGACAGTGTGAGTGTGTCTCCGAGCCGCGTGTAGTTCAGCGTGATGGTCGAGGTGTTTATGCGCGGACCCGTGGGCGGCTTGATGACACTGGCCGGTAATTCGAGCCGATGAGTTTTGGGGTCCGCCCTGATCGAGATGAACACACTACTGTCCTTGTCGAACCAGACGCTCGATCTCCACGAGACAGCCAGCGTGCGCCAGGCCGGTGTCTCGCCGGTCTGGTCCACCCGCGCCCAGATCCCATGAATCGTCGAGTCTCCACCTGCGTTGGACATCGAATCCGATGAACCAACCTCCATCACCAACTGGCCCACCCCTCGCAGCAGTAACAGCGTCGTCGCGACCGCACGGATGACTGTCGCTGCCCTTGGCTCCACGGGGTGAGGCTGGCGAGCGGTAAACGAGGCTCCGGTCATTGCGGCCCAAAGGGCACCGGTCGCCGGCAGGACCAAGGCGCACGCCATGGCCAGGTAATGCAGTGAGTGCAGCTTGACCGGGACGTCGTAGAACAGATTGAGTGCCACAACATTCACGAGCACCGGTACGGCCAGAAATGCACCGACAATGCCCGTGCGGCGAAAGAGCAACAGGACGCCGGGGATGACTTCACACCATCCCCCGAACATCTGGTACATGGACGACTGTCCCATGAATGCCCACAACAGTCCCATGGGTGTGAAGTCGCCGAGCGGCTGCAGCAAGCGCGATGGATCGAGTGCCGCAAACTGTGAGGGCACGACCTTGGCGATGCCGTACGAAAGCAACGTGGACGCCAATCCGAATCGGAGCACGTCGTGCCACCAACAAGTGATGCGTGGTGACAACGGCATGGGAGCTCGGCGTGTCCATACGATCGCGCCCACCAGCGACAGCGTCGCGAGCAAGGCCGCCAACGCAAAGTTGTAGGTAGTGTCGCCGCTACCGGTGGCCGCCGGCTGATACGCGTTTGGATTACCGAGCACGACGGCGGCGAAACGCGGCACCAGCCACTGAAGTGATGCCCGGTACATCCCGCCAAGCAGCGGCACCACTTGCACGAACGGTGTTGCAACCCATAGGGCGAGATACACGCCAGCCGTACGCATCCCCAGAGTGGCCGACAGGTCCCCCCAATTGGGCGCCGGCAGTTGGGACGCGGTCGCCTCGGTGTCAGATTGTGGTACGTGGGGACGATTCATTGGCAGTGTCATGGGCCGATCTTAACGCGGTCCACGGTAATCGGCCAACCACCGGCGCTCCCCCTCAAACGACTGTTTCCCTCGCATGCGATACCTCTCCACCGTTGCGGCTCTCGTTCTGGCTATCGGCACTGCGACCGTGGTCGACGCTCAAGTGTCGAGCGCGGTGTCCGCTCCGACGGGAGACGCACAGCGAACGCCCCCGGCCATTCCCCGCGAATTCCGCGGTGCCTGGGTGGCCAGCGTGGCCAACATCGACTGGCCCTCAAAGCCCGGCCTATCGTCGTGGCAGCAGCAGGCCGAGCTCATTGCGCTGCTCGACCGCGCCCGTGCATTGCGGCTCAATGCCGTTCTGCTGCAGGTCCGCCCCGCCGGCGACGCGCTGTATGCCTCGTCGCTCGAGCCATGGTCGTCGTACCTCACCGGTGTAGAAGGGCGCGCCCCCGAGCCGTACTACGACCCGCTCACCTTCGCCGTGAAGGAAGCACACGCCCGCGGGCTCGAACTGCACGCCTGGTTCAATCCGTACCGCGCGCGGCACCCCACCATGCAGGGGCCGAATGCGCGCACGCACATGGCGAACACGCATCCGCAGTGGGTGAAGTCGTACGGCAAGTATCTGTGGATGGATCCGGGTGAACCCGGTGTCCTCGCGCATTCCGTGAAGGTCGTGCTCGATGTGGTGAAGCGGTACGACATCGATGGCATTCACGTCGACGACTACTTCTACCCGTACCCGGAAGCCGACAGCAACAAGGTGGAAGTGCCATTCCCGGACAGCGGCTCCTTTGCGCGCTATCGCGGCCGCGGCGGCAAGCTCGAGCTGTCAGACTGGCGTCGCAACAACGTGGACCGCTACGTGGAGCAGCTGTACAAGGGCAGCAAGGCGCTCAAGCCGTGGGTGAAGGTGGGCATCAGCCCCTTTGGCATTTGGCGCCCTGGCTACCCGGCCAGCGTGCAGGGTTTCGACTCGTACGAAAAGCTCGCGGGCGACTCGCGCAAATGGCTGCACGAAGGGTGGGTGGATTACTTCACGCCCCAGCTGTACTGGCCCATTGCCCGTCCGGCGCAGAGTTATCCGGTGCTGCTCGACTGGTGGATTGGCGAGAATCGCAAAGGCCGGCATATCTGGCCCGGGCACAACTCCAGCCGCGCCGGTACCGGTGGCGCCGAATGGCCGCTCGACGAGCTGAACAATCAGGTGCGTCTCACGCGCGCGACGACCACGAAAGGGCAGGGGGGCACCGGAGACATTTTCTTCAGCATGAAGTCGCTCATGCCCGGCGCCTCCGCGCTCGCGGACAAGCTGACGGCCGAGCTGTATACCGACCATGCGCTCATCCCCGCCTCACCGTGGCTGGGATCGCGCCGGCCTGCGGCGCCGCGCGGCCGCGTGGTGCGTGACGCATCGTCCAACGAACAGTTGTTGCGCGTCGTACCCGGCGCGCGCGCGCGCTGGATCACGGTCCAGGTGCTGCGGAACGGCAGCTGGCAGCAGTGGGTGCTCCCCGCGTCGTACACCGAGCTCGTGATCGGCAACGCGCAGGCAGCGCCCGCCGACGCCGTCGTGCTTACCGCCATCGATCGCAATGGCGTGGCCAGCATTGCGACCCCGGTGTCGCCCGCGCCGCGCGTGGGCGCTTCCCGCACCAACGGTAGCGTGCGCTGATGGCGTTGGTCTCCTTGCAGGATGTCACGGTGGCCTTTGGTGGACCACCGGTACTCAACAGCGCGAACTTTGCCATCGAACGCGGCGAGCGTGTGTGTATTCTCGGCCGCAATGGGGCCGGCAAGAGCACGCTCATGCAGGTGCTGGACGGCACGCTCAAGCCCGATAGCGGAACGCTGGTGCGTCAGGGCGGCGCCACCGTGGCGCGTCTCGAGCAGGATGTGCCGCGCACGCTCACCGGCTCCATGTTCGACGTCGTCTCCGAAGGGCTCGGCGAAGCCGGTACCCTGCTGTCGCGCTATCACGCCGCGTCGCTGGCCGTGGCCACCGACCACTCGGAGAAGGCGCTGCAGGAGCTCGATCGGTTGCACCGGCAAATCGACGCCACCAACGG
>CANGXD010000243.1 GCA_947457545.1 Gemmatimonadaceae bacterium
AGCTGCGCGACGAGATGATGGCCATTGGCGCCGGCGATCTGCGCGACCCTGCCGTCGACCTCCGCTACGGCGGCGTTGCTCAGGAGTACGCCGAACTCATCGACTCGATGCAACAGGCGCGCGAACGCCTGCGCATGCTGCTGTCGCGCGTGCAGGAAGAAGCCGATCAGGTCACGCTCGCCGCCAGTGAACTGTCGGCCTCGGCCTCGTCGGCCGCAGCGTCGTCGCAGCATGTCACCACGGCCGTGATGGACATTTCGCACGGCGCAGGCGTACAGCTGTCGGCGCTCAAGCACGCTGGCGAAACCGTGAAGGAATTGGCCGAAGCCGGCGCGACGATCGGTGAAGCGGCCGACGAAACCGGCCGGGTGGGTCGGGACATCCGCACCACCACGAACAGCGCCCGTGATCAGGTACAGGTCGCCATCGACACGCTGCTCGGTGCACGTGAAGTGGTCACCGCCTCCCGACAGGAGATGACGGCACTGCGCGATTCCACGAGCGTCATCGACGACTTCGTGAGCGTCATCTCCGAGATCGCCACGCAGACCAACCTGCTGGCCCTGAATGCGGCAATCGAAGCGGCACGCGCAGGCAGTGCGGGACGCGGCTTTGCCGTCGTTGCGCAGGAAGTGCGTGCGCTGGCCGAACAGAGCGCCAACGCCGCCAACGAAGTCACGCAGAACGTGAAGCATTTCCGCTCGCGCATTGCGAGCGCGTCGACCGCCGTCGAATCGGGGGCGACGCGACTGCGCGACGTCGAAACGGTGGCCGAGGCCGTTGGCAGTGCCCTTGCCCGCATCGAGCACGCGGTTGCGCAGGTCGATGGCGCCACCGCGCGCGTGTCGCACGCCGTCGATACCAACCGTCAATCACTGGGCCAGGTGCAGCGATCGCTCACCTCGGCGCGCGACACGGCAGAGGGTCACGCCGCCGCCGCCGAACAGGTGGCCGCCAGCACCGAGCAGACGTCCGCCTCCGCGCAGGAAGTGAGCGCCACCGCCGAGATGCTGCAGACGGCGAGCTTGCGCGTACGCGGGCTGATTACGGAGTTCCGGGTCTAGCCAGTTCGCGCATGCCCCTGCGTTCCTGCTGTCTGTGTGGCTGCCGTCTGCCGTCTCGGCGCGATGCTGCGGGTTCGCGCCGAGACGGCGGACGGCAGAAACTACAGATGGCAGGGGCGCAGGATTGCCCTTCGCGAAGGATTACACCTCGCGCACCATGACTCCGCGCGCCGCGAGCATGGCGAAGTAGCGCTCGGCGGGGATGCACTCGTCGGGCGTATGCACGCCCGGTGTAATGGCGCCGGACGCCTGCAACTGACCGGTAATCGACAACGTGTAGCCTGTCGTGCGCATCATCGCCGTGATGCCTCGCTCGCTGTCGTAGCGATCGACGACCTCCCAGGCGCGCTGCGACGTCTTGCCGTCTTTCGCACCCGTCACCACCACGCGTAGCGCCACCAGATCGGGCTTGCCTTTGCGCAGCGCTGCGCCGGCGACCTTCACAAAGACGTCGCGCGGCGCGACCAGCTGTCCCTTGATGTCGACGGGTGTGGTGCCGAGCAGTCCGAGATCGCGGATGGCACGCATGATCGCGGCGTGTCCGGGATAGCGAAGGGTTTTGTACTCCATCACGGGAATGCGGCCCGCGTAGCGATACACCATAGTCGAGAGGCCGCCGGCCGTGTGAAACGCCTCGAGCGTGCCCACACCATCGGCGAAGGCCACCGACTCCGTCTCGGACAACGCGTCGACGGTGGCCGGCGCGCCATGGCGAACCACCAGTGACGGGGTGGTGTAGTAGTCGACCATGCCCTCGATGGAGTAGGCGATCTGGTAGCCGAGCGGCGGCTCGGGCTCCTGAGGCAGGCCACCGACGAACAGCTTGACGGACTCGACCGTGTCGAACTGATCGATGCCGTGTTGCGCGATGATGTTCACCATGCCCGGGGCGAGCCCGGTGTCAGGAATCACGCTGACGCCCTTGGCACACGCGGCATCGTGCAGTTGCTTTTGCTGCTGGACGATCTCGGTGTTTCCGCCGAGATCGGCAAAGTGCACACCGGCCTCGACAGCGATCCGCGCCAGTGGTTCGTTGAAGTAGTACGGAATGGCACTCAGCACCGCATCACAACGGGCGAATGCCGCCCGCACCGCATCTGCATCACGCACATCGAGCACCATCGGCACCAGACGTGCGTCGGCGCGCTGCCGCAAAAACGGCGCAAGCACGTCGACGTGCATGTCGGCGAGCAGTACTTGAGTAACGGCGGGTTCCTGCAACAAATCAAACGCGCAAGCGGAGCCTTGCAGCCCCGCCCCGAGCACCAGCATACGCATCAGGAGTACTCCAGTGGGATTTCCGGGGAGGGAGAACGTGCAAGACAACTTAACGGCGACCACGTCACCGTGGCGCGAGCATCTGCTCGAGAGCACACCCGATGTATTGCGGGTGCTCGAACGGGTGCAGCGTGTCGCCGTTATCGGCATCAAGCCGGAAATCGTCGGCGGACCCGCATTCTATGTTCCGCAAAAAATGCAACAGGTGGGGTACGAGATCGTCCCGGTCCCGGTGTACTACGGGGAGATCACGGAGATTCTCGGCGTACCGGTGCATCGCTCATTGGAGAGTATCTCTCCACCGGTGGACATGGTGCAGCTCTTCCGTCGTCCCAATGACATTCCGCGCCATCTGGACGAAATTCTCGCGCACAAGCCGCGTGTGGTGTGGATGCAGCTTGGCATTCGGCACGACGAGGTCGCCGAGCAGCTCGCGCGCGCCGGCATCGATGTCGTGCAGGACCGTTGCGTGAAAGTGGAGCTGGACCGCATCCGCCGGTAGGCGGCGCGCTCAGAGTCGTACGCGGTTCCGGCCGTCGGCCTTCGCACGGTACAGCGCGGCGTCGGCGCGCGCGAACAGGTCTTCGACGCTCTCGATACGCGCGGCGGGATACACCGCAACGCCAATCGATGCGGTGAGCCGGAGCGGCTCCGCCAGCGACTCGCGGGCAAAGAGGTGCTCTTCGACGGCTTCACGGATGCGATTGGCGAACTTCTCCGCGCCATCGTCATCGGTTTCGGGGAGCAGGACGAGGAATTCCTCGCCGCCGTAGCGCGCGACGATATCGCTGCCGCGAATGGTGTCGCTGAGCAGCTGGCCCACGTCGCGCAGCACGTCGTCGCCGACGAGGTGGCCGTAGGTATCGTTCACTTTCTTGAAGTGATCGAGATCGATCATGAGCAGCGCGAGCGTGCTGTCGTAACGGAGCGCGCGCTCCATTTCGGCGGTAATGCGCTCGGTGAGTGCCCGACGATTGAGCAGCTGCGTGAGCGGATCGGTCTGCGCGAGCTGCTCGAGACGCGCGTTGTCGGCCATGGTGCTCTCCACCATCTGCGCGCGCTGAATCACGGCCACGGCCGCCGTGATCACCGCTTGCGCGAACTCGAGATCGGCGGGACCGAAGCGATCCTGATCGCGGGTACGGCGTACCAGGAACACGCCGTACTGACCACGATCGATCGAGAACGGCAGTGCGATGACGGAACGGATGGGGACTTCGATCCCTTCGATGCCCCACACGTGGCGCACGCCTTCGTACAGCGGGTGCGTGTCGAGGTCTTCGACGAGCACGGGCTGGCCACTTTCGAGCGCCGAGCGAAGCTCGGGGTACCGCTCGAGCTGAACGACCAGCTGCTGGAGTCCGGGATTTTCGAACGCGGCCACGACCGTGGCGTGGGCCTCACCGGGACGCGCGAGCACGACGGAGCAGTGCGACACGCCGAGCGCACGTGCGGCGCGGCGCACGAGCAGGTGGAACAGCTCCGAGACCGACAGGTCGCCGGTGACCTCGTGCAGAATGTCGACGAGCTTGCGGCGGCTGTCGGCGTCGTGCTGCGCGCGCTGCAACTGCTCTTCCGTGCGAAGCAGCGCGGCGCGGGTCGAGCGCAGGAGCGCCCCCATGCGCAGCTGCGCCTGGACGCGGGCCAGCAGCTCCTTGGGGCGATACGGCTTGCGGATGAAGTCGGCCGCGCCGAGCCCGAGCGAGCGCACGGAGGCCTCTTCGGGGGGCTGCGCCGACAGCATGAGCACGGGCAGGTCGCGCCAGCGCTCCTCGCCCTTGATGCGCTCGAGCAGCTGACAGCCGTCAGCGTCGGGCATGAGGATGTCGAGCAGGAGCAGGTCGGGCGAGCGCTTTTCGAGCTGCTCGAGGCAGGCGTTGCCGCCGTTGGCGGGCACGACGTCGTAGCCGTTCTCCTGGAGCAACCAGGTCACAGATTCGAGGACCGCCTCGTCGTCATCAGCTACCAGGATGCGCGACGTCGCCATTATCACCCCAAGAAGACAGGGCCGGCGCCGGGTGCGCCGACCTTCACACGAACGGGAGCGCGGAGACCGGAACGTTCAGCATGAACATCCCGGCACTCCGCAGACTCCGACCTTCAACGACGATTTCGCTTACTCGCCGTCACCGCCGAACAAGTCGGCGCCACCGGCTGTGGGCTCGTCGCCCGACGCCGATGTTCCGTCGACGCCACCCTCCGCGGCGCCTTCCGCACCCTCGACGGCGTCTTCGCCTTCGTCCTTGTCTTCCGGAATGACTCGCGCCACCGCCGACACCACATCCTGATCGTCGAGCGCCACGAGCTTCACGCCCTGCGCGATACGTCCAGTTACGCGGATTTCGCTCACCTTCAGACGGATGGCAATGCCCATCTTCGTCATGAGCATGAGTTCATCTTCCGGCACGACTTCCATGAGCGCGACCACATGGCCCGTCTTCTGGGTGAGGTCGAGTGTCTTGATACCCTTGCCACCGCGCTTCTGCACGCGGTACTCGCTCACTTCGCTGCACTTGCCCATGCCGCGCTCGGTGACCACGAGCAGCGTGGCTTCGCGCTTGATGACGACCATGCCGACCACGAAGTCGTTGAGCGCGAGCTCGATGCCCTTCACGCCCGTGGTGTCGCGTCCCATTTCGCGCACATCGCTTTCGTGGAAGCGCAGCGACAGACCGTTCCGCGTGGCGAGCACGACATCGTTGGAGCCGCTCGTCACGGCCACCTCGATGAGCTCATCCCCTTCCTCGATCTTGATCGCCTTGATGCCGTTGGCGCGCGGGTTGGAGTACTGCGACAGCGCCGTCTTCTTGACGGTGCCGTTCTTGGTGCCGAAGAGCAGGAATTCGGTGTCGGAGAATTCCTTCGTCACCACGATCGCCTGAAT
>CANGXD010000244.1 GCA_947457545.1 Gemmatimonadaceae bacterium
CGTGATCGTTCGCCACGCGCGCGCCGGCAAGGCGGCCGCGAGCTGGTCGAGCGAGTGGCTCGGGGGGAGCTGCGTGGCCGGCGGTCGCTTGGCCGGGCGTCCCCGCCCGCGATACGCCGGGGCCGCAGGTGGAGCCGTGACCCAGCCCTTCACGCTGGGCGCCGTTTGCACGCAGTAGGGCAGGCCATGTCAACACCAATAAGAATTGCGCACTTTTACCAACAAGAATTGCACACGTTGGGCGGGGGATGAGCCCGGTTCGGTCAGGCCTCCTGGCGTCGTGGGGGGCGGGGGCGGCTGGTGCTTTCGGGGGGCGCCGGCGGCGTGGCGGGCGCGAGGCGGGAGGCAAGGGCCCGGTGTTCCCGCATGCGGTAGCTGTTGCCCCGGATGTTGACGATGTGGCAGTGGTGGACCAGGCGGTCGATCAGCGCCGCGGCCATCACCTCGTCGCCAAAGACGTCGCCCCATTCCTCGAAAGATTTGTTGCTGGTGAGCACGGTCGACGCGTGTTCGTAGCGTCGGCTCATGAGCTGGAAGAAGAGCTGGGGCCCGTCCGGGAAATGGGTAAGTAGCCGATCTCGTCGACGACCATCAGGCTGGGCGACACGAGCGTGCGGAGACGCCGCGTGAGATGGCCGGCCTGCTGCGCATCTTCGAGCCACGTGATCAAGTCGGCCAGCGTCGCGTAGTACACGCGGCGACCGCGCTCCGCGGCATGCACGGCGAGGCTGATCGCCAAGTGCGTCTTGCCGACCCCCGGGAAGCACACGACGTGATGCCCACAAACTCCAAATTACGGTGCGGTACCCGTGGCATGCGCTGCACGGGCAGGTCTTGGACGTCGAGCGCGAGCTGACCGCCGACGACGAGCGCGTGTATGTGATCGCGCTCGCTGACGAGAGTCTAACCCACTTGCCCGTGTGGATGACGGAGCCAGCTGCCGCGATCCCCGCGACGGTGGTCTCGGCGCCGCGGGTGAGCGTGGCGGGACTCGCCGCCCTGCGCCAGTTGCTCGATGCGCGGCTTGACCCGGCCGGGGCCACGGTGGACGCTCGGAGACGCCCGTGAGCCCCGTCGGCCCATCGTGGCGCGTGGCCCGTCCCCCACGTCCGAGGTCGTTCATGCCCCGTTCCCGCCGTCCCGTGCTTGCCTCGTCCCGCCCGGTCGATGCGGTGCAGGCCCACCTCGCCTTGAGTCACGGGAGTGTCTCGTGGCACGCGTTTCCGCTCTCCGTGCGAGAGCGCGTGGTCTCGCTCTGGATCGACCTGCTCCGGGGCCATGCCGACGCCGCGTCGACCGAGGCGCCCACGCCATGAGCGCGCTCCTGCCCACCAAGATCACGCCCCAGCATCTGCAGCGCGCCGCGTACGTCTACGTGCGCCAGTCGACGGTCACGCAGGTGCACGAGCATCTGGAGAGTCAGCGTCGCCAATACGCGCTGGCGGAGCATGCCCGCACGTGGGGCTGGCAGCACGTCGAAGTGGTGGACGATGACCTCGGGCGCTCCGGCTCGGGGCGCGTGGTGCGGCCGGGCTTCGAGCGATTGGTCGCCGCGGTATGCGACGAGCATGTCGGGGCCGTGTTCGCGCTCGAGGCGTCGCGACTCGCACGCAATAATCGCGACTGGCATCATCTGGTCGATCTCTGCGGGCTCACCGCCACACTGCTGATCGACGGCGAGGGCGTGTACGATCCGCGTGACTTCAATGACCGGCTGCTGCTGGGGCTCAAGGGCACCATGAGCGAGTGAGAGCTCGGGGTGCTGCGGCAGCGGTCCCTCGAAGCGCTGCGATTGAAGGCCTCACGAGGCGAGTTGTACACGACCGTGCCCATCGGGTACGTCCGCACGCGCGATGATCGTGTGGAGCTCGACCCGGATCTTCGGATCCAGTCGGCCATTCGGATGATCTTCCGCCAGCTCCTGGCCCTCGGCAGTCTCCGGCAGGTGCTGCTGTGGTGTCGAAGCGAGCAGGTCACCCTGCCGGCCATCGAGTATGGCCCCTTCGGTCGCACCGTGGTGTGGAAGCTGCCGGTGTACAACACGATCCATAAGCTGGCCACGAATCCGATCTATGCGGGTGCCTACGTGTTCGGGCGCACCAAGACGGAGACGCGGGTGAGCGGTGGGCGAGCCAGCAAGCGCACGACGCGCCGCGAGGCCGCCGACTGGCCGGTCTTCCTGCCCGACCATCATCCGGGCTATATCACGTGGCCCGAGTACGAAGCGCTCCAGACCCAGCGGCAGGAGAATGCGCAGATGCAGGGACGGATGAGTCGCGGCGCACCACGTCATGGCACGGCGTTACTTGCCGGCCTGCTGCGCTGTCGGCGGTGCGGACGGCGCCTGCATGTGGCGTACAGCGGCAGCCAGGGCAAGGTGCGCCGGTACGCGTGTCGCGGCGCCATGGTCAATCATGGCACGGGCCATTGTCTGTCCTTCGGTGGGCTCGCGCTCGAGCGCGCCGTCGAAGACGCGATCTTCGCCGTGGTCGCGCCCGGAGCCATCGACGCCGCGCTCGCGGCGGCCGAGCAGACGCAGGCGCAGCAGACCGAGCGTCAGGCCCATGCGCAGCTGGCCCTCGAACAACTCCGGTACGAAGCGGAGCGCGCCCGGCGGCAGTACGATGCCGTGGATCCTGCCAATCGGCTGGTGGCCGCGGAATTGGAGCGTCGCTGGAATACCGCCCTCGATGCCGTCTCGGCACAGGAGCGCCACCTTACAGGGCTGGCCACCGTCAGCGCCTCCCCCGCGGTCGACGTCGCGGGCCTGCGCGCCCTCGCAGAGGACCTCCCGCGTGTCTGGCAGGACCCGCGTAGCGACGCGCGACTGAAGAAGCGCCTCGTCCGCACGCTGATCGAGGAGCTCTTGGTCGAGGTGAGCGCCGACGAGTCTCGACTTCAGGTAGTCGTCCGCTGGGCCGGCGGGCAGCACAGCGCCTTGGATGTGCGGAAGAAGCGCAAAGGTCAGCATCGCTTCTGCACGAGCGAGGACGTCGTCGACCTCGTCCGGGCTTTGGTGCGCGTCCTCCCCGATGGGCAGATTGCTGCCGTGCTCAATCGCCTCGGCTACACCACCGGGCGTGGTAACACGTGGACCGCCACCCGGGTCGTGACGCTACGCCACACGCATGACCTGCCCGTCTTCGATCCGACGAGTGCTGCACGGGACGGATGGTGCACCCTGGAGCAAGCCGCCGACCGGCTCGACGTCAGTCACACGGTGATCCGCTCTCTCATTTCCGGCGGGCTCCTCCCCGCCGAACAAGTGATCGCGACGGCTCCGTGGGTCATTCGGACCACGGATCTCATGACGCCGGTCGTCCAGGACTACGTTGCGCAGGTCCATCGGCGCCGGCGCGGTCCGCCAACTCACGATAGCGCACAGCTATCACTCAGTCCATCAACGACATAGCGAGGTGACGTAGTATGTCGCTACCTCAGGCGGCCCGAGGAAGACCACATTCTCTTTGCGCTCAAGAAACTGCAGCGTGTGCAAGCTCTCGAGCTGATCGCGCTTCACTGACGGCTGAAAGGTGAAGTCGAAGTCGTCGAGCGTTTTTACACTCGGGAGGCGGGCGCAGCGCATGGCCGTCTGCAGTCGCCGCTGATTGCGCAGCGCGATGTGGCTGCCGAGCAGCGCTTCCATCGCAGGACCGGCGCTCAACTCGCCCGCATCAATGCGCCGCAGAATGTCATCGACCGCTTCAAGGGCGCCGGGCATTTTGCAGTCCGCCAACTGGGCACGCAGCCGGTCGCGGAGCGTGCTCATGACGCCTCCTCGGCAAGCAGCGCGCCGTAGTGCGCGAGCGCGCGCCGTTCCACCGCCACATGCGGCACGCTGCGCGTCGTGGCCACCGACGCCTGCGGGGCCATCAATACCAGTGACCGGTACGGCCGCGGTGCGAGTGGCTGCAGTACCGTCTGCTCGTCGCGCTGAAAGCGCTCTTCTGGGCGCTCGCCCGTCGTGCCATGGATCCGCACATTGGCGACGTCCGTGAGCCAGCGGGCGCATTGATCGGCGAGATCGGCATCCCCCAGAAACTCGCGGCCATACAGAAAGCTGGTGCGCAGATAACTGACCGGTCGCTCGACCTTCCCTTTCGTTTGCGCGCGGTACGGGCGACAGGCGCGAATCCGAAAGCCCCAGTGGGCGGCGAAGCGCCCGAACTCCGCATTTTCGAGTAGCTTGCCGCCGTCGGGCCGCTGATCCTCGATGATCACCGCCTTCAGCTGATCAAACAGAATCTCTCGGGGCACGCCGCCGAAGTCGGCAAAGGCGCGCTCCAGGCTCTGCATCACGGTGAGCGCCGTTTGTCGCGGGACAAACTCCACGTACAGCTTGCGGGAGTATCCGAGCACGACGAGCACCGCATAGCGCTTGCCCCACGGCAACTTCACTTCGGCAAAATCGAACTGGGCCTGCAGTCCTGGCGCCGTCTCGAAGCGCATGATCGGCTCCGGCTCCGGACGCGGTCGCACGCTGGCCACATAATCCCGCAGCCGCGTCGCTCCGCCCGCGTAGCCGGCCGCCCGACACTCGGCCAGCAGCCGCTGCGCGGACAGCGCGGGATAGGCGGCCAATCGCTCGTGAATCAGCGGCTTGAACCGGTCCAATTTCTGCGGGCGCGGCACGGTCGTCCGCGGCGCCTCCGTCTCCACCACCCGCGTGAGCTGGCCGGTGGCAATCCAATGATGGACCGTCCGGCGGCTCACCCCTAACTGCTTGGCAATGGCCCGTTTTCCAAGGCCCTGCTCCAACAAGTGCTGTAGTAACACAAGGGTATCCCTGCTGTACACCAGTCTCCTCCCCGACGGGAAGAGACCAAGGTCGCGTCGGCACGAGGCCCGCGGAGGGCCCCGCAGGAAAGCTCCCAAGTGAGCAATTCTTCTTGGTACTTCTGAGCAATTTCACATTGGTGATGACAGACCCGCCGCCCGCATGAGCCGCGCCACCCGCTTGCGTCCCACGGCGTGCCCATCCCGCCGCAGGACCGCGTGGACGCGGGGGGGGCCCGTACCGCCCCTGACACCGGGCGAAGGTGGCGGTGATCGTCGTGGCCAGGGCGCCATCCGCCGTGGCGCGTTCCGACGGCCCCCGGCCCTGGGCCGCGTAGAACCCCGACCGGGACACCGCCAACACCCGGCACATCAGGGCGATCGGATACTCCGCGCGATGAGCGGCAATCACGGCGTACTTGTCGCTCATCGCGACC